>DATKMC010000103.1:0-32174 GCA_035542115.1 Methanomicrobiales archaeon | reverse complement strand
CTCCATGAGGGGCTTCCCGCTCTTCGGGTCCTGGAGCTTCGGGAACTCGGTGAGCACCTCGGTCATCTCGTTCCCCCGCTCGCCGCACCCGACATAGACGACGATCTCGGAGTCGGACCACTTGGCGAGCTGCTGCTGGGTAACCGTCTTCCCGCTCCCGAAGGGGCCGGGGATGGCCGCCGTGCCGCCCTTCGCGATGGGGAAGAGCCCGTCCAGGATCCGCTGGCCGGTGAGGAGCGGGACATCCGGGTTGAGCTTCTCTTTTACGGGGCGGGATATCCGGACCGGCCACTTCTGCATCATCTTGATCTGGGTCCCGTCCTCGAGGGTACAGATGATCTCCTCGACGGTGAAGTGCCCTGCCTTGATGGATTTCACGATCCCGCCTTTCGTTCCCGGCGGAACCATGACCCGGTGCATGATGTTCGTCTCCTGGACCTCTCCCAGGATCGAGCCCGGCCCCACCCGGTCGCCCTCCTTGACGACGGGCCTGAAGTGCCATTTCTTCGCCCGGTCGAGCCCCGGTGCCGTCACGCCGCGGGAGATGAAGTTCCCCTGCTTCGTGATGAGCACCTCGAGGGGCCTCTGGATCCCGTCGTAGATACTCGAAAGGAGGCCCGGCCCGAGCTCCACGGCGAGGGGGAGGCCGGTGTTCACCACCGGCTCCCCGGGCCGGATGCCCGAGGTGTCCTCGTACACCTGGATGATGGTCATGTCCTCCTGGATCTTGATGACCTCCCCCATGAGCTCCTCCTTCCCCACCTTCACCAGGTCGTACATGTGGGCATCCATCCCCACCGCGGTGACGACAGGGCCTGCGATCCGCTTGAGAATTCCCTGATTTTTCATGTATCTTCCTCGCTTGTCACTTCCACAGGTCAACACCCACCGATCTCTTGATCTTCTCGCGGAGGGAGATGCCCCCCTCCTCACCCCCGATGGCCACCACCGTCGGCTTGATGGAGTTCTCGAGGGTGGTGCGCAGGCGCACGGGGATCCGCCCGAAGTCGGCGGTGCTCATGACGAGTATCCCGACCTCCGGGTCGTCCATGGCTTTCTGGATGGCGGCCTTCAGCTTCTCCTCGCCCTCGGCCGCGTACGTCTTCCGGATTCCCGCAAGCCGGAACCCCAGGATGAACTCCCCGCTCCCGATGACGGCTATCTCCACTCAGATCACCAGGTACCGTTTTATCTCCTCGGTGGGAAGGTTTACCTTCTTACCCCGGGAGATGGTCCGCAGGTTGGCGACTTCGTACCTCTTCTCCTCCAGGTAGCTGAGGATGGGGTAGATGGAGAAGGGATGCATTTTCGACATAAAACTCATCTGGTGGAGGAGGACCCTGGTGAGGGCGATCTCGATCTCATGGATCGGCCGCTCCTTCCTCAGGTCCTCCAGGGCTGTCTGGAGTGGCTCAAACCTGGCTTTCTTCTTCAGCGCGTCGATGAACTCTCCCTGAGCCTCGATGCTGTTCAGCCTGACGAGGTCTGCCACCGGTATCCCGCCCCGGGGTATCATGAGGGAAAGGACGTCCCCCTTCTCCTTATACTCACGGAGCCTGAAGAGGGTCTGGATGTTCTTGAAGTCGATCTCCATCCTGAGCCAGTCGAGGAAGATGGGACCCCCCTTCACCCCGCTCTCCGCCACAATGGCGAGATCCTCGTAATAGTTCTTAACGAGCTCATTCTCCAGGGTCATGAGAGACTCATCCGTCACCCCCGCGGTAAAGACACCCTCGATGATATGGGAGAACCTCACCCCCGAGAGGGCGGCGACAACCTTCTCCACCGAATCCTCGGCAAGGAGCCTGTCCAGGAACTCCCGGTCGAGATCCCCTGCCGGGATGAGGACCTCCTTGATCTTGCCCGCCTTCATCCCCTGGGCCTTGCCCCTGAGGATATTGATGACGTTCTGGACATCCCAGCGCCTCAGGTAGGCCGAGGTGAAACCCCTGAGGCCCTCCGGCACGATCTCCAGGATCTTGTGGAACTCCTTGGCCATGTTCCAGGAGAGGGCCATCTCGATAAGGTCCAGATCCGTTCCCGAACAGAGGGTGCCAAGCTCCGCGATCTCCTTTTTGTAGGTTGTCTCCCCGACGAACCTGATGATCTCTGAAAGTTCCATATTGAGCATGCGGATGAGGTCCTCCCGCGGCAGGAAGAAGGACCGTCGCACCCTGAGCCGGGTACATACGTAGATGTAGGATCCCGGGGCGCTTACGAGAGCCATCTCCACCTCTCACTGGAACAGGGTGTCGGATGCATCCTTGAGCCCTGCCTCCCAGACCCGGTCGAGGAAGGTGCGGTAGCTGTAGTCAACCTTCAGCTGGCCGTTCCCGCTCTCGATAATAATACCACCCGGGATATCGACGGTGCCCCCGAACCGGAACCCGGCGTACTCGGGGCTTCTGAGGATCTCCTGCAGGGCCTGGGTATCCCTTGCGCTGCAGAAGACCGCCCCCTCACGGATATCCTTCCTCGCCTTTGAGAGGAGTGTCTTCACGGTATCCCGCCGGAAGCTCTCAGGGTTCCTTCCGATGGCGTCGAGGGTCGCGCGGTACACCTGGTCCAGGAGGTCCTTCTGGGTGTTGAGGTGCATCCTTTTCACGGCAAGGTTCGCCGAGGAGACCTCAAGCTCGGTCATCCGGGCTGCCTGCCGGTTCACCTCGTCCTCTGCTCCGAGGTTGATCTCCCGGACACGCTCCTGGGCGGAGGAGAGGATCCTGTCTGTCTCCTTCCGGGTCTCCTCCCGGATGGCTGCCGCGTCGCGCTTCGCCTTGTCCCTGATGTCGAGAGCGACCGCTTCGAGCTCCATCGCCCGCTCCCTTCAGATGATAAGGAGGAGCGCCACGACGAGGCCGAAGATGACGATGGTCTCCGGGATGACCGTGAGGATCAGGACCGACCCGAAGACCTCCGGTTTCTCTGCGGTGGCCCCGACAGCAGCGGTACCGATGGCGTACTCGGCCACGGCTGTCGATATGGCGGTCGTGCTGATGGCGATGGAGGCCGCGAGGGCCTTTGTTCCTATCTGCGATGCCTGAATCATCTCTACGGTCATTCCCGCGAGGGTCGTGACCGCCGTTGGTGCTATTGTTTCAGCTGCCATGGTTAATCCTCTGTAAATCTTCTTTCCTTTCCGAATGGACGGTACTTCTTTCCTCCACCCTTGTAGAACTTGGTGAAGTACTCAACATACTGCAACCTCAGCGACTGCAGCCCGCCCCCGATGAGCCCGAGTGCCGTGTTCAGCAGGTGTCCACCGACGAGAACTGCAATCCCGACCAGGATCAGTACGATCCCCAAGATGGTAAGATTTTCTAAATTGGGTTCGATGAGTTTCGAGATGGCAATGTAATTGATGACAATGGCGATGACCACCGACGAGAGCCCCACCGCCGCCAGCCGCGCGTAGGACATGGTGTTGGAGATGAGGGTGGGGAGCTCGATGAGCTCCAGGGCCGACTCGTTCGCGATGAGGAGGATACCGCCGAGGGTGAGCACTGCCCCCACGATCATCGAGACTGAGAGCCCCATGAAGACAGGCGGCAGGTTCGTGAGGTCCGGCATATTGGGGATGGGGAAGATGGACCAGAGCAGGAAGAGGATGCCGAACATGGTGGCGATCCAACCGGCCTGCCCGAGCACCCCCTTCATCCCATGGTGGGGGTCATGGGACTTGTTGACCGCGGAGAGGATCCTCCCGAGGGTAATCTGGGCGACGGCGATCCAGACGGCAAGGACAATAAGCCCGACGATGTTCGGCCCCTCGCCCCCTGCCTCGACGGCCCCGATGAGCAGGTGCCGGGACGGGAGGACGGGGTGCCAGGGCATCTCGAACCCGAAGAACTCCGAGAAGAGGATGCCGAAGATGATGGCCGAGATGCTGCAGTTCCGGAGCACGATGGCCATCCGCGCCCCGTCCTTCGAGGTGATGATCCTCGACAGGGCGAGGGACACCGCGAGGAGGAGTGCCCCGTAGCCCACGTCTCCGAGGATGAGCCCGAAGAAGAGGGGAAAGATGATGGCGACCGTGAGGGTCGGGTCAACCTCCCAGTAGCGGGGCCTCGAGTGGAGGTCGGTGATGAGCTCGGTGGGCTGTGCGAAGGGGGGATTCTCATACTCCACCGGGACCTCCCTCGTCTCAGGCGACATTTCCATCTCGGTGATGTAGACCTTTCCCCCGGCTGCCCTCGCCACCGCCTCCTTGAAGGACCGGACCCGCTCGGTGGGCACCCAGCCTTCTGCAACAAAGGCGCCCTCGGTCGTGGCGAACCGGAGGGGCACCTCGAACTGCTCTGCCCGGGTGGAGAGGATCTCCTCGCAGGCGAAAAGGAAGGCCTCGTGCCGGGTCCGGATCTCCCCGAGCCGCCGGTCGATCTCCTCCATCTCCTTCTTCCCCGATACGAGGTCCGCCCGGCAGGCCGCGACCCGGTCAGCCGGGGATCCCGAACCCTCCGGGACGGCGAGGGGCTGGAAACGGGCTCCCTGGAGGATCCCTTCGACCTCCGCCCGGTCTTCCACCCGGACAAAGAGGGCGAGGAAGTTGCCCTCCACCGCCGCCGTGAAGAACTTCTCGTGGGGGACGGGTATGTTCACATCATGCCCGATCCTCCCGGCAAAGACCGCGATACTGGTATACCCGCGGTAGAGGTCCAGGTCCAGGGGGGCGGCCGCAAACGGGGCGAGGGCCGCGATCTCCTCCTCCAGCCCGTGGATCCTCGGCTCCAGGGCATCCCGCCTCCGGGTGACCAGGTCCTCCACCTCCTTCTCAAGGGGGGGCAGGTCCCGCTCTATCCTCCCGGTGATCTCACCGGCAGACGGCCTCTCCTGAACTGAAGTCTGACGGGGATCGATCCCGAGGAGGGAGAGGACGCCCCGGAGCCGGACGAGTTCGCCCGAGACGGACACCGCTCCTGAGAGGGGCTTGCCCAGGACGAAACCCTCGTAATCCGGGTCCTTCCCCTCCACGTACTCCCGGACATGGAAGGCATACTGGAGGTAGAGCTCCCGTATGGTGGGCTCCATCCGCTCCTTGAGACCCGTGATGAGGAGATGGGTCATGGACTTAGTCTTTAACATACACCTCCGACTCGAACCGTTTCAGGAGGAGCCGCACCGCACCGTCCAGGTTCTTCCCTGCCTGCTCCCGGAGGAGGGCGGCCTGCCGTTCACCCTCCCTCATGATGGTGTCCCGTTTCCGGCCGGCCTCCCTCCTCGCCTCCTCAAGGCGCTGCTTCTTGTACTCCTCGGTCCCGGTCCGGGCCTTCATGACGAGGCCGTCGGCCTCGAGGGTGGCCGCGGCGATGCGGCGCTCCTTCTCTGCCTTCCCCTTTGCGATTTCCGCCTGGTACTCCTCCTCCGCGTTCCTGATGGCCTGCAAGATCTCTGTCTTCATACCACGCTCCTGCCCGGTGATGATACCAGTAATCTGGAGAAAGTTGCAATATATGTGTTGTTATTTCGATCCCCAGTGGAGCCGGAAGGAGAATTAAGCCCGTATCCCACTGGAATCTGCACCTCGGCCAGGTACCCTGAACCGCCCGGTTCAACAGATCAACCCGGTCATCCTGCTCCGTAACCGCCTCCATTTTAGGAATATATGACCCGGGAACCCGATTGATGGATCTAGGGTACCAACAGACCCGAAGAAATGCAAGGGAGAGAAGAAACATGTCAAGGAACACCATCGCCATGGCCCTCCTCGGCCTCGTCTTCATCGCTGCCCTGGCGTTGCCGGTATCGGCTGCCCAGGCGGACGGGAACACTGCCGGAAAGGCCTCAAAGATCGACCCGCAGCTGAAGAACGCCCTCTGGGCCAACCACCAGGAGTACAGGCTCCGGCAGTTCGACCTGAATGTCCAGCGGGCAGATAGCGTCATCACTATCCTGGATAAGTACGGTATCGACACGACAAAGCCGCAGGCGACCCTCACGACTATCTCCGGCCAGCGGGCGGACCTCGAAAAAGCCCTCGAAGGCAGGGACAGGGACAGCCTCAAGACCATCAATGCAAACCTCATGTCCCTCTGGAAACAGTTCGCACAGGAAGTGAGGGAGAGCGTCAAGGAGCATTACCAGGCGGGCAATGCAGGGGGAAAGGGCAGTTCAACCGGCTCAATGGATGGAGCCGGTGAGGATTCTCTTATGGCGGCAGCAACGGTAACCCTCTGAACATTCGCAAGCCCCCACCCCCCTTTTTTCCCGCATTGTCCCGTGAACCTCCTCCGGAGATGCGGCAGTCTAATAAAGCACCGGGGTGAGACTTTTGCATGGGCAGGGACGGGGCTTCCGATACCCGTGCCGGGGGGCCGGACTGGGATCTCATCGACGAGCTCTCCGCGTACCTGGATATCCTCTCCAGCCAGGCGAGGCTCCGTATCCTCAGGCTCCTCCGCACGAGGCCCATGGATGCGACCTCCCTCTCCCGGGAGATCGGGACGAGCTATGAGAATACCAAGAAGCACCTCGACCGGCTGCTCTCCATCGGGGTCATCCGGAAGGAGGCCGGTATCGGGAGGGAGACCTCCAAGGGGGTCCACCCGGTCTGGGAGTACTCCCTCGTCCCGGGGAGCCTCGAGGCCATCGTCCGGACCCTCGGCGTCTTCTCGGACTCAAGGATCACTGATCTAGACCGTACCATCGACCAGCGGCTCAGCTCGGTGAAGGGGAGCGTAAGCGGGGTTCTTCTGGGGGAGCGGCCCCTGGCGGTCCTCATAGGGGGCCCGGAGGACGGGAGGGCCTTTTCCTTCGGGGAGGGCGAGACCAGGATCGGCCGGCGTGACCCGGGGCAGCCGGATGCAGGTGATCCCGCGAGGGATGTCATCCTCGGGGAAGCCTACCAGGCCGTGACCCGTGTCTCCCGGCCCCATGCACGGATCCGGGTCGGGGACGGCATCTTCTACGAGGACTGCGGGAGCACGGGGGGATCCTTTCTCAACGGGGCGAAGGTCGGGGAGAGGGAGAGGGTCCGGCTGAAGAACGGGGACGTCATGGAACTCGGCCAGGGGATCACCGCAGCACGGCTCATCTTTGCCATTCCCCCCGCCCTTGATCACACCTCCAGTCCGGGGAAGTCAACGAGCGGGGGAGCCCCGGCCCATGATCAACGGACCTGATGGAGGAGCAGGGAGGACGGGCATGATGACGGGGCTGTCACCAATCCGGGGGCGATGCCTGGAGAGACCCCAGCCCTGCAGGCCATCGGCATGGGAAGACCCACGGAGGAACGGGGATGGCTGCCCCTGAGCCCACCCGCATCGCGGCGCTCCCCTGGATCCTCAAGGCACTTGCCCGTTTCGATCTTGCGGTCCTCGGGCTCGGGGCCCTTGCCTTCGTCCTCCTCTTCTGGGCCGACGGGGAGCGATCCCGGGACTGGACCTGCACCCTCACGAGACGGGAAGGGATCCTCCTCGCCGTCGGGAATGCAGCCACGGGCATCGCAATCCTCTGCCTCTCCTTCCTCATCGCGAGCTCCCTCGGCATACGGCTCGAGCTGGCAGGGGAGGGGCCGGGCTCGGTCCTCTTCTGCGTCATGCTCTTTTACCTCGGCTTCTCCTCCCTCGGGCTCGGCTGGAAAGCCCTCCGCTCCCTCCCCTCCCGCCTCCTCCTGCAGGTCCACCCGGTGTTCTCGGCCCTCGCGGCGGTGCTCCTCCTCCTCGTGCCGCTCTCGGCAACCCCGGTACGTAAGGCCATTCTCCCCCTGGTTCTCGCCGGGGTGATTCTCCTTTCCACCATCCTCGCCCTTATGCAGTACCGGAGGAACCGCCCCCGGACCGGCACGACCGAAAGGGGAGGGGGAGAGGGTCCGGCAGCTCCCCGGGCGCCGGGTGCGGAGACGGTGACCGCCTTTCCGCGCGAACTCTCGGCGAGGTACGTGGATCCGGTGATCGTCGGAACGGGGGGCCTGTCGAGGGTCTTCCGTGCCCGGAGAAGGGAGGACGGGAGGGAGGTCGCCGTCAAGGTCCCCCTCGCCCTGGACGAGACGACGGGAAAGGCCTTTCTCCGGGAGATGCAGGCCTGGATGGGCCTCTCCCATGATAACATCCTCCCCATCCTCGGGGCGAACATCCTGCCGGTCCCCTACGTGGAGATGGAGTTCCTGCCGCGTTCCCTGGAGGACCTGGAGAAGCCCGTCGACCCGGAGACCGCCGCTCGCATCGTCGCAGGGATCGCCCGGGGCCTCTCCTATGCCCATGCCCGGGGCATCGTCCACGGAGACCTGAAACCCGGAAATATCCTCCTGACGCAGGAGCTACAGCCGAAAATCGGGGACTGGGGCCTCTCGAAGTTCCTCGGCGGGTCCACGGCCACCGACGTGCAGGGATTCTCACCAAGGTATGCGGCACCCGAACAGCTCGATCCCGGCGAATACGGGCCCGTCAGCACCCGGACGGATATCTACGGCCTCGGGGCCGTCTTCTACGAGCTCGTCACGGGCCGGCCCCCCTTCACGGGAAACGGGATAACCGCGATCACCCGTGGGATCCTCCACGATGAGCCGGTACCCCCCTCCACCCTGAACCCCGTTGCCCGGCCGGTCGACGGCATCATCCTGAAATGTCTTGAGAAGGACCCGGGGAAGAGGTACCAGGATGCCCGCGACCTTGAGAGGGATCTCGTCCCGTTCACCGGTGCGAAGCCTCCCGGAGACTGACCCCCTCCCTCCTTCTATCCCGCTTCCCCAGTGCCAGGCCGGGAGAGGATCTTCCCCTGTAAATGGGATTCCGGATACATCATGGCTGTTGTGGATTCCTGTGGGGAAATCCGGTGCCGAAACCTATATCGTTCCCCCTCATCATGGTAGCCTGAGGTTGAGCCGATATGCCTGACGTCAGTGACCAGGAACGGGGACGGCGGGTCTTCCAGATCCAGAAGGAGAAGCATGCCGAGGAGGCCCTGGAGAAGGTGAGAAAGAACCTCGGGGAGGGCTGGAAGAGGTTCACCCTCACGGAGATCAGGGCCCTGAAGTTCATCCTGGGGGAGACCTGGGTCTTCGTCGACCGGAAGGCATGGGAGGGATTTTCCTTTGCCCGCCTCTCTCGTGACGATCTGGAGGAGATCCTTGCCATCGGGAAGGCGGTGGAGAGAAAGGAGAAGACTGAACACGAGGCATCCGACGAGGTGGCAGCGGTCCTCCACCGGATCTCGGGGGAGCCTTCCCGCCCCTCCTGAAAGGCCTGTCCCGGCTCAGGAAAGATATTTTAGCATGATAGGAGAGGAAGGTTGAGGGTAAAAAATGCCCGAAGTGACCAATGATGAACGGGGAAGGAGGGTCTTCCAGATCCACAAGGAGAAGGCTGCGGAAGCTGCCATTGAGAAGATTCGCCAGTCCATGGGGCCCGACTGGAAGATATTCACCTCCACAGATCTCGGGATCCTCCGATATATCCTCGAGGAGACCTGGGTCTCCCTTGACCGGGATACCTGGGAAAAATGCGCCTTTTCACGGATGAAAAAATCCCAGCTCGATTCCGTCATCCGGATTGGGGGGCGGGTGAAGAGAGAAGAGGTGAGGGAGGACCGCGGTGTGGAGGAGGTCAGCCGTATCCTTTTGACGCTGGTGTAGCGGGAGATGCTGCGAAGGCTGCCTCGTTTGCCCTCTTCTTCCGCTCGATGATCTTCTTCACCTTCTTCAGCCGGAACAGGTCCTCCCGCTCCCGCTCATCGATGGTGTTCTCGATGTACTTCGCCTGGCTCTGCAGCTGGGGGATGAGCACCTGCTCCAGGGCGTTTACCCTCCGGCGGGTCATCTGGATCTCTCCGCCGAGCCTTTTCAATGCGGTCTCCGACTCCGCAAGACCGATGACGAGATCGAGCTCCCCCTCGAACTTCTCTGCGGCCTCGTCGATCCTTCCCGATGTGCTGATGATGCTGTAGCCCCGATCAAGGACGGACTTGGAGATCCGCTTCTTCTCGATGACCGGGACGGGCACACCCATGATGTTCTTGCCCTTGATGTCTACGGTCAGTCCACGTTTTGTCGCAAAGGATGCCGATTTCACCGTGACCGGATCATCGGTCGCGAGTGCGGTGAGGAGGGAATGCTGCGCCACGTCCGCCATCGCCTCGAGATCGTCCCGCGAGCGAGAGACCGTATCCATAATCCGGAAGAACTCCTGGATCAGCGCGTCCATCTTTTCGCGGAGGAGGTCCCGGCCCTGCTCGGCGAGCCTGATCTGGGCGTTCTTTCGGATCAGCTCCATCCGGGTGGGGTTGGCCTGCTCCATGGTATCATCCCTTCGGATGTTCGGGGTGGTACTTCTGGATGTACTCCATCTTGATCTTTTTCAGCTCCACAGGGGGGAACATGGTGAAGAGGTCCCAGGCTGTGGAGAGCGTCCTCTCGATGGAACGATCCTCATCCCCCTGGGTGATGAACTTCTTCTCGCACTCGTCCGCAAACTTGAGATATTTCTTGTCCAGCTCGGTGAGCGCCTCCTCCCCGACGATGGCCACGAGCCTGCGGAGGTCCCTCCCGTACGCATACAGGGCATAGAGCTGGTCGGCAACGTTCCGGTGGTCCTCCCGGGTCTTGCCGGGCCCGATCCCCAGGTTCATGAGCCGGGAGAGGCAGGGAAGGGCATCGATGGGTGGATCGGCCCCCCTCCGGAAGAGTTCCCGGGAGAGCACGATCTGCCCTTCGGTGATATAGCCGGTGAGGTCCGGCACCGGGTGGGTGATATCGTCGTCGGGCATGGTCAGGATCGGGAGCTGGGTGATGGAGCCCTTCTTTCCCTTGATCCTCCCTGCCCTCTCATAGATGGAAGCAAGGTCTGTGTACATATAGCCGGGGTAGCCCCTGCGACCCGGAACCTCCTCCCGGGCGGTGGAGATCTCCCGGAGGGCCTCGCAGTAGTTGATCATATCGGTAAGGATAACGAGCACCTGCATGTCATGGGTGAAGGCGAGGTACTCCGCAACGGTGAGGGCGCACCGCGGGGTGGCGATCCTCTCGATAGTCGGATCATCGGCAAGGTTCATGAAGAAGACGACGCGATCGAGTGCCCCCGTCCGCTCGAAGTCCTTCATGAAGAAGGAGGCATCCCTGTAGGTGATCCCCATGGCCACGAAGACCACGGCAAAGACCTCCTTCTCCCCGAGCACCCGGGCCTGCCGGGCGATCTGGGCGGCGAGCTTGTTCGCGGGAAGGCCGGCTCCTGAGAAGATCGGGAGCTTCTGGCCCCGCACCAGGGTGTTTAAGCCGTCAATCGCGGACATGCCCGTCTGGATGAAGTCCGCCGGCTTGTCCCGGGCGTACGGATTGATGGGCATCCCGTTGATATCCAGGGACGCCTCCGGAATGATCCCCGGTCCCCCGTCCCGAGGGTTCCCCCTGCCGTCGAAGATCCTCCCAAGCATGTCGATGGAGACATCGATCCGCGCAGCCTCTCCGGTGAACCGCACCCGGGTGAGTTTGTTGTCGATCCCGCTTGTCCCCTCAAAGACCTGCACCACCGCGAGGTCCCGGGAGACATCCAGGACCTGCCCTGTCCTCACCTCCCCGGAGGGGAGGATAATCTTTGCGATCTCACCAAAGGAGACCCCCTTGACAAACCGTACAAAGATCAGGGGACCCGAGACGTAACTCACGGTCCTGCTCTCCTTCACGGCAAGGGTCTTTGGAGTCATCGCTCCACCTCGAGGCCTGCCATAGCCTTCTCGATTCCGGGGATCAGCCCCTTGATCAGCTCGATGTCCGAGAGCTCCTTCATCCTCCCGATCTCGGTCTTCACCGGGAGTTTCAGGATCTTGGAGAGGGCGATACCCCTGGCCATCGCTTCATTGGTACGCTCGTAGTAGGCAAGGATCACCCGGAGCATCCAGTACTGCTTCTCCATGGGGCAGAAGGAGTCGACCTTGTCGTACGCGCTCTGCTGGAGGAAATCTTCCCGGATCATCCGGGTGACCTCGAGGATTGCCTTCTCGCTCTCGGGGAGGGCATCGGGGCCGACAAGCTGGACGATCTCCTGGAGCTCAACCTCCTTCTGGAGGAGGTACATCGTGCGGTCCCGGAGATCCTTCCAGTCGGCAAAGCCGCTCCCGGTGTACCAATCCCTGATGGCTTCGAGGTACAGGGAGTAGCTCTTGATCCAGTTGACCGATGGGAAGTGGCGCCGGTAGGCAAGGCTCGTGTCGAGCGCCCAGAAGGTGCCGGCGATCCGGAGGGTGTTCTGGGTGATGGGTTCCGAGAAGTCCCCGCCGGGCGGGGAGACAGCGCCGACAACGGTAATGGAGCCGTTTCTCCCCTCGCTCCCCAGGCATACCACCCTCCCCGCCCGTTCATAGAAGGCAGCAAGCCGGGTGGCAAGGTACGCCGGATACCCCTCCTCCCCGGGCATCTCCTCCAGGCGCCCTGATACCTCACGCAGCGCCTCGCCCCACCGGGAGGTGGAATCGGCCATGAGGGCCACGTCATAGCCCATGTCCCGGTAATACTCGGCAATGGTGATGCCGGTGTAGATGGAGGCCTCGCGGGCTGCAACCGGCATGTTGCTCGTGTTCGCGATGAGGATGGTCCGCTCCATGAGGGGTTTACCCGTCCTCGGGTCCAGGAGTGCGGGAAACTCGGCAAGCACCTCGGTCATCTCGTTGCCACGCTCACCGCAGCCGATGTAGACAATGATGTCGGCATCGGCCCACTTGGCGAGGGTCTGCTCTGACACCGTCTTTCCGGTCCCGAAGCCGCCGGGGATCATGGCCGTCCCGCCCTTGCTTACGGGGAATATGGTATCAAAGACCCTCTGGCCGGTGATGAGAGGCAGCGCCGGGTCGAGTTTCTTCTGATACGGCCTGCCCTTCCGTACCGGCCAGCGCTGCATCATGGTGATTTCCTGCCCGTCCTCCAGGACGCACACGGGATCGCCAACGGAGTGGGATCCTGCCCGGATCTCCTCCACCTTCCCTGAGATCCCGGGCGGCACCATGACCCGGTGTGTCATATTGTACTCGGGAACCGTCCCGATGACGTCCCCCTCACCGACCCGGTCCCCTGTTCTCACGGCGGGTTTAAAAGTCCACTTCCTGCCCCGGTCAAGGCCCGGTACGGTGATACCCCGGGGAATGAAGCTGCCGCTCTTCTCCACGAGCACGGCAAGGGGCCTCTGGATCCCATCGTAAATGGAGGTGAGGAGGCCGGGCCCGAGCTCCACGGAGAGCGGGTTCTCGGTGTTTCCCACCTTCTCACCGATCTTCAAGCCAGAGGTATCCTCGTACACCTGGACAACCGCCTCATCGCCATCGAGACGGATGATCTCGCCGTTCAGCTTCTCCTCTCCCACCTTCACCACATCATACATCTTCGACCCCCTCATCCCATGCGCCATCACCACGGGGCCCGAGATGCGTGCGACGACTCCCTCTATCATGCGCTCTACCTCCTCACTACGATGTTGTACCCGATTGCCCTCTGCAGCATCCGTTCGATATAGCTGGTCCTGTCGATCTTCCTTACCTTTGAGGGGATGGGGATCATGATGGGCCGGTACGTCTTCTCGATGGTCGCCACGAGCTTCTCATCGAGCGCCGCCATGAACTCCTCGTTCACCGCAACGATCCCGGTGTCATCCTTGAAGACGAGGGTATTGAGGGCTCTCCTCGCCTCCTCCTGGTTCGAGGCTTCCATCACCTCGACGCCGGCGAGACGGAAGCCCGGCGCGGTATCTGGATCCGTGACCACGACAAACTTATACATGGACGAGTTCCTCCCTGATGATCTTCTCATCCACATCCGCCATCTTGAGTCGGGCAATGATCCGGATGTTCGTCACTTCGGTGAACTTTGCCCAGACATAGCCGATTGCAATGGAGATGGAGAGAGGATCCCCCAGGAACCCGCCGATTCCCTTCCGGATCAGGAACCTTTCGAGCTCCTTCTCAAAGACCGAGATCTTCTCCTGCTTGACGAACTCCTCGGGGACCTTTCCGAGGAATTCATAGTGGGTGCCTGCAAGCTGTTTCATCGCATCCTTGATGGTCCCCGCCCTGACGAGGGCCGCAAGTCTCTCGACCTTGAGAGAGCCGCCGGGGATGAGGAACTCCTGGGCCTCCTCGAGGGGGATCCGGTCCCTGAGTATCTTCAGCACCGACCTGATGTTCGTCAGATCGATCTCGGTCTCCACCATCTCCCGCATGACACGGTCATCGTAGGTATCATCTTGGATCGCCTCGAGGACATACTCAAAGTAGAACCGGTCGAGGGCGTACTCCATTACCGCGAGATCCCTCTTCTCGCTGTACTCCTTGAGGTACCTGGTCAGGGGCGCTGCATATGAGATCCTCCAGGTCGCGAGCAGATCGATGACGCCCCGGACATCCGGCTGCTTGACAAGTTCCACGAGGGTTGCTTCGTCGAGCTCTCCTGCAGGGATGAGACACCCCAGAATCTCCGATGATGTCTCATGGATGTTCTTCCCGCGAAGGATGGTCTTGATGTTGTGCACGTCCCAGCGGTTCAGGAGGATCCTCGCGTACTTCTCCTCCACCTCCTCCTCGAAGAGGGAATAGATTTTCCGGAACGTGCGGGCGATATCCGTCCGCAGGGCAACCTCGATACAGGTAAGACCTGCATGCTGGACGGACGCCTTCTCGATCTCTGCCCGGTAGGAGGTCTTCTCGAGCTCGGTGATGATAGCGTCGGTGTCGGGTTTGAGGATAAGGCCTTCCATGAGCTCCTGGCCAAGAAGGCGGCTCTTCATCCCCCTGATCCTGGCATTGACATACCCGTAATCCACGCTAGTCGCCATAGAGCGTCGACATGATCTCTGATTTCATCAATTCCTTTGCCCGTGCCAGCCTTGACTCGAGGGTGTTGAAGATCATGAGCCGCTCATCAGCCGTTGTCGCATTCAGGCCACCCATGGTGGTGAGATCGGTGACGACCTCGCAGTTCTGCTTCATCTCCCTGAGGATGTCCCTGCAGAGCGGCTCGTCACGGGGATCGATGTGGACCCTGATCTCTTCCTCCGGAAGCTCTTCCATCGCCTCCCCGAGTATCTTTTTCAATAAGAGCCGGTACCCTTGGTGATCCCTCGCCGATGCCATCCTCAGGGCGGCCTGGTCAAAGATCTGCCGGAAGAGGTCTTCCTTCGTTTTGGCAAAGGCCATCCTCTTCTCGGCCCCGACCTTTGATATGAGCTTCCCTTTCTCCAGCTGAACCGCCCGCCTTGCTTCTTCAAGGTAGGCTGAGCGGATGCCCTGTGCCCCTTCCTCTGCATCTCTCCGGATCTTCAGTGCTTCCGCCTCGGCCCGGTCCCGGATCTCCTTCATCCTCTCCTGGGCGTTCGCCTTTAAGGCCGATAGCAGGTCCTCATACGGCATGGCTCCACCTCTCTCTTACGTCGATACTCTTTCCCCAACGCCAGCCTTCCACACCCCATGCGGGGGGGCCTGCTGCATGCCCGGGGGACGTAACTGTTCCTGCCTGCTCACTTCAGCATGAGCATGATCATGGATGCAACCACAAAGCCCAGAATGACCATGGTTTCAGGAATCGCAACAAGGACGACCATGTTCCCGAAGGTCTCCGGCCTCTCTGCAATGGTTCCAGCCCCTGCGGAACCGATCTTGGATTGTGCAAATCCTGTTCCAATCGCACCAAGACCGAAGGCGATTCCCGCCCCGATGGGTATTCCCCAGTCTACCGGCATAGTAAAGACCACCTACTTTCGTTCTTTGGATACGTAATCGTGTATATTAAACCTGCTCAACCGCCTCTCATCACGGGCTTCATGCTCGTGGTGTCTGCATGGCATGGATACATCCTGTTTGATCCTCCTCCCGGGAAAGGTCACTACACCATTACGACCCCCTGGTCGTCATCTCCACTGCATTCGCGGGAGGGGACCCGGGAGGCGCACCTATTCACTTTTTCCTTCCTCCCTTTTCTTGAATGGGGAATACAGGTTGCCGCCACCCTCGAAGAACTTGGAGTGGAATTCCACCGCATGGAGACGGAAGGAATGGATGAAGGGGCTGAACATGGCGAGGATGATATTCAGGATGTGAAGCATCGCCGCGATGAGGATCCCGACGATGACCACATCCGTCGAGCCCCCCAGCGTGTTCGCCACGAGGGCGAGGACCACGGAGGCCATGCCGATGGCCATGAGCCGGGCATAGGAGAGGATGTTCCCCACCGTGGACATGATCTCAAAGACCCCGAAGAATCCGCCGCCATAGATGATGAGGGGGACCCCCACCAGGATCAGGACAATCCCGAGGTTCACCAGGACCTCGGGGATGATGCCTGCCATCGCAGTGATGGTAACGATCAGGCCAGTGATGGCGATGATCATCCCGCACTTATCGCACACATGATGCCTGTTCCCCCTGGTGAGCGAATTGAGGATCCCGACGGAGAGGCCGAGGAAGACGTGGAAGACCCCGATGGCGATGGCGAGGATCAGGAGGGGGATCATCGCCTCGATGCGGTTCCAGGTAACCCCCATGAAGGTGACCGGTTCCATCCCCCACCACACCTCGCCCAAGTTCCCGAAGAACTCCCCGAAGAGGAGACCGAAGAAGATGCACGAAAAGGATGAGAGGATCAGGATATTCATCAGGATCTGAAGCCACTCAACCTGTCGGTACTTCCGCTTCAGAAGGAGAGCAAAGGCAAGGATGATCAGTCCATACCCCACGTCGCCCACCATGAGGCCGAAGAAGATGGGGAAGAAGATGGCCATGAGTGGGCTCGGGTCCACCTCCCGGTACTTCGGGGGGCTGATGAGCTGGACCAGGAATTCAAAGGGTTTGACGAACCTGGGGTTGTCGTAGAAGGTGGGCGCCGCGTCCATCTTATCGGCAGGCACATCGATCTCGTTCAAGATAACCCGCGCCCCGAAGGTATCGGAGAGAGCCTTCTTTGTCTTTTTTAGGTACTTCTTCGGGACCCACCCCATGATCACGAAGGTATATTCGGTCTGCCCGAATTTTGAAAAGACGTTCAGTTCCGCGTTCCTGTCCTCAAGGATCCTTTGTAAAACGATCAGTTCCGAGTACCAGGTTGTCGCGAGCTTCTGGAGCTTCTCATCGATGGCGGCCATCTCGATGACTGTCTGCTTCTTCCGTTCCCCGATGAGGGTGAGGACCTCAAGGAAGGGCTTCCCCATAAACTCAGGGGGAAGGCGCACCTCGTTCACGTTCTGGGAGAAGATAAAGGAATGGACCTGTTCCGAGTACCGCTTGTTGAAGATGAGGACCGTTGCGAGGGTGGTCGCGTCCACGTCGGCCGAGATGAGCTCGAACTGGTTCTTCGTGATCTCACGGAGGGCGGTCTGGATATACTCGAGAACCTCTGAGAATTCCTTCTGGATCAGGAGGACCGTGACCTCAAACCCTTCCAGCACAGGGAGCTGGCTCTCCAGCGGCTGGATCTTGTCGATGATCTTCTCGTACCGGGAGAGGGATCCGAGCGCCAGTTCCAGGTCACCCTTCTTTGCCGCAAGGTCGCGGGTTGTAATCTCAAGCTCGCCAATCACCCTGGTTGCCCGGCCAATCAGCTCCTCATGGCCCATCTTGTGGAGATCTCCGGTCAGACTCGCCTGCTTCCCTGCCTCCTCCCCGATCTTCGGCAATGCCTGGACGATGCCTCCGATCTTTACGAGGATGGTTGCGAGCTCCCCGCTCTTCTCCACGTCGAGATGGCGGAGGAGGGTGTCACCGGGAGTGATGATCTTGGAGATATCCTCCAGGTGGACGGTGCCGGTCTGGTAAAGGATGTCCACGACGGCCTGCAGGTCTTTCTTCGGCCCCACCACCTGTACTTTGACCATCTTCTGAAGCATATCTACTCCGGAGCAACAGCGTGTATGATCGTTTCAATTGCCTTTCCCTGATTCCGCTCCCCCTTCTCCTTCAGGATCCTGATCTCGTCACCTCCTCCGGATCTTATCGCCTCGATCTCCCTCGTGACGGCCTCCATCTCCCTCCGGGTGAGTCCCTCCGCCGCTGCCTTTGCTTCCACCTCCGCCTTCTTCAGGATCGCATCTGCATCAGTCCGTGCACGGGCGATGATCTCCTCAGCCTCTCTCCTCGCCTCGTCCACCCGGACATCGATCTCCAGCTCCTTTTCCCGTATCTTTTGGAGCAATGACCGCTCGGTTGTCACTTTCCACCTCTCACAAACCCCGGAATCGCTTCAATGCACGGGTGATGGAGGGCGGTTCCCTCCGGATTACCTTCTCACCATCCCGGAGGATACCCTGATCAATTCGCTTCTTGGCAGAGACGATCCGCTCCCTGCAATGACTGACGGCGCTCTGCACGAGCCTCTCAATCACGGGATCCTGAACCATGATTCGTGGCCTTCATCCCTTCGATTGAACGCATTTCAATCGTCTTAAAAAACGATAATAGTATCGTCATTCCAGGGCGATTTAGGGGGAGAAGCGTGCTTCTACCCATCATAATAAAGACGGATGGCAGACTGGAAAGAGGATAAAAGTGAACTTTTTGGAGAAATGCACCGGTTAGTGGGTTATCACACCAGCTGCGCGTTCATCAAGGTACGAGATGCGGACGGCGGAAGGAACCCCTCCGATCTCGATACAGCCGTCTGACCCCTTGAGTGTTATCCCTGCGAGCTCCTCCGAGGAGCAGAGGAGGTGCTGGTCCGGGTGGGTTCCCCGGCGGATCGTGCAGGAGAGAAGGAGGGACGCCGAGACCGAGACCACCAGGGGGAGGCGCTTCGAGCCCGGGTGGTCCTTCGGGAGGACGAGGAGAGGAAGCCGGTAGCGCCGCACAAGCTCGAGGAGCATCTGGGCCGGTTCCGTGTCCCCGCCCTCGGGAGCCGAGATCACCACCAGGTCGTCAGGGGAGATCGTCTCGCAATACTCGCCGTTTAAAGTCTCGATGTAGAGGGGGAACTCCGAGAGCGCCCTCCCCGCGAGGAGAAAAGAGGAGTCTCCCTCTATGAGGAGGATCCTGTCGCCGAGGGGGTATCTCATTCGGGAGCTACGTCGTCAGACTGGCAGCTCGGGCAGATGGGGTGCTTCCCGACCCCCTTGAACTTCTCCCCGCAGCTCTTGCACTTGTAGTCCTTCCCCTTCACCCGCTCCTTGAACTCGATATCCCCCATGGGCCCGCCGACCGTGCACATCTTTCTCACCTCACTACAATGGTGCCAGCGGGATGACTTAATGGTAATGGGTCGGGTTCTGATGGACCCTCCCTCAGATGAAGGTATTGAAGGCGACGAGGGCGATGATGAGAAGGATGCACACGTGCTTCACCCCGGCCGTGAGGGACCCCTCCCCCATGTGCCCCGCGAGGAGGCCCGAGAAGACCGCCTGGATGAGGCAGGCGTGGTACACAAGGAGCCGGAAGGTCTCGATGGAGAGGGCGTTGGTCTTGACGATCCCGCCCTGGGTTGTGGTAAGGGCCGCCTGGAGCCCGCCCTTCATGAGGACGGGGAGGAACATGATGACGATGACCCCGACCACGAAGATGAAGACGGCGAAGGCCAGGTAGATGATGGCGAGGTAGATGAGCATCGAGGTCGACCGCTCCCTCTTCAGGATCTCGCTCATCCTCGCGTCCGAGGCCGCGATCTTCAGGATCTCCCCGATGTCCCCGCTCATGTAGCTCGCCTTGGTGATGAGGGTGACAGTCCGGGCGATGGAGGGGGTCCGGATCCGGTGCTCGAACCGCATGAGGGCCTCCTCCACGTTCGCCCCCCAGTCCATGTCCCTCTTGATCCGCTTGATCTCATAGGAAAGGATCCCGAGGTTCGTCTTCACCATGAGGCCGAGGCCCTGGGCGATGGTGAGCCCCACCTCCTGGACGCCGGACATCCGGTCCAGGAACTCGGGGATGGCCTCCTCGATCCCCATCACCTTCCGCTTCCAGAGCTGGTAGAAGATGGCAAAGGGGATGAGGATGACGAGCCCGACGATGACCAGGTGGTCGTCAAGGATCGCCACCTTCAGCTGGAGGTCAAGGTTGGCGGGGACCGAGTAGAGGGCGAGGACCATGTAGATGATGGCAATGGGCACGGTGATGTAGAAGGTGCGGACCGGGATGAGGACGAAGGCATTGAAGGGATTCCTCAGGAAGTCGCGGAACCTCCGGATATGGTCGTAGAAGGCGAGCTGGGCGAAGAGGGCCTCCTCGCCATCCTTGGTCTCCACCTTCACGTCGAAGTACTCCTTGAGCTCCTTTGCCTTCACGTACCGCTCGATACCCTCGACCCTCTCGGAGATCAGGGAGAGGAAGACGATGAAGAGGACCGACCCGATGGGGATGAGGGCATAGCAGACCACCGCGAGGCCGGTGATCCCCATCCCCCCGATGAGGCCCATGACCACCATGATGATGATGAGGAAGAGGGGGCCCGCGACGAAGAGGGTCACGTAGGTCTCGGCGACGAACTCGAGGGTGGTGATGAACTGCTTGAGCTCGAACCTGGCCTCCTCCTGGTAGGTCCGGACCCTCGCCGAGAAGAACTCCCCGAGGCCCGCGCCGCTGTCGATGACCGAGAGGAGGTCCTGGACGAAGTCCCGGAACTTCGCCGAGGGGGTCGTCTCCCCGAGGTTCTTTAAGGCCGTCATGAGGTCATACCCGAAGTATTCCACATCCCTGACGAGCTGCCGGAACTCCACGGCGGTCTCCCCGAAGATGCTCGAGTTGTCGGCGAGGGAGGAGAAGATGGCGATGAGCTCGGCACCCCCCCGCTGCATGGCGTACATGTAGGCGACGGCGGAGTGGAGGCTCATGTTAATCCGCTGGGCCCGGTTGGTCATGAGGAGCTTGGGGAAGCCGGTCATCACCTTGTACCCGAGGATGGATCCCCCGGCAAAGGCGGCGACGGTCACCCCGCCCCTGAAGAGGAGCATGGGGACGGCGTGCGGGAAAATCCGGATGATGCCGAAGACATCGTAGATCTGGGAGGAGAGCTCGAGGGTCGCGATGATGTCCGCGGTGATGAAGCCGGCGAAGGCGCAGAAGATCCCCGAGAGGAGGGTGATGACAAAGGTCTGGAACAGGTAGTGCTCGATAGTGACCCCGGACCTTGCCGAAACGAGGTTCGAGTGGAGCCAGGAGTAGGCGTCCCGCTTCTGCCGGATCCAGGTCGAGACATGGGCCCTGGCGCTCATCCCACCAGCTTCCTGAGGTCCCCCAGGCTCTCCATGACCTCTGCGGGCTTGATGGCATAGGCCTGGAAGATCTGGGAGACGGTAATGTAGTCCTTGATGCCCTGGTCCCTCATGGCAAGGAGGATCTTCCCCCGCTTGATGATCTCCTGCTCCAGGTGACCCGTGCCCCATCCCCGGGTCGCCATGATCTCGTTGTACACCTGGGATTTTCCCGAGTAGGTGAAGGTGTCGGTCACCGGGTCGTAGGAAAAGACGGTGTTCACCTGGATGTTCTGGGTCGCCTGGTCGAGGCCCATGATCTCCACGATCTCCTGGCACCGCCTGACCCGCTCCGACCCCCGGTAGATGAGGGCCTGGATGGAGACGATGTCCAGGGCCTGGAGCATGTTCCTCGGCACCGCGAGGGGCTCGTTCTCGAGCCGGTGGACGGCCGCCTCCACGTCGGCGGCATGGAGGGTCGAGAAGGTGGTGTGGCCGGTGTTCATGGCCTGGAAGAGGGTCTGGGCCTCGGCGCCCCGCACCTCGCCCACGATGAGGTACTCCGGCCGCTGCCGCATCGCCGCCCTGAGGAGGTCGAACATGGTGATGGCCCCCGAGCTTCCGTCGATGACCGCGTCCCGGGTGACTGAGGCGATCCAGTTCTCCCGCTCCAGGGTGATCTCCCGGGTGTCCTCGATGGAGACCACCTTGGAGAGGGGCGGGATGAAGTGGGAGACGGCGTTTAACGAGGTGGTCTTCCCCGAGGCGGTCCCCCCGATGAAGAGGAGGCTCTTGTTGTTCTCGATGGCGAGCCAGAAATAGACCATGGCGTCCACCGGGAAGGTCCCGTGCTCCAGGAGCTCGATGGGGGTGAAGGGCTCCGCCCTGAACTTCCGGATGGAGAAGGAGGTGCCACGGGAGGTCACCACCTTGGAGAAGGTGAGCTGGAGCCGGGACCCTTCCGGGAGGGTGGCGTCGAGGATGGGTGACCCGATGGAGATATGCTTCCCCGACCGCTGGGCGAGGGTGATGGCGAGGGAGTTCAGGTGGTCCTCGTCGAAGATGATGTTCGTCCGGACGTTGTGGAACCGCCGGTGGTAGAGGAAGATGGGGATGTTCACCCCGTCGCAGGATATGTCCTCGATCTGGGGGTCCTTCATGAGGGCATCGATCCGGGACCACCCGAGGAAGTTCCTGACGAGGTAGTACTGGAGCCGGAAGAGGGAGGGGAGGTCCACCTTCACCCCGTACTCTGCGATGAGCTCCTCGGCGAGGGAGAGGAGGATCTGCCTCTTGTCCCCCCGGATCTCCTGCTCGTTCAGGAGAAGGACGTCCCGGAGGTCCTCGTAGAGGCGCTCGAGGAGCTCGTACTCGAAGGCCGAGAGGGGGGGCTCGAAGAGGATGTACTCGTTCTGGTGGGTTTTCTGGTTGAGGGCGATGCACACGAGGGAGATGCCGCGATCGATCCAGTACACGTCCACGACATCAAAGCCCGCCGGCAGGTCGGGGGTGACGAGGATGCCGTTTTTCTGCGGGTCATAGACCTTCTCGCTCTCCCGGAAGGTCCCCATGCGCTTTCCGAAGAGGCGGTAGGCCTCCTTGAGCCTCAGGCGCTTCAGAACCTCTGGGAGTTGCATGGGGACCCTGCAAGTACGGGGGGAGTGACCTTTCTCCCCCGAGACCAATAAGCATTTTAATCATACACTATAAATATCTTCTGTTTGAGTTTTCACAATGTCTCGACTTTGATCATTTTTTAGCGCAATCTTTTAATCCTTTGCGGGGAAATCACCTAGATGTATATGGGAGTACAGGCAGCCAGGAGGATGCCCACGGGCATCAGTTCCCTTGATCCGGTGCTGGATGGCGGGGTGCCCCCGGGGTCCGTCGTCCTCCTCGAGGGGGATGTCGGGGCGGGGAGCCAGGAGTTCGTGTATAGCTCCCTCATCTACCTCTCCATGCTCAGGCAGCGGCAGGACGCGGGGCCCGGTATCCGGGTCCCCGACACCATCAGCTACGTCACCTTCACGCGGCTCAGAGAGGACGTGCTGTCCGAAATCAGCCTCTCCTTTTCCCCTGCCCTCACCTCCCAGCTGAACGGGGCCATCGATTTTACCGACCTCTCTACCCATTACTTCGACTCGAGCGTCGTCCCCTCTGATTGGTACTGCCTGAACGGCAGCGAGGACTGCGAGAAGAAGCGGAACGCGAGCCCGGAGAAGGTCATCGCCGAGCTCTCCAGCCACATCAACCCCGGGAGGAAGAACACCCTCCTCAAGCTCCTTTACGTCACCCTCTCCCTCGCGAACCCGAAGAAGGGGAAGAAGGGGGAGGGATCGACCCTCGTCGTCCTCGACTCCCTCACCGACCTCGCGACCCAGTTCCCGGAGCCCGAGCGGTGGAGGGAGCTCACCGCCTTCCTCCGGGGGCTCCAGCGGGTCACCAAGGTCTGGAACTCCACCGTCTACCTCCTCCTCACGAAGGGGGTCCTCGAGCCCTCCCGGGAGAAGGAGATCGCCGACTGCGTGGACGCCGTGGTCCTCTTCCAATGGGAGGAGACCGTCGCCCAGCGGAGGCAGCGGACCATGTTCTTCGAGAAGTTCCGGGGCGTCATGCCCCACCTGGAGGAGCGTGACCTCGTGAAGTTCGTGGTCCGTATCACCCCGGGGACCGGCTTCGAGGTCTCCAACATCCGGGTGGTGGTGTGAACCCGAACGGGAGGGTCTCCCTCGGCATCGAGGGGCTCGACGGGATGCTTGACGGGGGGCTCATCAACCCCTCCATCTGCGCCATCATCGGGTCCTACGGGACGGGGAAGACCACCCTCTCCCTCCAGTTCATCACCGAGGGCCTTTCGAAGAGGGAGAAATGTATCTACATCAGCCTGGACGAGCGGGTGAATATGCTCCAGGAAATCATGAAACAGCGTGGCCGGGACGTGACCCCCTTCATGAACAAGTCCCTCTTCCTCATGAAGCTCGATCCCACGAACTTCAACCTCATGATCAACAGCATCAAGGAGGAGCTCTTCGAGCTCATCGAGAAGACGGGGGCGACCCGGGTGGTCATCGATCCCATGTCCCTCTTCGAGGGCACCTTCCAGAACTCGGCGGACCGGCGGCTCGAGCTCATCCGGTTCATCGAGATGATGCGGGACCAGCCCTGCACCCTCCTCATCACGAGCGAGACCGAGTCGGGGAACCCCCTCATGAGCCGCTACGGGCTCATCGAGTACCTCGTGGACACGGTCATCCTCCTCAGGTATTACCGGCCGAGCGACCTGACGCCCGTCCACCTTGCCGTCGAGGTGGTGAAGATGCGCCAGTCAAGGCACTCCCGGGAGATCAAGCCCTTCGAGATCCTCCAGGACCAGATCCTCGTCCACTCCGGGGCAAACGTCTTCTGATCTTTATTTCTCATTTTTAGAGAACGCTGAAAAGGAGTCTTCCACGGCCTTGAAGAACCCTCCCCTCACGCCTCTGCCGCCACCTTACAGCGGTATCCCGAGGAGGGCGAGAATGATGAGGATGATGGCACCGGGGATTCCCCCGAAGGCGCAGATGAGGAGGGAGGCAACGTTGATGGGAATCTCAGACCCCCCGAGCATCACCGTGAGCTTGAAGTAGTTCACGATGAAGAGGATGGCAAGGCCGGTGACCGCGTTCAGGACCAGGACGGAGAACCGCTTGAAGATGAACACGACGGCAACCGCGAAGGCGATGGCCAGGATGATGATGAGGATTTCTGCTGCCATGTCCAATCAACCGATGACCTGCATCCCCTTGAACCTTACGCAGGGGAGGATGGAATTCCCCACGACCCGGGAGCCGGGGGCGATCCCGCCTATCTCCCCGAGGGCATCGAAGAGATTCCCCGAGAGCATGGCCTTCTTCACCGGCTCCCGGAACCCCCCTCCTTCCACCCAGGCCGGGTTCTGGCACTCCACCGAGAAGTCGCCGCTCACCGGGTTCGCCGTATGGGCCCCTACCACGTCGTGGACGTAGAGAGCCTGGTCCCCGGTGACCGCCTCCCTCGGGCCGTCCAGCACGAGGTTGTGCACCCCGATGGCCGGCCCGCCGGAGAATCCACCCCGCACTGCCGACCCCGTCGGCCCCGCCCCGTACCGGTACGCGGTCTTCAGGTCATAGGCGAAGGAGGAGAGGGCGCCCGCCTTCACGAAGTCGAGCCTCGCCGCCGGGAGCCCCTCGGCATCCCAGGCCGTCGCCCCCATGCCCCGCGCAAAGGGGTCGTCGTACAGGTCGATCCGGCCGTCCATGCATTTCTGCCCGAGGAGGGGGGCGAGCCGGGACCGGCCGGCATGGACATTGCGCCCCGAGAGGGCCGGGACGAGGATGTTCCCGAAGAGCTGGGCGAGGGCGAGGGGGGAGAGGAGGACATCGTACTGCCCGGTCTCCAGCACCGTTCCCTTCGCCGAGTACTCCGCGAGGAAGGCCGCCCGCTCCCCCACCCGGACGGGGTCTATCCCGAGGAATGCCGAGTGGTCGAACTCGGAGCCGGTGGACTGCCCGCAGATGGTCTCCAGGCTGCAGCTCACCTCGGTCCTCTCCGCCGTGTAGAGGACACCGCGGGAGTTCGCCAGAATGACCCTCGAGCGGGAGAGGGCCGCTGACCCGCTCGTGACCTTCGCGACGGGGTGCTTCCCGGCTCCCTCAAGCATCCCGGCGATGAGCTCCTGCGCCGCGGGGGGTTCGGGGACCACCCGGTCGTCGAAGGAGGGGGCGTCCCCCCGGAGTTCCGCCGGGTCGGGGAGCCCCTTCCACTCCTGCGGGGTGGCGAGGCGCATGGAGGCCAGGGATGCCGCGAGGCACTCCTCCCACTTCGCGGGGGACGAGGTCGCCGACACCCCGATCCGGCCGTTGTCTATGGTCCGGATGGAGACCCCCCAGTCCCGGGATCCAGTCGCGATGGACACCTTCTCCCGCTTCAGCTCGGCCGAGATCCCGGTCCCCTCCACGAGATATACCTCGACTTCCTGTGCAGCCTTCCCGCCGGCCGCGAGGATCCGTTCAATCAGTTCCACTGCCACCCACCACCGCCTCCGAGAGGAGGATATGGGGCGACCCGTCGCTCACGGGCACCGACTGGCCCCCCTTCCCGCAGTATCCCTGGTGCATCACCCGGTCGTTCCCGCAGAGGAGGATCCCGTGGAGCGTGGAGAGGATCTCCCCTGACAGGGAGACGTCCCTCACCATCCGGGTCTTCTCCCCATTCTCGATAAGGTACCCGTACTCGGCATTGAACTGGAAGACCCCCCGCCCGGGGTCCACCTGCCCGCCCCGGGAACCGACAAGGAGGATCCCGTCCCCGCACTCGGCGAGGATCTCCCCCAGGGTGGCGTCCCCGGTCTCGATGAAGGTATTGGACATCCGGACGAGGGGCGGATCGCCACCCTCCGCCCGGCCGTGCCCGGCCATCCCATTCCCGAGGGCCGCGAGGGTCTCCCGGGTATGGAGGTAGGCGTTCACCCTCCCCCGGCTCACCATCTCGGTCCTCGCCGTCCGGCATCCCTCGGCATCCACCGGCTCGAAACCGAACTCCGTGAGGGCAGGGTCGTCGGCGATGGTGAGGGTGTCCGGCCCGATCCGCTCCCCGATCCTCCCCGCGAGGACCGAGGAACCCTCCTTCACGAGGTCCCCCTCGCTCGCGTGCCCCACGGCCTCGTGGGCGAAGACCCCGGCGAGCTCCGGGTCAAGGACCGCCCTCATCCGTCCCCCCTTCGCGAGGCCGGCATCGAGGAGTGCGAGGGCGGTCTCCCCGGCCTTCACCCCCAGGGGCTCCTGGTGCCTGAGGTTGAATCCATGGATGGTATGAAGGCTCTCCCTCCCCATCTGGGCGATCCCGTTCCTCCGGGCGACGGCGAGGACCGAGAAGCCCGAGCGGGTGATGGTATACGCATGCTCATACCCCGAGCTGTCGGTGTAGGAGACCTCCTCGGTACGCTCGACGTACGTGGCCCGGGTCGAGGTTACCCCGGGGAGTTTCGCGGCCTTCTCGATCCCTGCGAGGACCCCGGTCTTTTCCTCGAGGGAGAGCGTGCCGGGGTCCTCCCGGGGTGCCGGGACCCGGTGCCCTCCCCGCGGGGGTTCTGCGAGCTCGACCGGATCGCCGGTGAGCCGGGCGAGGGCGAGCCCCTCGGCGAGGACCCGGTTCAGCTCCCCCTTCCCGGAGAGGTCCAGGTTGTTTGCCGAGACCATGCCCCAGCCCTTCGGCCCGAGGACCCGGACGAGGGAAATGTCCGAGAAGGAGGTGCCGGCCGACTCCACGATGCCGTTGTCGATGTCGGCGTGGGTGGAGCTCGCCCGGACACGCCTCGCGTCGAAGAAACGGATGCCTGCGGGAGGCATCAGATGGCAGGGTTCGGGAAGGCCGAGTCCAGGATCTTCACCGGCGCGGCCATGGCCATCTTCTTGATCCGGGCGAGGAGCCCATCGCGCCCCTCGGCCACAAGGGCATGCATGAGCACGTCCTCGACGGTCTTTACGGGGACGATCTCGACCTTGTCCCGGTACCGGTCCTCGATGAGGACGTCGTCGACGTTGGAGACCGGGATGAGTACCTTCCGGATCCCCGCCTTTGCCGCGGCCTCGATCTTATACGTGACTCCCCCAATCGGGAGCACGTCTCCCTTGACCGAGAGTGAGCCGGTCATGGCGACATTCTGGTTCACCGGGATCTTCTCAATCGCACTTATCACAGCCGTTGCAACGGCGATGGAAGCAGAGGTGCCTTCCACGCCAAAATATTCGGTCCCGATGAACTGGACATGTATATCCATCTCTTTGATGTCCTTCCCCGTATATTTCTTGATGATCGCGCTCACGTTGCTGATAGACTGCTTTGCCATCGATTCCTCGTCCTGCATCCAGGACTCTTTCCTCTTCTGGATGATACCGGTCACGATTACGGATCCCTGTTCTTTATTGATGGCAGGGGTGACCTCAGCCATGATGGGGAGCACCGCCCCACTGTCCTCCATGACCGAGAGGCCATTCACCCTTCCTATTTCGGCTCCCTCAACGAGGGTGAGGTCATAGTCACGCTCGCTCCGCATGATCTCGTCGGATATCTGCTGCTCGATGGACCTGGCTGTCTCCTTGGCCTTCAACACGTGGGCCGCCGAGGTGACCTTCGCCCCCTCCTGCCGGGCGATGTCCCCCGCCACCCGGATGAGCCCGCCGATGTCCCGCAGCTTCAGGGTGAGGTGGCCCTTGCGGTTCGACCGGCGCCTCCCCTCCCGGATAACCTCCTCGATGGCCGACCGGTCGAAGTGGGGGATCTTCCCGTCTTTCTTCACCTCCTGCGCAATGAACCGGACGAACTTCCTCCGGTTCTCGGGGGTGTCCTCCATGGAGTCCCGGAAGAAGATCTCGTAGCCATATCCCCGGATCCGGGACCTGAGGGCCGGGTTCATGTTCTGGATGGCGTCCACATTCCCGGCCGCCACCATAATGAATCTGCAGGGGACGGGCTCGGTCCTGACCATGGCCCCGCTCGACCGCTCGGACTGGCCGGTGATGGGGAAGATCCCCTCCTGGAGGGAGGTGAGGAGGTTCTGCTGGGACTGGGGCTCGAGGGAGTTGATCTCGTCGATAAAGAGGACCCCGCCATGGGCCCGGTGGATGGCCCCGGCCTCGACCCGCTCGTGGGCGGGGGTCTCGAGGCCGCCGCTCTGGAAGGGGTCGTGCCTCACGTCGCCGAGAAGCGCCCCCGCGTGGGACCCCGTGGCATCGATGAAGGGCGCGGTGGCCGTGGCGTCGTTCGAGACGAGGAGCTTGGGGACCATGAGGTCCTCCCGGGGTGTGGTGTACCGGAGCGCCATGAAGACGAAGGCGGCGGCGATGATCCCCATGAGCCACTGGTAGGTGATGAAGGCGAAGGTCACGATCCCGACGATGAAGAGGAGGATCAGGGTGTTCCGGGTCTGCATCCGCCGCTTCGCCTCGGCCTTGTGGGCACCGACGATCTGCTTCCCCCTCCCCGCGGTGACGGTCCGGATGATGGGGTTGTTCGAGTCCTCGGAGTTGGGGTAGACGAGGATGTCCTGGAGCTCCTCCTTCGGCAGGAGCTCGGTCATGGCCTTCGCGAGCATGGACTTCCCCGTGCCCGGCGACCCGATCATCATCACGTGCCTCCGCTGGATCGCCGCCTTCCGGATCACCTCCACGGCATGGTCCTGCCCGATGACCTGGTCGATGAGCTTCGGGGGTACCTCGATCTCGGAGGATATGGCGAGATCCAGGCCCCCGAGCATCTGTTCCTCGTCGCTCTTCGCGTTCTCTGCGTTCTCCATCCGGGAGTGCCCCTCTCTGGCACGATTAAGTAGTTATAGTTCTGTCCCTGATCGTTTAAGTACTTTCAGCTGATGGTGGTTCACGGATGAAACTAGCCTGTACAGGGCGATCCCGGGCCCTGGGAGCCAGGATTGCCGAGCATCTGGGGGCCGGGCTCGTGGAGACCCGGACCTCCCGGTTCCCGGACGGGGAGATCTACCTCCAGACCGGACCCCTCGACGAGACCACCATCGTGGTCGGGAGCCTCCTCTCGAGCGACTCCCTCGTCGAGCTCCTCCTCCTCATCGACGCCTGCCACCGGTCCGAGGTCCGCCTCGTCATCCCCTACCTGGGGTACGCCCGGCAGGACCGGGAGTTCAAACCGGGCGAACCGGTCTCTGCCCGGGCCATGGCGAGAGCCCTCTCCCGGGGCGTCTCCCGGGTCCTCACGGTGAACGTCCACAAGGAGAGCGTCCTCTCCCACTTCTCCGTCCCCGCGGCCCAGGTGAACCTGGCCCCCGAGGTGGGGGAGTACATCGGGACCCTCGGTCTCTCGGACCCCCTGATCCTCGCCCCCGACGAGGGGGCCGTCCCCTTCGCCACCGCCGTCGCCTCCCGGGGCGGCTGGGAGTGGGACCACCTGGAGAAGACCCGGATCTCGGGCGACGAGGTGCGGATCGAGCCGAGGAAGGCCGGCCCCTGGACGGGGGAGGCGGTCCTCGTCGACGATATCATCTCCACGGGCGGCACCCTCGCCGCGGCCGCCCGGATGCTCCTTGCCCAGGGGGCGAAAGGGGTCCACGCGGTCTGCGTCCACGGGCTCTTCGCCGGAAAGGCCCTCAGCCTGCTCCGGTCGGCCGGCATCCGGGAGATCGCCGCGAGTGACACGATCGAGGGTTCGGAGAGCCGCTACTCGGCCGCCGGGCCCATCGCAAAGGCCCTCTTCCCATGATCACCATCGACGGGTCCGTCCTCGAGGGGGGAGGGCAGATCCTCCGGGGGGCCGTTGCCCTCTCGGCCCTCTCCCGGACCCCGGTCGAGGTGGTGCGGATCCGGGTCCGGAGGGGGAAGCCGGGCCTCGCCTCGCAGCACCTCGCGGCCATCCAGGCGGTCGCCGCGGCCTGCGACGGGACCTGCGAGGGGCTCCGGCTGGGGAGCGACCGGATCGTGTTCCGGCCGGGCCTCCCGGTGGCCCGGGAGGTCAGGGCTGACGTGGGCACCGCGGGGTCGGTGGCCCTCGTCCTCCAGGCCTGGCTCCCCGTCGCCCTCGTCGCGGGGGGGACCGTCACCGTAACCGGGGGAACGGAGGTGGACCGGAGCCCGACCATCGATTATCTCGAGCAGGTCCTCTTCCGGGCACTCGCCCGGCACGGGGCGCAGATACAGACCGAGATCCTGAAACGGGGATATTATCCGGAGGGCGGGGGGGAGGTGCGGGTCTCCGTCGGGGCATCCCGGCTCTCCCCCCTCAGCTTCCCCGGCGAGAGTCCAGGTTCCTGCGGGATCATCTCCTGTTCCTCCAACCTCCCCGACCATGTGGCAGAGCGGCAGGCCGGCGCCGCCCAGAGGTTTCTCGAGGGGAAGCTGGGCGTCCCGTGCGAGGTCAGGCTCGACCGGCGGAGAGGGATCTCGACAGGCACCTCCTGCACCGTCTGGGCAGGGACGAAGGGGGGGATCAGCCTAGGGAAGCGCGGGCTCCCCGCTGACCGGGTCGGGGAATTGGCGGCCCGGGCCCTCCTGGAGGAGATCTCGGGGGGCGGTGAGGTGGACAGCCACCTCGCCGACCAGCTCCTCATCTTCACCGCGATCTACGGCGGGAGGTTCACCGCCCCCGCCTGCTCCCTCCACGCGGCTACCATGTGCTGGCTCCTGGAGCGGTTCGGATACAAGGTCCATTCCCGGACGAACGGCGTGGTGGAGTTCTCCGCATGAGGTACGCCGTCGATGCCTCCTTCTTCTTCTCCGAGCTCGTCCTCGACGGCGAGATCTTCACCCCGCCATCCATCGTGGAGGAGCTCGCCGACGTCCGGTCCCGGTGCCGCATGGAGGCCCTCCTCGCATCGGGCCTGCAGGTCCTCGGGCCGTCCCCGGAGAGCGTGAGGCGGGTATCCGATGCAGCCGCCGTGACCGGCGATGCCGCCCGGCTCTCCTCCGCCGATACCGACCTCCTCGCCCTCGCCCTCGATCGGGAGGCTGTCATCGTCTCCGATGACTATGCCGTCCAGAATACCGCCTTCGGGCTCGGGCTCGGCCTCCAGGGGATCCTCCGGCGGAAGGCCCGGCCCAGGAGATGGAGGTTCCGGTGCCCCGCCTGCCACCGGCGCTCTGCCGCGGCGGGCACCTGCCCGGAGTGCGGCCTTTCCCTGAAACGAACCCTTAAGTAGGATGCCCTCGCGAACCTCCTCTTATGTCCTCTCTCGATGACCTGATCCACCGCGCACGGAAGCTCCATGCCGAGGGGCACAGCCCGAGCCAGATCTCCGACGAGCTGAACCTCTCCATGGAGACGGTCACGTACCTCCTCATGACGGAGAAGGATGGGGCGGTCCCGAAGGACGTGCTCATCGACTGGACCCCGGTGAGCGGGAGGGCCGACCTCCTGGATGACCTGGCGGCCCTCATGATCGGGAGAGCGCGCTCTCCGGAGGGATCGGAGGAAGAGGCGGGTCCGGAGCCGACGGCCGTGGTGGGGATCGCCCTCTCCGGGGTCCCCCTCGCGACCCTCATCGCCCTCCAGGAGGGCCTGAAGCTCGCCGTGTACTACCCCTCGAGGCATTCCACCGCCGACCCGCCCTCGGGATCCCTCGCCGGG
>DATKMC010000102.1:0-2739 GCA_035542115.1 Methanomicrobiales archaeon | reverse complement strand
TGGGAGGGGGTGACGAAGTTGATGTTGTGGCACCCGGCTTCCTGGAGGGCGAGCATCTGCCCGGCGAGACGTTCGCCGGAGATCCCCTCACCCTCGTAGCACTGGCTGATCCCGTAGTTCTGGCAGAAGGCGCACCGCATGTTGCAGCCGGCGAGGAAGATGGTCCCCGACCCGGATCTTCCGACGAGCGGGGGCTCCTCGCCGAAGTGGGGCCCGGCGCTCGAAACCCTCGGGAGGAATCCGCCCCTGCAGTATCCCGTCTCACCCCTCGTCCTGTCCACCCGGCAGTGACGGGGGCAGACCCCGCAGTCCTCGAGGAGGGCGCAGGCCTCCCCGATCCGGTCGCCGAGCTCGCCGGTCCGGGCGAGGGCGAGGTAGGACGGGACGGCGGGCATACCGGAGGCATGGCCGCAGGGGGAGATAAAGATATGATGATGAGGGAGCGGCCCCCATGATCCTTATCCTATGTTCGGCCAACCCCGGTTCTCGTATACCGTCATGGCACTCCTCCTCGTACTCCCCCAGAACCTCTACGTCATCGGCGACTACATCGCTTGGGGGATCCGGTTTCCCTTCTTCCGGCTCCAAGACTCCGTCTATGGCTCGAGTTTCATACCCATCCACCGGGAGCTGGTCTACATCCTGGCCGGCCAGGTCAGGGGCGGGACAGTCCTCGCGACAATTCTCTGGCTGGCCGGGGTCATCCTCCTCCTCGCGGCAGCGGCTCTCGTGGTCTCCCGGCACCAGCTCGGGTACACCGGCCACGCCCGGTACCCCGGCCCGCTCCTCGTCACCACCGGCATCCTCTTCCTCGCCTGGGCCGTGGTCCAGTACGGCCCCCTCCTCTCCGGCCCTGGGGGGTATGCCATTCCCGTTGGAGTCCCCATCCTCTGGTTCTGCGGCTGGCAGTTCATGGAGGAGGGGAAGGAGGCGGTGAAAGGGGCATCGACGGAGGAGTAGGGTAAACGCTCACGCTTTCCGGCAGCTGATATCGAGGACCCCGTTGTTCACCTGCCACGAGCAGCCCTGCAGGTCGATGCGGGAGGGCAGGTCCACGACGGTGGTCTCTTCGCCGAGGGAAATCCCCACGAGAAGCGGCTGGAAGGTGACCGACGGCGGGGCGCCGGATCCGGGCGGGACGGCGGCCGTAATATATATCTCCCCCTCCCCCTCTGTCACCTCCGGGGACAGCACCCCGAACCCACCCGGGTATATCCGGATTACGGCCGGGGTCCCGCCGGGCCTGGCGATGAAGGCATAGCCGGAGACCCGGGCCGGCAGGGCGAATCCCCCGTCGGCCAACAGTTCCTCCATGAGCCTGAGGATGATGCAGGTGATCTCGTCCCTCTCGTCAGCCCTCATCGATGCCCCTGAGGCGGTATCCCGGTCCCCCCCGCTCCACGATGCCCTTCTCCATGAGCCCGCCGAGAAGGTCCAGGAGGGGCCCCCTCCCCAGGTCCATGAACTCCTGGAGCTCGTCGAGGGTGAGGTCCGCCTGGGACAGGGCGAGGATGAGGTCCAGCTCCTCCTCGCCCGGGACGAGGTCGCCCCCCTGCCGGGCGAGGTCCGTGATCTTCTGCTGGATGTCCTGGTCGAGCTGCTCGAGGTTCGTGACGAGCTCTTCCCTCGCCCGGATCATCCGCCTGACGAGGGTGAGGGTGCTCTGCCAGCCGGGTGCCTGCGCGGGGACGGCACGGGCTACCTTCCCCTCTCCCCGGTCTCCGTAGCTCACCTCCACCGTGATGTCCCGGGTCAGGTAGTAGTACTTCCGCCGCCGGTCGTCCAGGTAGCTCCCCAGGATCTCCATCTGCTCCATGAGGGCGAGGTGCTCGATGAGGGCCTTCGGGGAGAGGGTGAGGCGCTCCGAGAGCTCGGTGACAAAGCACGGCTTCTGCCTGAGGAGGGAGAGGATCCGCCTCCGGTTCCGGTTCCCGAGGACATCGAGGATCCGGGAGTACTCGTCACCGTCAAGCATCCTAACGTAATGTTAGTGTTGTTTCTATAAAAAAAGGTGGATCGCCGGTTCTGTTGCGCTGGCGGGACTTTGACCATTCCACTTCACCGTGTTGCATCGCGGGAGTTAATACCAATTGATCTAAGGGGCAATCGTCTGGAGAAAATGATTGAGTTGGCAGTGAGATAATCCCTCTTTTTCAATACTTTTTCAGGTTTATAGAGATCCTTGAAAGTAGTTCACGGGTATGAGTCATAGCTAGGTGGGACAAGATTTGGAAAAAATAAAAACCGCAATTGATGAATTAATTGTTTAATTGCCTTGAAGATTGTTGCATTAATGTAATTCGAGTTATTTTGTTTCCCTCTCTTTAAAATCCTTCATAAGAACCTGGAAAATTAGGCCGACCGTGACTTATCAGTTATAATAGACCTTATCGATCAACCGCCAACTAATCAGAACCGGATCCCCGCTCACTCGAAGATCCGGTAGTTCGGGGCCTCGTCGGTGATGAGGATGTTGTGGGGGTGGCTCTCGGTGTGCCCCGCCGGGGTGATGCGCCGGAACCGGGCCTTCTCGTGGATCTCGGCGACGTTCGCCGCTCCCACGTACCCCATGGCGGCCTTGAGCCCGCCGATGAGGAGGTAGATGACCTCGGCGATGGGCCCGGCATAGGGGGTGACCCCCTCGACCCCCTCGGGGACGAACTTCGTCTTCCCGATCTCCGCCGTCCGCTTCTGGAAGTACCGGTCGCTGGACTCCCCGCCGCTCATGACCCCGATGGA
>DATKMC010000101.1:0-23936 GCA_035542115.1 Methanomicrobiales archaeon | reverse complement strand
CAAGGTTCGCCGGCTCCCGGTTGTGGAGGGGCAGAAGGTCGTGGGCATCGTCACCGTACGGGACATCCTCTCCGTGGCAAGTGCGATGGAGGAGATCCTCGCCGAGCTCATCGATGTGAACCGGGAGGAGGTCCTCGAGATGGGGGTCTGCGACCGGTGCGGGGCGATGTCCGATGACCTCCGCCGGAGTGACAACCTCATGCTCTGCCCTGCCTGCAGGACGGAGGACCTCCTCGTATGAAAACCGCCGGGAGCCTCATGGTGAAGGTGCCGGTCCTCTCCCTCTCCGACCATATCACGCGGGCACGACAGATTCTCAGGGACGACATCTTCCGGGAGGTCTACGTCCAGGACGAGAAGAAACACCTCGCGGGGTACGTGGATATCACCGACGCCCTCCGGATTACCGACACCCGGTCCAACATCACCGTGGAGGGGTTCCTCCAGGAGGCGGTGCGGGTCTCGCCGGGGGACAGCCTCGAGAAGGTGGCGGCCGTCCTCCGGGACGCGAAGACCGACAGCGCCGCGGTGGTGGACGGGCAGGGGGCCGTCCTCGGCGCGGTCCTCCTTTCGGAGATCTTTCCCATCCTCATCACGAAGCACGAGCTCAGGGGGACCGTCGGGGACTGGATGAGCCGGCACGTGGTGACCGCCGAGGCCCGTGAGCCCATCCAGAAGATCTACACCCTCATCATGGAGAGCGGCTTCACCGCCTTCCCCGTGGTTTCGAAGAAGCAGCTCGTGGGGATCGTCTCGCGCCACGACCTCATCAGGGCCGGGCGGGTCAGGAAGGCCTTCGCGAGCCCGGCCAACGTGGAGGTGGAGTCGGTGATGACCACGGAGATCATCACCGTCACCCCGGGAACGTCCGCCCCGGATGCCGCCGCCCTCCTCGTGAAGCATGACATCAGCCGGATGCCCGTCATGGACGCCGGGAAGATCGCGGGGATCATCGACCGCCACGACCTGCTCAGGGGTCTCATTTTTAAACAGTAAATACCAAGGAGACAGGGGATCATGAACCGGAATACCAGGATCAATAAACAGGGGGACCGTCTGCTGAAGATGCCGGGGAAGTTCGACCGGGGCCCCCATGATTTCGAGTCCCGGAAGGCGCCCCGGGAGGGGGAGATCATGGCCATCGCGAGCAGGGACGTGGTCTCGGTGCCCCCCACCATCCCCATCATCGGCGCCATCGAGAAGATGACGGAGTGCGGCTTCCGGCGGCTGCCCGTGACGGACGCCGGCACCCGGAAGCTCCGGGGGATCGTGACCGCCGGGGACATCATCGACATGATGGGGGGCGGGAACAAGTACAACCTCGTCCGGAAGAAACACGGGGGGAACCTCCTCCCTGCCCTCAATGAGAGCATCCGGGAGATCATGACCTCGAAGGTCGTGACCCTGAGGAACGACGCGAAGATCGCCGACGCCGCCTCCCTCATCGTGGAGAAGCACATCGGGGGGCTCCCCATCGTGGACGAGGGGGAGGTCCTCAGCGGGATCGTCACCGAGCGGGACGTGATGAAGGTCCTCTCGGCGGAGAGGCGGGCGGGCCTTGTGGAGGATGCCATGTCCACGGCCCTCAAGGTGACCGGGCCCGAGACCCCCATCGGGGAGGCGACGAAGGAGATGACCGCCCACCGGTTCAGGCGGCTGCCCGTGGTAAAGGACGATGTCCTCTACGGCATCGTCACGGCGACGGACATCATGAAGTACCTGGGGACCGGTCAGGTCTTCCAGCGCATGACCACGGGGAACGTGGCCGAGGTCATGGCCCTCCCCGTCCGGACCCTCGTCTCCGGGACCCTCAACACCATCGACCCGAAGAAGAACGTGAACGAGGCGGCGAGGGAGATGCTCGCCCGGAACGTCGGGGCCCTCCCGGTCATCGAGGACGCCCGGCTCGTCGGGCTCATCACCGAGTTCGACCTCGTGAAGGCCTTTACGAGGAGGTAAGGGATGATCGCCTCAGACATCATGTCATCGCCCGTCTACGTGGTGGGGCCCCAGGAGAACGTGGCCCATGCCCGGAACCTCATGCTCTCCCACAAGATCTCCCGGCTCCCGGTCCTCGACGGGGACCGCCTCGTGGGGATAATCACGAAGAAGGACATCGCGTACCGGCTCCGGCAGTCCGATCCCATCTGGAGGCGCCGGCCCATCGACCGGATCCCCGTTCATGTCCTCATGGTCCCGGACCCGGTTTCCATCACCCCCGAAACGAGCGTCCGGGACATCGCGGCACTCATGATGGCGAGGGATTTCTCGGGCCTCCCGGTCATCGACGGGGGGAAGCTCGCGGGCATGGTCACGAAGACCGACCTCCTCGCCTCGGCCTCGGTCCATAGCCTCACGCTCCCGGTCTCGGGCCTCCTGACCGAGGCCGTCACGGTGAACCGGTACCACTCCCTGGACCATGTTATCAACCTCATAAGCGAGAGGAATGAACCCCTCGTGGTGGTGAATGAGGACGGCAGCCTCGCCGGGATCATCACCGAGAGCAACCTCGCCTTCTACAAGTACGACACGGACACCAGCAAGGGGCTTCCCGAGAAGGACGTGAAGCTGCTCCGGAAGGGAGAATCCGGGGGGAGGAAACGGTTCCGGTACGTGATGGAGGTATCCGCCGTCGCGGAGGACATCATGTCCCGGCCGGTCATCACCATCGGGAAGGACGAGCCGGTGACCGGCGCGGTGAGGCTCATGCGCGGGAACCATATCAACTCCGTGGTCGTGGTGGACGGCATGAACCTCGCCGGCATCGTGAAGCGGGATGACATCATTCGGGAGGTGGCAAAATGAAGAACACAGCGACCGTGAGAGACGTGATGGCACGGGCGGTGTCCATCGCGAAGTCGGCCTTCATCACCGAGGCCCTCGACAAGATGCTCGGCGAGCGGGTCGACCCCCTCATCGTGACGAACAACGGGGAGGTCATCGGGACCATCTCGAGGAGGAGCATAGCGGAGACCCTCGGGTCCAGGAGGAACGCCCAGATCTCGCCGACGAAGCTCCACGTGGCAACCCATGTGAAGGACGACTTCACGAGCGTGTACCCCGACCAGGCCGTGGAGCTCCTCGTCCCCCTCCTCCAGGCCTCGAAGGTCGTGGTGGTCCTCGACGAGAACCACCGGCTCATCGGGAAGGTCGGGTACGCCGACCTCCTCAGGGTGATGAAGCCCCGGGCCCCCCTCGAGCGGCTCCTCGGGAAGGCCTTCACCATCCAGGCCGACGAGCGGGTCGTCCACCTCCGGCGGCGGATGCTCGATGACGGCATCACCCGGTTCGTGGTCACCCAGAACGGCTCCATCGTCGGGATCGTCAGCGAGACGGACGTCGCGACCTCCTTCGCGAGCTTCCGTGAGATGGTGGAGACGAAGCACCAGGACGCCCGGATCCGGAATCTCATCGTCCGGGACATCATGTCCGCCCCGGTCATAGCCGCCGAAAAGACCGTATCGGTGACCGAGGCCGCGGACCTCATGCTGGAGAGGGGCATCTCGGCCCTTCCCATTACCGACTCAGGCCAGCTCGCCGGCCTCCTCACCCTCGAGGCGCTCGTGAAGGCGCTCTGAGGATCCATCTCTTTTCCGACGCCCCGAAACGCGGCCCCGTCGGATCATCCGGGAATCCCTCCTGCGCATCCTCCGGTGACAAACCGCAACCTTCATAACCACAATATACATTATTAATCATGTAAAATCAGATCCCCCGGATTCGTGGTGATTCCTCATGCAGCTCTTCGGCATGCCGGCTGAAAAGGGGAGGTGGGTGCTCGTCTTCCTCGGGATGGTCATCAACCTCTGCCTCGGGAGTATCTATTCCTGGTCTGTCTTCGTCACCCCCCTCACGAACCACTTCGTAAAGGAGCTCGGGCAGAATGTCACGGCAAACGATGTGCTCCTGCCCTTCTCGGTCTTCCTCGCCTTCTTCGCGATGGCGATGCCCCTCACGGGGAAGTACATCGAGTCCCAGGGGCCGCGGAAGGTGACCATCGCGGGGGGTATCCTCACCGGCCTCGGCTGGCTCCTCGCCTCCTTCGTCACCTCGGTCCCGATGCTCTACCTCGTGTACGGGGTCATAGGCGGGATCGGGGTCGGGGTGGCCTACGGGGTCCCCGTCGCCGTGGCCGCCCGGTGGTTCCCCGACCGCCGGGGACTCGCCGTCGGCCTCGTCCTCCTCGGATTCGGCTTCTCGGCCTTCTTCACGGCGAACGTCGCAGGATGGCTCATCGGTGCCTACGGGGTGATGCAGACCTTCCGGATCTTCGGGATCGCCTTCCTCGTCCTCATCGTCCTCCTCGCCCTCCCCCTCACCTTTCCGCCGAAGGACTGGAGGCCCGCCGGCTGGAACCCCCCGGCCCCGAAGCCCGGCGAGGGCGTCTGCGAGATGAACCGGGGCCAGATGGTCCGAACCTCGAGCTTCTACGGCCTCTGGATCTGCTACTTCATCGGCTGCCTCGCCGGCCTCATGGCCATCGGTATCGCGAAACCGGTGGGAACCGAGGTAGTGGGCATCGACTCCGTCCTCGCGACGATGCTCGTCGGGTTCTTCGCCATCTTCAACGGTGGCGGCCGGCCGGTCTTTGGCTCCCTCACCGACCGGCTCAACCCGAGAAACACCGCGCTCATCTCCTTCGTCCTCATAGCCCTCGCCTCCCTCCTCATGTGGCAGGTCCCCACGGTCCCGGTCTACATCCTCGCCTTCGCCCTCCTCTGGGGCTGCCTCGGGGGCTGGCTCGCCATCGCCCCGACGGGCTGCGCGACCTACTTCGGGACCTGCGACTACCCCCGGTGCTACGGGGTCCTCTTCCTCGCCTACGGAGCGGGGGCCATAGCCGGGCCGCAGCTCGCCGGGTTCATCCGCACCTCCACGGGGTCCTACCTCGGGGTCTTCCCGTACGTGGCGGCCCTTGCGGTCATCGGCCTTCTCGTCGCCTTCCTCCTCCTGAAGCCGCCCCGGGTGCCCGGGAAGGCAGCAGACTGAATCCCGCACCACCGGCCCCTCTCCCAACCCTTTTTATCCTTGCGCGGCAACGATGAGGGAGGACCTGTGAAGCCCACGCAGCCCGTCGTTCCCTCGGAGAACGTAGGAAAGCTCCTCGCCGGCATGGCAAAGACCGGCTTCCAGGGGAGGCGGCTCGGGGAATCGGTGGATATCTGGGCGGGAATGATCCGGGACCCGGACTGCACCATCCTCCTCGGCCTCTCCGGGGCCATGATTCCCGCGGGGATGCAGCGGGTCCTCATGGAGCTCGCGGGCCGGAACTTCTTCGATGTCCTCGTCTCCACGGGGGCGAACATCTTCCACGACACCTGCGAGCACCTCGGGGTGAGGCACTACCAGGGGCACGACCACACCGACGACGAGGACCTCTTCTCCCGCGGGATCGACCGGATCCATGACATCTGGGCCTACGAGAAGGAGTTCCGGGCGGTGGACCGGCGGATCGCGAACTTCGCGAAGGGGATCGCCCCCTTCCGGGGCTCCTCCCGGGAGTTCGTCGAGCGGCTGGGGAGGCAGCTCCGGAGGGACGCCCCCGACTCGAGGTCCCTCGTCACCACCTGCGTCGAGAAGGGCATCCCCGTCTTCATCCCCGCCCTTGCCGACTCCTCCATCGGGATCGGCCTCGTCATGGCCCGCCGGGAGGGGGCAGCCGTGGAGGTGGACCAGATCGCGGACGTGGACGAGATCACCGCCATGGTGGAGGGATCCAAGCGGACCGGGGTCGTGTACGTCGGCGGCGGCGTCCCGAAGAACTTCATCCAGCAGACCCAGGTGGTAGCCTCCATCCATGGCCAGGAGCTCGGGGGGCATGCCTATGCCGTCCAGTACACCACCGACGCACCTCACTGGGGGGGCCTCTCGGGCTGCACCTTCGAGGAGGCCGTCTCGTGGGGGAAGGAGTCCCCAACCTCGTCGAAGGTCCAGGTCTTCTGCGACGCCACCATCGCCCTCCCCCTCGTCACCTCGGCCCTCATCGCGAGGGGTGAGAAGAGGGCGAAGCGGACATAGAACAGGGAATACTCAGCCGATCCTCTGTCGGGAGGCGTCGCCACCACAACCCTTATGACCACCCGTCTCCAATTATAAACGCCGTTCATGGAGCGGTGCGAGATTCGCATCGCGAGTATCGAAAGATGCGAGATTCTTGTTGAGGTAGCCAAGCCAGGTATGGCGCAGGTTTGCTAAACCTGTGTCCCTGTGGGACTCGAGGGTTCAAATCCCTCCCTCAGCGCTCCGGGATCTCCTCTGTGAGGCGATGGGATGGAAAACCAGGAGAAGGCAGTCAGGGAAAAGGCTCCGGAGGCGAAGCAGAAGTCCCCGGAGATGAAGGAGAAGGCTCCGGAGAAGGCAGCCGGGAAAGCCCCCGAGAAGGGGGCCGGGAAGGGGAAGGAGAAGGCCCCCGCCGAAAAAAAGGCTCCGGAGAAGGCCGCCGAGAAGCCCGTGGACAAGGATATCAGGTACTTCGTCCGGATCAGGAACACGGACCTCGACGGGACGAGGTCGGTGCAGATCGCGCTGACCAAGATCCCGGGCATCGGGCGGATCACGGCGAGGGCCATCTCCCGGCTCGCGAAGGTGGACCCCCTCTACAAGATGGGGAAGCTGGACGACGCCGGCGTCGACCGGCTCCGGCAGGTCGTGGATAACTACGGGACCCAGATCCCGAAGTGGATGCTCAACCGCCCCGCCGACCCGTACACAGGAGAAGGCAAGCACCTGCTTTCCACGGACGTCCTCATCGGGAAGGAGGACGACGTGAACCGGATGCGGAAGATCCGGTGCTACCGGGGCATCCGGCACGAGACCGGCCAGAAGGTCCGTGGCCAGCGGACAAAGTCCACGGGCAGGACCGGGACCACCGTCGGCGTGAAGAGGAAGAAGGAGTAAGGAGGCCGCACCATGGGATACCCAGGAAAGAACCACAAGCAGTACGAGAAGCCGACCCGGAAGTTCGAGAAGCAGCGCCAGGCGGACGAGGTCAAACTCATCGTCAACTACGGCCTCAGGAACAAGCGGGAGGTCTGGAAGTCCCAGATGGTCCTCCGCCGGTACCGGCGGGCCGCTCGGGACATCACGGCCATGGGCTCGGCGGGGGCCGACCCGAAGGCCGTGGAGACCAAGAGGCGGCAGCTCCTCGAGTCCCTGGAGCGGATGGGCTTCGTCCCGGCCGATGCCGGCATCGAGAGCGTCCTCACCCTCAAGGTGGAGCAGTACCTGGAGCGCCGCCTCCAGACCGTCGTGTACCGGAAGGGGCTCGCCCGTTCCCCGAAGCAGGCGAGGCAGTTCGTCACCCACGGGCACATCATGGTGGGGACCCGGAAGGTCACCATCCCCGGCTACCAAGTGAGCCGGGCCGAGGAGGGGAAGGTCTGCTATGCCGCCCATTCGCCCATGGCGAACGAGGTCCACCCCGAGCGGGCCCGGATCAGCAAGGTGGGGAGGTAAGCTATGGCAGGAGAGAAGGAGAAATGGGGGATTGCCCACATTTTTGCGTCCTTCAATAACACCATCATCACCATCACCGACCTGACGGGTGCCGAGACGGTGACCAAATCGAGCGGCGGGATGGTGGTGAAGCAGGACCGGAATGAGTCCTCGCCCTACGCGGCCATGCAAATGGCGGGGAACGTCGCCGCGGCCGCGATGGAGAAGGGCATCACCGGGGTCCACGTGAAGGTCCGGGCGCCGGGCCGGGGCAAGCAGCGGAGCCCCGGGCCGGGGGCACAGGCAGCCATCCGGGCCCTCGCCCGGGCGGGGATGCGCATCGGCCGGATCGAGGACGTCACCCCCGTGCCCCATGACAGCTGCCGGCCCAAGGGCGGCCGGCGGGGCAGGAGAGTCTGATGGAGATCACCTTTGTCCGGGTCTCGGATAACCGGGCGAGCTTCTACCTCACCGGCTCCTGGCCGGCGTTTGCCAACTCCGTCCGGCGGGAGATGACGGGCGGGGTCCCGACCCTCGCCATCGAGGACATCCGGATCTATGACAACACGAGCGTCCTTTTCGACGAGATGCTCGCCCACCGGCTCGGCCTCATCCCCCTCCGCACCGACCTCTCGACCCATGTCCCGGTGGACCAGTGCACCTGCCAGGGGGCCGGCTGCCCGGCCTGCACGGCGACCTATACCCTCTCGGTGGAGGGGCCGCGGATGGTCTACTCGCGGGACCTCATCCCCCAGGACTCCGCTGCGGGGCCGGTGGACGAGAACATCCCCATCGTGAAGCTCACCGAGGACCAGAAGGTGGTGGTCGAGGCAAAGGCCCACCTCTCCACGGGGAAGGAGAATGCCAAGTGGCAGGCCACGACGGCCTGCGGGTACAAGAACTACCCGGTCATCTCCATCGATGAGCACTGCGATGGCTGCGGTATGTGCGTGGACGAGTGCCCCCGGGGGGTCCTCGGGACCGAGGCCGGGAAGGCCGTGGTGCTCGAGGGGAAACTCGAGGACTGCTCCCTCTGCAGGCTCTGCGAGCGGGCCTGCCTCTCGGCCTCCATCGGGGCCGAGTCCTCCATCCGGGTGAACCCCGACCCCACGCGGTTCATCTTCACGGTGGAGGGGGACGGGTCCCTGCCCGTGCTCACGGTTCTCTCGACGGCTGTGGGAAACATCAGGAAGAAGGCAACCGACCTGGAGACCGTCCTCTCCGACGTCTCAGGGAAGGAGACAGCATGACGCGAACGGATGGGAAGACGAACCCGCGCCTCCTGGCCCTCATCACCCGGCTGAAGGAGACCTCACGGAAGAACGAGGCGGCCATCTGGCGGGACATCGCCGACCGGCTGGAAGCCCCCAGCAGGAACTATGCCGAGGTGAACCTGAGCAAGATCAGCCGCTACGCCCGGTCAGGGGAGACCTACATCGTCCCGGGGAAGGTCCTCGGGACCGGTGCCCTCTCCGAGCCGGTGGTGGTGGCGGCGCTGAACTTCTCCAGCTCGGCGGCAGAGAAGATCGAAAAGGCGAAGGGGACCTGCCTCACCATCGAGGAGCTCCTCAGGAAGAACCCCTCAGGGAACGGAGTGAAGATCCTCCGGTGATACCATGGTTGCCATCATCAATGCAGACGGGCTGATCCTTGGCAGGATGTGCTCCATCCTCGCCACCCGGCTCCTCGCCGGCGAGGAGATCGCGGTGGTGAACGCCGAGAAGGCCATCATCACGGGGACCCGGGCGAGGGTCTTCTCCACTTACCGGACGAAGCGGGAACGGGGCTCCCGGGAGGGCGGGCCCTTCTTCCCCCGGCGGCCGGACCACATCGTGAAGCGGACCCTCAGGGGAATGGTCCCCTACCGGCGGGAACGGGGCCACGACGCCTTAAAAAGGGTCCGGGTCTACGTCGGGGTGCCGAAGGAATTCGCGGGAAAGGAGATGGAGACCCTCGAGGCGGCCTCGAAGAACCGGCTTTCCACCCCCCGGTTTGTGACCCTCGGGACGGTCTCGAGCTTCCTCGGGGCATCCTTCGAGAGGTGAGGAGATAATGGTGAAGATCATCAACACGAGCGGCAAGCGCAAGACGGCGGTGGCGAGGGCCACCTTCAAGGCGGGGAAGGGGAGGATCCGGGTCAACTCGGTCCCACTGGAGGTCTACGGGACCGAGCTCGCCCGGATGAAGATCTCCGAGCCCCTCACCCTCCTCCCGAAGGCCATGGAGGGTGTGGACGCGACCATCGAGGTCCGCGGTGGAGGCATCATGGGCCAGGCCGAGGCGGTCAGGACCGCCCTCGCCCGGGGGATCCTCTCCTGGCACAATGACCCGAAGATCAAGGACACGTACCTCGGGTACGACCGGACGCTCCTCGTGAACGACTCGCGGCAGAAGGAGAGCAAGAAGCCCCACGGCCGCGGCGCGAGGAAGAAGTTCCAAAAGTCTTATCGGTGAAGGACCGAGTACTCATGAGAGAGCGGTTTGCATGATACCCGTGCGATGTTTTACCTGTGGAAAGGTGATATCCACGGTATGGGAGGAGTTCAAGAGGCGGCGGGACGCCGGGGAGGACCCAGCAATGGTCCTCACCGAGCTCGGCGTGGAACGCTACTGCTGCCGGCGAATGCTCCTCTCGCACAAGGAGATCGTCGACGATCTCAATCCGTACCAGTGAGGGGTCGTGGGGTAGCCTGGACCATCCTGCGGCGTTCGGGATGCTGTGACCTGAGTTCAAATCTCAGCGGCCCCATCCAAGTTTACAGGAAAGGGTTATATTTACAGGAAAGGACTGGCAGCGAGGGACGATGGAAACGTATACGCGGTATGAACGAGCGAGGATCATCGGGGCTCGGGCGCTCCAGATCTCGATGGGGGCACCGGTGCTCGTGAAGAGCGAGCGGACGGACCCCCTCGAGATCGCACTGGAGGAGTTCGCGGCCCAGATGATCCCCATCACGGTGAAGCGCAAGGTGGGTATCTGAGGATGACCGAGATCGAGCTCATCAGGATGCGGACCATCCTGGACTCGAGGGGGAACCCCACGGTGGAGGCCGAGGTCTGGACCGAGCATGGCTTCGGCCGTGCGGCCGCCCCGAGCGGGGCCTCCACGGGGGCCCACGAGGCCAAGGCCCGGCCGGCCCGGGAGGCGGTGGAGGACGCCCAGGCCCGGCTCATCCCCTCCCTCATCGGGGAGGATGCCGCCGACCAGGTGGACTTCGACGAGCTCCTCCGGGAGATCGACGGGACCCCCGACTTTTCCTCCATCGGGGCGAATGTCTCCACGGCGTTGTCCCTCGCCTGCGCCAAGGCGGCGGCGGCGGCCCGGGGGCTCCCCCTCTACCGGTACCTGGGCGGGATCTTCGTCACGGGGATCCCCCTCCCCCTCGGGAATGTCATCGGAGGGGGGGCCCATGCGCCGGGGGCGACGGAAATCCAGGAGTTCCTCGTCGTCCCCACCGGCGCCTCCGATGCCGGCGAGGCGGTGTTTGCCAATGCCGCCGTCCACCGGCGGGTCAAGGAGAACCTCACGGCCCGGGGGAGGCACTGCGGGAAGGGCGACGAGGGGGCCTGGGCCCCGGAGATCGACGACCGGACCGCCTTTGACGTCGTGCGGGAGGCGGTGGACGCGGTCTCCGACGAGCTGAAGATCTCCATCAACATGGGGATCGACGTCGCCGCGTCCCAGCTCTGGCGCGACGGCCGGTACCACTACCGGGAGGCCGGGCGGGACACCGCCGACCAGATCGCCTACATGGCCGAGCTCATCGATGCCTACGGCCTCGTCTACGTTGAGGATCCCCTCCACGAGGACGACTTCGCGGGCTTTGCCGAGCTCACCCGGCAGGTGAAGGACCGGTGCCTCGTCTGCGGGGACGACCTTTTCGTCACCTCCGCCGAGCGGATCATGACCGGCATCGAGGCCGGCTCGGGGAACTGCGTCCTCATCAAGCCAAACCAGGTGGGGACCCTCACCGACACTTTTGAGGCCGTGAAGCTCGCCCACAGCCATGGCCTGGAAACGGTGATGAGCCACCGGAGCGGGGAGACCACCGACGAGACCATCGCCCACCTCGCCACGGCCTTCGGGTGCATCTTCCTGAAGTGCGGCGTGGTCGGGGGCGAGCGGACCGCGAAGCTGAACGAACTCATACGCATCGAGGAGATACTATGACAGCAGCAAACGAGATGGAAATAGAATTGAAGGAGCCCCTGGCCCCCGTGGAAGAGTACCTCGCCGCGGGCGTCCACATCGGGACCCAGCAGAAGAGCAGGGACATGAAGCGGTTCATCTACCGCGTGCGGGGGGACGGCCTCTACATCCTGGACATCCGGGCGACCGACGAGCGGATCAAGACCGCCGCGAAGTTCCTCGCCCAGTTCGACCCGCCGAAGATCCTCATCGTCACCTCCCGGCAGTACGGGCAGTACCCGGCCAAGAAGTTCGCCGAGGCCATCGGGGCCATGTCCGTGACCGGCCGGTTCATCCCGGGGATGCTCACGAACCAGGTCATCCCCGGCTACCTGGAGCCGGACGTCGTCATGGTGACCGACCCCATCGGGGACGCCCAGGTGGTGACCGAGGCTGTCCAGTCCGGGATCCCCGTGATCGCCCTCTGCGACACGAACAACATGACAGGGTACATCGACCTGGTCATCCCGACGAACAACAAGGGGAGGAAGGCCCTCTCCCTGATCTACTATCTCCTCACGAAGGAGATGCTCCGCCTCAGGGGTGTCGCGACGACCCTCACCCCCGAGGACTTCGAGACCGAGATCTGACCCTCCCTCGGGAAGGTGATGGGAATGAAGGTCCGCTCCTGCAGCGTCGCAGGCCAGTTCTACCCCCGGGACCCGCACCACCTGGAGCAGCTCGTGGCGGGGTACCTAGGGGACGGGGAGCCCGTCGCGGGCGTGAAGGGGGTTGTCTCGCCCCATGCGGGGTACCCGTACTCCGGGGCGGTGGCGGGGAGAGCCTTTGCCGCCCTCGACCCCGATTTCTCGGGGACATTCGTCGTCATCGGGCCGAGCCACCGGGGGTACCTGACCTGCGCCTCGGCCATCCCCTGGGAGACCCCCGTGGGGATCGTGGACGCCGACGCCGGCTTCGTGCGGGAGCTCGGGATCGAGGTGGACGAGTTCTCCCACCAGGGGGAGCATTCCCTCGAGGTCCAGATGCCCTTCATCAAGCACCGGTTCCCCCGGGCGCGGATCGCGCCGGTCATGATGGGGGACCAGGGGCCCCGGCAGGCGGCGGACCTCGCCGGGAGGATCGTGAAGGCGCAGGAGCGGACGGGCCGGGAGATCCGGATCGTGGCCTCGAGCGACTTCTCCCACTATGTCCCCGAGGAGGTCGCGAGGAAGGACGACCTCTATGCCATCGGGGCCCTCGACACCCTCGACACGGCGGAATTTTATCGCCGGGTCGGGGAGCGGGGGGTCTCGGCCTGCGGGTACGGTCCCATTGCCACCCTCTGCCTCGCGGCGAAGGCGCAGGGAGCGGCGAAGGGGGAGCTCCTCGTGTACCGGACGAGCGGTGATGTGACGGGCGACCATGACCAGGTGGTGGGGTACGCCGCCATCGCGGTGATGTAGGGTGGCGACCTGGTCTGCGCCCGGGAAGGTATTCCTCTTCGGCGAGCATGCGGTGGTGTACGGGAGGCCCGGCCTCGCCATGGCCATCCAGCACCGGGTCTCGGTGACGGTGAGGAGGAAGCGCAGGCCGGGGCGGGTGAAGTCCCCGTACATCAGCGAGTGCGTCGGGGCCATGGGCGTCCGGGCGACGGTCTATGTGAGGTCCCAGCTGCCCTCCTCGAGCGGCCTCGGCTCCTCCGCGGCCGTGACCGTCGCCACCCTCTCGGCCATCAACGAGGAGTTCGGGAAGGGGCTCACCCGGGAGGAGGTCGCCCGGCAGGCCTTCGAGATTGAAAAAAAGGTCCAGAGGGGCCGTGCCTCGGCCACGGACACCTTCGTCTCCGCCTTCGGGGGGATGGTCCTCATCCAGGGGACGGAGAAGAAACGGCTCCCGCCGGTGAACCTTCCCCTCGTCGTCGGGAACAGCCGGGTCTCCCACAATACCTCCCAGATGGTGGAGAAGGTGGCCCGGGACCGGGAGCATCACCCCGGCATCATGAACCCCCTCCTCGATGCCATCGGGGCGGTGACCCATGAGGCCCTCCTCCAGCTCCAGGACCTCAGGGCCCTCGGGAACCTCATGAACATGAACCATGCCCTCCTCGACGCCCTCGGGGTGGGCCACCCGGCCCTCACCCGGCTCGTCCTCGCGGCCCGGTCGGCGGGTGCCCTCGGGGCGAAGACCACGGGGGCAGGGGGGGGAGGGTGCATGATCGCCCTCGCGCCCGGGCGTGCGAGGGGAAGGGTGGCGGGGGCCATGCGGTCCTGCGATGCCCAGGCCTTCATGACCACCCTGGACACCGAGGGGGCGCGGAGGGAGCAGAATGTCTAGGATCATCCTCAAGCTCGGCGGGAGCGTCATCACCGACAAGGGAGGCGACTGCGCGATCCGGGCGGACCGGATCGCCGCCTGCGCCGAAGAGATCGCGCGGCGGCGGGGGGCGCACATCGTCCTCGTCCATGGTGCGGGCTCCTGCGGCCACCCCCAGGCCCGCCGTTACCGGCTGGCCGAGGGGATCCCACCGGGGGACGTGGCCGGTATTGCCGGGACCCATACCGCCGTGGCCCGGCTGAACGCGGCCATCGTCGAGGCCCTTGGGAAGGCAGGCCGGGAGGCGGTGGGGATCCACCCCATCGGCCATTGCATCGCCGAGAACGGGAGGCTTTGGGACCCGGACTGGCGCCCGGTGGAGCTCCTCCTCGGGCTTGGCGTCACCCCCGTCCTCCACGGCGACGTGGTTATGGACATCGTTCGGGGGGCCTCCATCGTCTCGGGGGACCAGCTCGTGGCAAGCCTCGCCCGAGCCCTGTCGCCGGACCGGGTGGGCCTTGCCACCGACGTCCCGGGAGTCCTCGGCCGGGATGGGGCCGTGGTGGAGCGGGTGTGGCGGGGAACGGCCGCGGGGCTGGCCGGGGGGTCCGGGAACCCCGACGTGACGGGCGGCATGGCGGGGAAGCTCGCCGAGCTCCTCGAGCTCGCGGACGCGGGATTCGCCCCGGCCATCTTCCACGCCTCACGGATCGGGGACTTCCTCGACGGCCGGCCCCATGGTGGCACCATCGTGGAGGGGAGGAAACCAGGATGAAGGAAGGGATGGGCATGCCGGGAAAGGTCAGCACCTCGTCACGGAAGCTGGACCACCTCCGGATCTGTGCAGAGGGCGGGGTGGAGGCGGGCTTCTCCGGGTTCTCCGATGTCCGGCTCGTCCATGCCGCCCTCCCCGAGTGCTCTCTTTCGGGGATCGACACGGAGGTCCGGTTCCTCGGGCACCGGCTCGCCTCGCCGCTCTTCATCGCGGCGATGACCGGCGGGCACCCGGACGCGACCCCCATCAACCGGAACCTCGCGGCCGCCACGGAGCGGTGCGGGATCGGGATGGGGGTCGGGTCCCAGCGGGCCGCCCTCGAGAACCCTGACCTGGAGGACTCCTTCACCGTGGTCCGGGAGGCGGCCCCCAGGGCCTTCCTCTGCGCGAACCTGGGCGTGGTCCAGCTCAGGGAGCATGGGATCGAGTGGGCCGAGCGGGCCGTGGAGATGATCGATGCCGATGCCCTTTGCATCCATGCGAACTTCCTCCAGGAGGCCATCATGCCCGAGGGGGACCATGACGCCCGGGGCTGCCTCGCGGCTCTCGGCACTCTCTGCAGGGAGTTCCCCGTGCCGGTCATCCTGAAGGAGACCGGGGCCGGGGTCTCCCGGGAGATGGCGGCGAAGATCTGGGCCGCGGGGGCCTCGGCCATCGACCTCGGCGGCCTCGGGGGCACTTCCTGGGCGAGGGTTGAGGCCAGGCGTTCGCCCGGGAGCCCGCCGGCCCGGCTGGGGGAGCGTTTCGCCGACTGGGGCATCCCCACGGTGGTGAGCCTCTGCGAGGTGGCCGGGAGGGGCCCGGTCATAGCGACCGGAGGGGTGCGGAGCGGCCTCGACATGGCAAGGGCCCTCGCCCTCGGGGCGGAGCTCTGCGGGATGGCCCTCCCCCTCCTCGCGCCCGCCATGGAGTCGGAGGAGGCAGTTGTTGAGGCAATACACGGGTTCACGGGGGAGCTGGCCGTCGCCATGTTCCTCTCAGGGGCCCGGACGGTGAAATCGATGAGAAACGTTCGTTACTGGATCACCGGGACGACCCGGCAGATGATCAAGAGGATAGAGGAGATACCGTATGGAGGTTGAAGTTATCGCGGTGGGCGGTTACGACGAGGTCGGCCGGAACATGACCGCCGTCCGCTGTGGCAAGGAGATCGTGGTATTTGACATGGGGCTTCGCCTCGACCAGGTGATGATCCACGAGGATGCCGAGATCGAGAACATGCATTCGCTGGATCTCATCCAGATGAAGGCTATACCCGACGATACGATGATGAATACCGTGGAGGGGACGGTGAAGGCCATCGTCTGCAGCCACGGCCACCTGGACCACATCGGCGCCATCACGAAGCTGGCCCACCGGTACAACGCCCCCATCGTGGCCACGCCCTACACCATCGAGCTGATCCGGCAGCAGATCGCGGGCGAACAGAAGTTCGGGGTGAACAACAAGCTCTTCGTCCTCCGGGCGGGGCAGAAGTACACCATCTCACCGGGGCTCACCCTCGAGTTCGTCCGGATGCAGCACTCCATCATCGACACGGCGATGCCCGTGCTCCACACGCCCCGGGGCGCCGTCGTGTACTCGAACGATTTCAAGCTCGACCGGACGCCCGTTATCGGTGAGCCCGCGGACTTCGCGCGGCTCCGCCAGATCGGGAAGGAGGGGGTCCTCGCCCTCTTTGCCGAGTCCACGAACGTCCACCTGTCCGGGAGGTGCCCGAGCGAGCGGATCGCCCGGGACCTCGTCCGGGATACCATGACGAGCTACGAGGATGACAAGAACGCCCTCCTCGTCTCCACCTTCTCCTCGCACATCGCGAGGGTGAAGACCATAGCCGAGTGCGCCCACGAGATGGGGAGGAAGCCGGTGCTCCTCGGCCGGTCCATGGAGCGGTATTCCTCCACGGCAGAGCAGATGAAGCTCGTCGGGTTCCCCCAGACCCTCTCCATGTTCGGGAACCGGCGGACCGTGGAGCGGACCATGCGCCGGATGATGAAGATGGGGAAGGAGAAGTTCGTGCCCATCATCACCGGCCACCAGGGGGAGCCCGGGTCCATCCTCACCCGGATCGCCCTCGACGACACCCCGTACAAGATCGAGAAGGGGGACAAGATCCTCTTCTCGGCAAAGGTCATCCCGAACCCCATGAACTACGGCCAGCGGTACCTCGTGGAGACCCGGCTCCGGATGAAGGGGGCCCGGATCTTCGAGGACCTCCATGTCTCTGGGCATGCGTACCAGGAGGACCACTACGAGCTCCTCCACCTCCTCAACCCCCAGCACATCATCCCCTCCCACGGCGGGATCGAGCAGACGGGGGCCTACACCGAGTTCGCCGAGGGGGTCGGGTACACGTACCAGAAGGACCTCCACATCCTCCGGAACGGGCAGCGGCTCGTCATCGCGAAGTGAGGTGCCCCATGGAACTCTCCGGTTACCTGGCAGACGTGGCGGCGGACGTGGACCTCGCCATCCACCGGCACTTCGGGAACCCCTACGGGGAGCTCGCGAAGGCCTCGGCCCACCTCCTTACCGCGGGGGGGAAGCGGCTCCGGCCGGCCATGCTCTTCCTTGCCGCCGACTCGGTGAAGAGGGGCTCGGCCTTCGATCTCATGCCCGCGGCCCTCGCTGTTGAGCTCATCCACTCCTTCACCCTCATCCACGACGATATTATGGACCAGGACGCGGAGAGGCGGGGGGTGCCCACCGTCCACACCCTCTGGGACGAGCCGACGGCCATCCTCGCGGGCGACGTCCTCTATGCCCAGGCCTTCGAGTTCCTCTGCCGGACGCCGGCCCCGGACAATGCCCGGGTGCGGGCGGTCTCCCTCCTCGCCCGGACCTGCGCCGAGATCTGCGACGGCCAGCACCTGGACATGAGCTTCGAGGCAAAGGAGGAGGTCTCGGAGGTGGAGTACCTCGAGATGGTGAGGAAAAAGACCGGCTCCCTCTATGCCGCCTCGGCCTCCATGGGGGCCATCCTCGCCGGGGGAAAGCCCATGCAGGCCGATGCCCTCTACCAGTTCGGCCTCACCACGGGGATCGCCTTCCAGATCCAGGACGACCTGATCGACCTCACCGTCCCCAGCTCGGTGAGCGGGAAGGACCGGGGCTCCGACCTCCGGGAGGGTAAGAAGACCCTCATCGCCATCCGGGCCCATGAGAAGGGGATCGACCTCCCCCGGGGCAACCTTTCGGAGGAGGAGGTGGACCGGGTCGTGAAGGATCTCGAGAAGGCCGGGATCATCGCCGACGTCCGGGAGACGGCAGAGCGGATCCTCGGCACCGGAAAGGCCTGCCTCGGGGTCATCCCCGAGAGCCCGGAGAAGGAGCTCCTTATATCCCTCGGCGACCACTTCCTCGCACGGGGATCGTAAGATGGCAGAAGACCTCGACCTCCTTGTTCGGAAGTACGTGCTCCAGAACGCCGTGAAATACGGCGGGAAGCCCCAGGCGGGAACGGTGGTGTCCCGGATCCTCGGGGAGTACCCGGAGCTCCGGCCCGAGGGCCGGAAGCTCTCGGTCCTCGCAAAGGCCATGGTGGCCGAGGTCTCGGCCCTCCCGCCGGGGAAGCAGCGGGAGGAGCTCGCGGCCCTCGCCCCCCGGCTCCTCGAGGAGCTCTCGGAGACAAGGGAGCATGCGAGGGCCGGCCTCCCCGCCCTCGAGCGTGCCGAGAAGGGCGTGGTCATGCGCTTTGCCCCGAACCCGAGCGGCCCGCTCCACCTCGGCCATGCCCGGGCGGCGCTCCTCAACGACGCCTATGTCCGCCGGTACGGCGGGAAGTACATCCTCCGGATCGAGGACACCGACCCACGCCGGATTGACCCCGATGCCTACACCACCGTCCGGGAGGACTGTGACTGGCTGGGTCTCCTCATCGGCGAAATCGTGTACCAGAGCGACCGGCTCGAGACCTACTACGAGCATGCCAGGAAACTCATCGAGATCGGCGGGGCCTATGTCTGCACCTGCGAGGCGGACCAGTTCCGGGAACTGAAGCTCGCGAAGTCGCCTTGCCCCTGCCGTGAGGGGGATCCCGAAAAGAATCTCGGGCTCTTCGAGGCGATGCTCGGCGGGGAGTACGCCGAGGGGGAGGTCACGGTCCGGGTGAAGACCGATATCGAGCACCCCGACCCGGCCGTCCGGGACTTCTCGGCCCTCCGGATCGTGTCCTCCCCGCCCCACCCCCGGGTGGAGGCCACGGTTTTTCCGCTCATGAACTTCTCGGTGGCCGTCGACGACCACCTCCTCGGGATCACTCACGTCATCCGGGGCAAGGACCATATCGCGAACACCGCCCGGCAGCGCTACATCTTCGACTACTTCGGATGGAAACAACCCGTCTATAAGCACTACGGCCGGATGGGAATTGAGGGGGTGGTCCTCTCCACCTCACAGATGAAGGCCGGTATCGCCGAGGGGACATACACCGGCTGGGACGACCTCCGGCTCGGGACCCTCCGGGCCATCGCCCGCCGGGGGATCACCGCCGCGGCCGTCCGGAACGCCGTCCTCGAGATCGGCATCGGGGAGACGGACATCTCCTTCTCCTGGGAGAACCTGTACGCAAAGAACCGGGACATCGTCGATCCCGTGGCGAACCGGTACTCCTTCGTCCCTGACCCGGTCTTCCTCGAGGTCGCCGATGCCCCCTGCGGATTCACCGTGGAGGCGCTCCTCCACCCGGGCGACCCGGCCCGGGGGGTCCGGCGGCTCTCCTTCGACGGGACCGTCCTTCTCCCGAAGGAGGACGTGGACGCGGCCTGCGGGAGGATGGTCCGGCTCAAGGACCTCTTCAACATCCGGCTCGGGGAGGGGAAGGACTGCCTCACCGCGAGCTTCGCGGGGAAGTACCTCGAGGAGGCCCGGAGGGCGAAGGCCCCCATCATCCAGTGGCTCCCACCGGCCCACACCATCCCCTGCGTCCTCCATAAGCCTGACGGGGATTTGAAGGGTTACTGCGAGCCCATGGTCTCTCTGGACCTCGGGAAGGTCGTCCAGTTCGAGCGGGTCGGCTTCGCCCGGATCGAGAAGGCGACGGCGATGCTCATCGAGGCCTGCTGGGCGCACCGGTGAGACATGATCCATCCTTTTTCTTTCCTCCCCTGAACAATTCAATGCCCGGGGCAGACTGATATAGTTCATTCAATTCCAGGATCAAGCCGCATTCAGCCCGTAAATTCTGAACCCCATAGCTTTATACATCCTCCCTCCCATCGGCAAGTACTCCTTTCAAGGAGGGAGCATATTCGGGGAATCTCCATGGTGGAAAAGGGAAAGATCAGATTCGGCTGGCTGAAAGTGATGTACCTCTGGACCATCATCGGTGCCGGTGGAACGGGACTGGGCATGCTCGCGGCCCCGGAGACGATGAAGGCCTTCATGGGATGGCCGGGCCAGGACCCCCTGCTCTTCGGCGTTACGGGGAGCATATTTGTCGCCTTTGGGATCGTCTCGATTCTCGGTTTCCTTTCGCCCCTCAAGTTCGTGCCTGTTCTCGTGGTCCAGCTCACGTACAAGGTTATCTGGTACCTCTTCGTCCTCCTGCCGGCCTTTGCGGGAGGCAGGGTGCCCATGTACGGGTGGATACTCGCGGTGATCTTTGCGACGTACGTCATCGGAGACCTCATCGCGATCCCGTTCCCCTACGTCTTCGAGAGGGAAGCGAAGTAATTCCCTTTGAAATCAATCCTTTTTTCAGGCTTTTGGATCGGAGTTGCTGCCGGCGATGCTTATCGAGGAGGTGGGGACCCGTGAAGTAAAATCGTGGGTCCGAATCCCTCCAATTGCACTGTCACTCCGTGTCACGGATGTGATTAGATTTATATATCTAATACGATAAAATAGATAAGGCCAATGAGTAAGAAGAACCTGTTTGAGATCCCGGAGGATCCCGGAAGCGTTGTCTTCTACGTGGGGCGGGAGATCAACATCGATGGGAAGACCGTTGTCGAGGTTGACAGGAACAGCGCCTGCTCCCGGCATCTCATGACCGACGGGGCCAGGGCCTATTGCGAGAAGCACTGCTTCAACCCGGTCTTCGTATACTCCGCCGGGAACCTCCCGGTCCTCATCGGGTTCGTCTTCGATGAAAAATCATACCACTCTTTTTCCTTCGTTCCTCAGACTCCCCTTCCCAGGGCATCTCCCGGATAACCCTATTTTTCCCTCCATCCCGTCCGCGTGCAGATACCAGAATGCCCTTTCATTTTTTGCCATTCCCCCATACCCTTATCCCCGCCGGGCATGCCGGTGCTGTCGGTGAAACAACTATGCTCGGCGAGATGCTCGGGGAGCTGACGGGAAAGATCGTCGGCCAGCGGATCGTGGCCCACATGTACGGGCCGACAAAGATCGAGAGGACCATGGAGTCGAAGGGGAAGATCCTGGGACAGGAGGTGACCCTCCTCGCCACCTTCTGGGCCATGGAACGCCCAGAGGGGGGAATGTTCTCGAAGGGCCATGGGGTCCTCATGACCAAGGACGGGGGAAAGGTCTTCCTCCGGGGGGCCGGGATCAGCGTTCCCTCGAAGGGCCCTGGCTGGAGCATGCGGGGCACCCGCTACGCTCAGACGAAGGCACCGGCCCTGAAGAAACTGAACGAGGTGGCGATCCTCTTCGAGATCGAGATCTCCCCGGACGGGGTGACCAGGGACAAGATGTGGGAGTGGAAGTAACCTGAACCAGCTTCTCTTTTTCCGGCGTGGATTTTCCGGCGTACCGGAGTATCACTTCTCCGAAGATCGCTTACAGAGAAAAAGGGGAAATCTCCCTAATGCTGGGGCTCGACCTCGTCGAAAACGGAATAATCGATCCCGTTGTACCTTGCGATGATCTGCACCCGGACCGGTTCGTTCACGGTTTGGGAGATGACCGCCGTTGCCTGCACCGGGATCGACCCATTTTCCGGACGGGCGATGGTCCTGGTCTGGACACCCCCGTCCGGGTGGGTCACGATGATCTCCAGCTGCTGGAGGATGTACTGGCCCGTGCCGCCGCCGTAGGTGACGATAATGTCCGGCTGGTAGCTGGAGGGGTTCCTCGATACGGTGAGGATCGTTGTCCAGCCGTTCGGCGGGGTCACGGTCGGCTGGGGCTCCAGGGGATTAGTCGTGGTCGGGACCGTGGTGACAGAAGTCGCTACTGTGGTCTGGGTGGTGGCCGGGGTGGGCGTCGGGGTTGGCGTTGGAGCCGGGCCCTTTGTCCCTGCACAACCCGACCCGAGCACCAGGAGGAACATGAAGGTGAATGCAAATCCAACTAACCAGAGTTTCATGAGGCATAGGTGGTAGTTGTGAGCTATTTGAGAATTATGCTAATGCAGTTTTGTGGGTCCAAATATTACCCCTCGCACTGTATTTTTACGGGAGGATGGAGACCAGAATCCGGAGATCGAGTGGTCTATTGGCATACCGTCACCGATACGAAAGTCTATACCGACAATATGCGATAAGGAAGGTGGCGATGAATCGGTGATTCCCATCGAAACTATCATCCACGTCCCGTAGAACACGGTCTACCAGGACTTCAAGCTGGATGCCTCGAATGGCGGGTGAACAAGCATGTTGAAGAAAACGACGGGAGTACAAATCATCGCAGTGCTGGTACTGCTCATGGCAGTATCGGTGTATCCGGTGGCGGCGGCGTATCCGACTCTCACCGGGTATGTGAATGACTTTGCAGGGCTGCTCACGCCACAGGAGCGAGCGTCCCTGGCCGCCCAGGCAGGGCTCGTGGAAAAGAATACGACGGTCCAGATCGCCATCGTCACGGTCCTGACCACGAATGGGGAGGATCCGATTCTCTACGGTGCCCATACCGGAACGCAGAATGGTGTCGGCCAGAAGGCAACCGATAACGGCGTCGTCATCGTCTATTCGGTTGCTGATGGAGGTGGCATCGCCACAGGGCGCGGCATCGAGTCCACGCTCACCGATTACTGGGTGATCAACGTCGGGCGAAACGCCCACATGTATTTCGCTATCGGGAAGTATTACGACGGCTTCTCGTATCTCATCAGCGAGATCGATAAGAGGGTGGAACCGAAGAACCTGAGCGCACCGGCAACGGAAGCCCCCGCCAATCCGCCACCTTCAGGCGCGTTCCTGTTTGTGATACTTATAGGTGGCATTATCGTAATGCTCATAGTGATCCTGGTATCCAGATCCATCGGATCAGCGATATCGGGTTCGGAGCGCGAGGAACACGATGATGACGAACACCTGAGAACTGCCGCAGTTGCGGCAGCCCTGGGATCGATCATCCTGGATCGCCACTATCAACACGACGATGACGATGACAGTTTCAATTCCGACTTCCACTCCACCCGGAGCGGAGGGCACGGTGGCGGGTTCGGTGGCTTCGGTGGTGGAAGTTTCGGTGGCGGTGGAGGCCACTTCTGAACGAGGTGAAAGAACATGGAAACCTGGCAGAAAGTATTGATAGTGGTCGGCGTAATGGTGCTCGTGCTTATCGGGCTCGTGGCATTCTTCGTCACCACTCAGAACGACCTGGTGAACAAGGACAATACCTGTGCCCAGATGTGGGGCAACGTCCAGACTGCGTACCAGCGGCGTGCGGACTTGATTCCCAACCTGGTCGCAACGGTCCAGGGCGCAGCAACCTTCGAGATGAAGACCCAGACGGAGATTGCTGACCTGCGTAGCCAGGCCGGGTCAGTCAAGGCCCAGGTGTACAACGCGCAGACTGTCGATCAGATGCAGGCCGCAGATACCAGTACAGCGAACATCCTGTCCAGGCTGATGCTAATCGTGGAGGCTTATCCGGACCTGAAATCGAACAAGAACTTCGAGGACTTGCAGGGGGAGCTCGAAGGGACCGAGAACCGGATCAAATATGAGCGCGACAACTACAACGCGGCGGTGAAGGACTATCGGAACGAGGTCCAGATGATCCCCACGAGTTTCGTGGCCAGTTACTTCCACTACGATGTGGACAAGTGGAAGACCTTCGAGGCAACCGAGCAGGCCCAGACCGCGCCGACGGTCTCCTTCAACTTCAACCTCAATCCCACCGCTGCGGCGACAACGGGATCGACGTAAAGAGTAGCAGCCAAAGAGCGTCTATCAGCGCATCGGGGACATCGAGAAAGCCCTGCCGTAATCGAGACTATATAAAAATCTATATATACCAAATTTATAAAGGGATACCTATGGCAGAAGCACATCAGCTGGAGCAGCATGTTGACAGGCTGGCCCTCATCGGGGCGGTCATCGCGGTGGCGGTCCTGTGGAACACCCTCTGGAATCCCTGGCATGAGCTGGC
>DATKMC010000100.1:0-9066 GCA_035542115.1 Methanomicrobiales archaeon | reverse complement strand
GCCCCGGAGGATCTCCCGGGACCACTCCATGGTCCTGAGGAGGCGGGGAGCATCCGGTCCCCTTGGAAGGTATGATTCAATCCGTTCCCCGACGATATCATGGGGCGGGGTGGTCTCTGCCCCCTCCCCGCCATGGACCACGAGGAGGTTCCGGTACGAGATCCCGGGATGGAGGGAGACCCCCTTGAGCCCCGCTGCCACGGCGCGGATAAGGGAGCCCCCGTCCCGGCTCGGGATGTGGCCAGCCGAGAAGTCCTCCATCACCCCGTCCGCCACGGTGACCAGGTTGCACCGGTAGGCGATGTCCCCCTCGCCGAGGGCGATCCCCATGCTCGCGGCCTCGAGGGGTCCCCGCCCGGTGTAGTACTTCCCCGGGTCGTACCCCAGGATGGAGAGGTTCGCGATGTCGGACCCCGCCTCGCAGCCTGGGGGGATGGTCCGGAGCAGGCCGCACGCCCCCTCCCGGGCGATCCGGTCGAAGTTCGGGGTGCGGGCCGCCTCGAGGGGGGTCCTCCCGCCGAGCTCCGCGAGGGGCTCGTCGGCCATCCCGTCCCCGAGGACGAGGAGGGCTTTCACCGCCGGCCCCCTGCCATGGCCCGGGCCGCGGCCTCCACGCTCTCCCGTGACCCCATCCCCGGTTTCCACCCGAGGGCCTTCAGCCGGTCGACCGAGAGGAGCATCCGCGGGACGTCCCCCACCCAGCCCCGGTTGCCGCCGGTGAACCGGTATTCCACGCCAAAAAGGCCGAGGGCGGCGACCACGATGTCGGCGATCCCCTTCACGTCAATCCAGTCCTCGGAGCCAATGTTGAAGACGTTGCAGGGTCCCTTCGCATGTTCCACGGCATGGAGCATGGCCTTCACGCACTCCCGGACCTCGAGGTACGACTTGGACTGCCTTCCATCCCCGAGGATCTCGAGGCTCCGCGGGTTCTCCCCGAGCTTGCGGACGAAGTCGCAGATGACCCCGTGGTTCGACCGTTCCCCTATGATATTCGCGAACCGGAAGACCCAGGCCTGCATCCCGTAGGAGTGGCAGTAGGCCGAGATGAGGGCCTCGCAGGCGAGCTTGCTCCCGGCGTAAACCGAGATGGGCTCGAGGGGGGTGTAGTCCTCCGGGGTCGGGATGACCGAGGCCTCGCCATAGACCGTGGAGGTGGAGGTAAAGACGAGCCGGGGGACGTCCTGCCTCCGCATCGCCTCGAGGACCCGGGCGGTGGCGAGGATGTTGTTCCGGACCACGGGCTCCGGCTGGAGCCCGCTCATCCGCACGTCCGGGTCGGCCGCGAGGTGCCAGACCGTCCCCGCCCCCTCGAGGACCCGCTCCCACCCCTCGCCGTTCAGGTCCATGTGGTGGAAGGTGCACCGGCCGGTCGGGAGGGAGGCAGCGAGGTTCCCGAGATTCCCGGTGCTCAGGTTGTCGATGACCGCGACCTCCTCCCCTTGGCCGGCAAGGGCGTCCACGAGGTGCGACCCGATGAAGCCGCACCCGCCGGTGACCACCGCGCGCATGAGAGCTTATTTGGCCCGTCACGTAAAAATACCTGTTCGCATGGCAGGGAAACGGCGGGGTGCCTGATGGCGGAGCCCCTCACCCGGGTCGAGTTCACCCACCTCCCCAAGGTCCTCTACCCCGAGGCAGGGATCACCAAGCTCCAGGTGGTCAAGTACTTCATCACCATCGCCCCGAGAATGCTCCCCTTCCTCGAGGGGAGGCCCATCGTCCTCACCCGGTACCCCAATGGTGTGAGCGGGAAAGGGTTCTACGAGAAGGACGCCCCCATGGGGACCCCGGACTGGGTGGAGACCTGGGAGCGTTACTCGGAGACGGCGGACCGGGTGGTCCACTACATCGTCTGCAACAACCTGGACACGCTCCTCTGGATCGCGAACCTGGACGCCATCGAGATCCACATCATGCTCTCCCCGGTCAGTTCGCCGGAGAACCCCGACCTCCTCTTCATCGACCTGGACCCGGAGCCGCCGGCGACCACCGCTGATGCCGCGCGGATCGCCCTCCTCGTCCGGGACCGGCTCGCCTCCCAGGGCATCCGGGTCTCGGTGAAGACCTCGGGGAAGAGGAGCTTTCACCTCGCGGCCCCCCTCGTCCCTGGACTCACCTACCGGGAGGTGCGGGACTTCGTCCATGGCATGGGCCGGGAGCTCGCGCGGGAGAACGCCCTTGTCGCCTCCGAGGAACCGGGCCCTGCGAACCCGGGGAAGGTGCTCCTCGACTATGCCCAGAACAGCCCGGGCAGGACCATGGTCGCCCCGTACAGCCTCCGCGCCACGCCGCGGGCCACGGTTTCGGCCCCTGTCACCTGGGAGGAGATGGAAAAAGGGATAAACCCCCGGGACCTCAATATCCAGAGTGTCCCAAAGCGGAAGGATCCCTGGGAGGGGATCCTTCGGCACCGGCAGGAGCTTCCGGGAGGAAAGAAGAGATGAAGAAGGCGGGAAAGCGTCAGGCGGTCGTTGAGGCAAAGGCCCCCGGGGAGAAGACCGCGGGGAAGGCCGGGGAGAAGAAGGCGGGTGAGAAGAAGACCGCCGGCCAGGCAGCAGAGGCAGGGCAGGCCGGGCCGAAGGCAGGGGAGCGAAAAGCCCCCCGGCCCGTCTGGAGCGGCGCCGTGAGCATCGGCCTCGTGAACGTCCCGGTGAAGGTCTACCCCATGACCCGGGACCTCTCGGTTCACTTCCACCTCCTCCACCGGAAGGACGGCCAGCCGCTGAAGTACGAGCGGGTCTGCACCCGGGACGGCATGGTGATCCCATGGGAGGAGACGGCGAAGGGGTACGAGGTGAGGAAGAACGAGTTCATCGCCCTCGATAAGGAGGAGCTCCGCGCGGCCCTCCCCGAGTCCGACCGGCGGATCCGGCTCGACAAGTTCGTCCACTACCTCTCCCTCGACCCGGTGTACTTCGACAACTCCTTCGTCCTCGTCCCCGACGGGGTTCCCGATGCCTACGGCCTCCTTTACACCGCCTGCCAGGAGCTCGGCGAGGCAGGCGTGGGCCGGTTCACCATGAGGACCAAGGAGTACCCCGCCGTGGTGCACGCCTACCACGGGGCCCTCGTCCTCACCACCTTCAGGTACGCGAACGAGGTCATCGACCCGTCGGTTTTCGAGGAGCTGAAGTCCCTCTCAACGCCGAACGGGAAGGAGCTCGAGCTCGCGAAGAAGATCATCACCGACCTCACGGGCGACCTTGACATCACCGATTACCATGATACATACCGGGAGCGCGTCCTCGCGATCATCGAGAAGAAGCGGGCCGGCGAGACGATAAAGGTGGAGAGGCCCAAGGCGGCTGAGGTGAAGGAGCTCATGTCCGCCCTGGAGGAGACCGTCGCGAAGCTCGGGAAGCAATGACCGGCCGGTACAGCCCGATGCTCGCCCGCGACGCGGATGGCCCCTTCTCATCGCCGGACTGGATCTTCGAGGTGAAGTGGGACGGGATCCGGGCCATCGCGTACGCAGGAAAAACCCTCCAGCTCCTCTCCCGGAACGGGAGGGACATGGCGGGCCAGTTCCCGGAACTCGGCGAGATCCTCGAGCTCGCGCCGGGATGCGTGCTGGACGGGGAGATCGTCATCCTCAGGGACGGGAAAAATGACATGCAGGCGCTCCTGGGCCGGTTCCAGGAGGCCGACCCGCGCCAGATCGAGGCCGACTCCCTCCGCCTCCCCGTGACCTATGTCGCCTTCGATATCCTCGAAAAGGATGGGAATCCGCTCGTCCGGCTCCCCATCGAGGAGCGGAGGAAGATCCTTGAGGAGAGCGTGAAGGAGGGGAAATACCTGGTCAGGTCGGTGGCCGTGCGGGGCGACGGGGAACACTACCATGCCGAGGCGGTGAAGCGCGGCCTGGAAGGGGTCATGGCAAAACGGCTGGGAAGCCCGTACGAGCCCGGGGTGCGGAGCGACTCCTGGCTCAAAGTGAAGGCGATAAAGACCTGCGACTGCGTGGTCTTCGGGTACACGAGGGGGAAGGGAGCCCGGGCCGGGACCTTCGGGGCTCTTGTACTCGGGCTCTGCGATGCGGGGAAAGGGGTGTACATCGGCCGGGTGGGGACGGGGTTCGACGACGCCGGCCTCGGCTCCCTCCTCGCGGCCCTTGAACAGCTCAGGGCGGAGATGCCGACCCTCGGAGGCGCAGAGAAGGGGGATATCACCTGGGTCCTGCCGCGCATGGTCGTGGAGGTGGCGTACCAGGCCGTGACCCGGGACGGGCGGCTCAGGATGCCCCGATTTCTTGGGATCCGGGCCGACAAATCCCCGGAGGAATGCACCCCCGACCAGCTCAAACCCGGCCGAAACCTTCTTCCCTACCGGGCGAAGAGAAATTTCTCCATGACGCCCGAGCCAAAGGGGAAACCGGGCCGGAGCGGGGCGGAGCATTCCTTCGTGGTCCACGAGCACCACGCGAGTCACCTCCACTGGGACCTCCGGCTGGAGCGCGACGGTGTACTGAAGTCATGGGCGGTCCCGAAGGGGATCCCGGAGAAGACGGGGGAGAAGCACCTCGCGGTCCACGTCGAGGATCATCCCCTCGAGTACCTCACCTTCGAGGGGACCATCCCCGAGGGCGAGTACGGCGCGGGGACGGTATCCATCTGGGATACCGGTACCTACGACACCCTCCACTGGGACGAAGGGAAGATCGAGGTGTTCTTCCACGGGAACCGGCTCTCGGGGAGATACGCCCTCGTCCGGTTCAAACCCACCGCAAGAAAGGGCCAGTACGCGAAAAAGGATGAGGAAGGGAAGGACTGGCTGATATTCAAGGCCGGAGAAACCCAGGGGGCAAGCTTCATCTCCCGGAACAGGGCATCATCACGTGCCGGGAGGTGAGGATCATGGCCTGTTCTGCAGGTGGACCCATGGAGATCACCATCCTCGATGTAGACGAGGATGACACGACGTGCAATGACTGCGGGAAGAAGTTCAAGCGGCCCAAGAAGAAGGCACGCTGCCCGGAGTGCGGCTCGGAAAACCTGAGCCCGCTCTAGGGGATTGTGCAACCATCCCCCTTTTCGAACCCTGTAGGTCCCTCTCCGACGCCCGCATGACGGAACGGAGGCATTAACTCTCGGGAAAGGGATAGGATCGGTAGATCAGGACATCGCCATGTTCATCGGCATCGACCACGGGACCACGGCCATCAGGTTCTCCTCCGGTGAGCGGGATTTCAAGGTCCCCCGGAAGGCGGCGGTGGACTTTGCGCTCCGGGACCTGGAGCGACTCGGGCCCCTGGGTTCCATAGAGGGGATTGCCCTCACCTACTCCATGGGGGACAATTTCTCCGAAATCACCCCGATCAGCCTCCTGGAAAACCGGGGGCTCGTGAGCCGGGAGGGGGCAGGGGAGCACATCGGCGGAGGGACCCGGATCTTCGACGCCATCCGGGAGAGCCGCCTCCCCGCCGTCGCCATCCCTGGCCTCCACCGGGGCTCCCCCACCGACCCCCGGTTCAAGGCCTACTCCCACCAGGCGAGCCCGGAGAAGATCGGGATCGCGTACGAGGTCTCGCAGGCCCTCGGGGACGACTTCGTGGTCTCCGATGTGTCCTCCAACACGGTGACCATCCTCGTGACCGGTGGGAAGATCCGCGGAGCCATCGACGCCTGCATCTTCGCCCCGGGGACCACCCACGGGGCCATCGACGTCGATGCCATCCGGCGCATCGACCGCGGGAAGATCACCGCGAACCGGGCCTTCACGGAGGCCGGCGTGGACTTCACCATGCCGGAGGGCGAGCGGATGCGCACCCTCGCCCTCTTCGCGGCGATGGAATGCGCCGCCCTCCGGGTCCTCTCCCCGGGAGCGCGGGTGGCCCTCGCCGGGAGCTGTGCCCCGGCCATCGCCGGCGAGGTGGAGGCCCTCCTCGGGGAGAAGCCGGCGGTCTACGACGAGTGGTGCGCCTCCCGGGGCCTCGCCCGGATAGCCCGGGACGTCTTTTCAGGGAAGAGGGAGATCCTCGGGATCGGCGTGCGGAGGTGAGGCAACAGATCCCGTCCAGAGGGGCCCCTTCCCCCCTGGACGATCCCGGCTCCTTCGGACCCGGGATCCCGTCCTTCAGCAGCCGCCAGGCCCCCTGATCTTTCCCTCCATCACCGCAAGTATTTCCCTCATCTTCCCGACGTCCTTCCCGTTACTGTAGTGATAGAGGAACAGGTGGAAAACGTCGGGAGCGAGGTCATAGACCCCGGGGGCGTACCGGACCTCCACGCTCTCTTCGCCAATCACACCTTTTACGGTGATGAAGCCGGTTTTCTCGAAAGAGAGCAACTGCTTCCCGTGGAGGGTGAGGATCTCCACCTCGCCGAAGTTCCGGAGATATTCGGCAAGGTCGGGGGTGACAGGTTCGGAGAGGACGAACTCCTTCATCAGGGATCCGTCGACACAGATCTTCCTCTGGAGGGAACGCTCAACCCGCACTCCGTGCTACCTCCGTCAGGGCATCCGCAACAACCCCGCACTCCTCCATGGTGTTCATGCAGGAGAGGGAAAGACGGACGGAACCCCGGCCGCCGTTGATCCTCCGGTGGACGAGGGGGGCGCAGTGGAGGCCGGTCCGGCAGATGATCCCGTAGATCCTCGCGAGGATGAACCCCACTTTATCGGGTTCCATTCCGTCAACGTTGAGGGAAATGATAGGGAGATCGGGGTTCTCGTTGTCGAGGGAGATGGACCCCGTTTCCTTCAGTCGCCCGATGAGAAACCGGGTCATGTCCATCGTTACCTTCCCGATGTTCCCAATCCCCTTCTGCCCGAGAAACCGGAGCCCGGCAGAGAGCGAGGCCATGCCCGGGTAATTGTGGGTGCCGGCCTCGAACCGCTCCGGCATCCCTTCCTCCTGGTAGGGGTACTCTGAATTCGCCCCTGTTCCTCCCTGGCGCACCGGGTCCACCCGGGCCGGGTCCTGGATGAAGAACCCCCCGATCCCGGGGATGCCGAAGAGGGCCTTATGGCCGGTGTAGGCGAAGAGATCGACGGGAAGGGACCCGAGGTCCACGGGGACCTGCCCGGCGGTCTGGGCGCCGTCCACCACGAAGAAGATGTCCCTTGAACGGAGGAGATTGCCGATCTCCCCGATAACCTGCACCGTCCCGAGGACATTGGACCCGTGGGTCATCACCGCGAGACGGGTATCGTTACGGGTAGCCTCTTCCACTGCCTCCGGGGTGACAGAACCTGCATCGTCGAAGGGGATGGCCGTGAGGGTGATCCGTCCCTCCCGTTCGAGCGTCCGGAGGGGCCGGAGCACGGAGTTATGTTCAAGCTCCGTGGTGATGACATGACATGGTTTCCCGAGATGGTGGAGGAAGCCGTGGATGGCCGTGTTCAGGGAATCGGTGGCATTCTGGGTGAAGATGAAGTGCTCAGGCGGGCCTGCCCCGAAGAACTCCGCGAGGAGGTCCCGGGTCTCGCGCGGGTAGTCCCTCTGCCCGGCGAGGGTGCTCCGCCCCTCCTCGGAGAAGGGCATGGCGAGGCACCGGCCAACCTCCTCCATGACCTCCGGGGGCTTCGGCCATGTCGTGGCCGCATTGTTCAGGTAGATGATCCTCTCTGGTTTTCCGGCCATCCCGCTCCGGATTATCTCTCATGCAGAGGGGAGAAGAGGGTTTCGATGGGGAAAGGGTGCAAAGAAGGGGACCGCGGCGGGATGGGCTGATACGATGACCCCGGTCCCGGATCCCGGATTCACAGAACATCCGCAGGGTCCATCTCCCCCGGTGACCGCCCTGTGCTACGCCTGGTGGGTAAAGGATATGGTGCGACTGGATGATATCATCCCATGGCAGGTCCTGGCGGGGTGGACTGGTTCCCTCAGACCCGGATCCCCCTTCTCAGGCACCTTCCCGTCCGGGTACTGCTCCCCGTCGTCCTCGCCTTTGCCTGGTACCTCGGGTGCTCCCTCTTTCTCTCCGGGGAGGCGGCCCTCATCCTCGGCGGCCTCCTCATCGCCTACTTCATCCCGCCGTCGGGGAAGGAGTCCATCATCCCCCTCGGGATCGTCCTCGGGCTCCCCTGGCAGCTCATGGCGGCCTCCGTCGTCGTGCTGGATGTGCTCACCGGCCTCTTCATGATCCTGAACCTCGATGTCGTCTTCCGAATCCCGTACCTCGGGCCCTGGATCGCCCGGTTCCTCGCCGGTGGGAGGGACCTCCTCGCGGGGAGGCCCTGGCTCTCCCGGTGGAGGATCCCGGGGCTCGCCCTCTTTGTCATGCTCCCCTTCCAGGGCACCGGGGGGACGGGGGCACCGGTCGTGGGGTGGATGATGGGCCTCCGCCCGTGGGAGGTCCTCCTCGCCATTGCCGTCGGGTCATCGGTGGAGGCCCTCATCTTTACCCTCGGCTACGAGGCAATCTGGAGCCTGTTCACGATGTACTTCACCCCCCACGCCGCCCTCCTCCTCGGCCTCATCTCCATTGTCCTCCTGGTCATCGCCATGTACCTGCTCGGAAAGAAGGAGCAGGTGTGAGGGCATCGCGGTTCGCGGCCGGGGAATGAGGGGACCGCGGTGACCCGGTCGCCGCAAAGGTTTTTTTCAGAGGGAGCAGATCTCCTCCCATGGCCTTTCGGCATCTTGTCGTCCTCGCCCTCCTCCTTGTCCTTGCAGGATGCCTCCAGCAGGCCGCACAGCCAATCCTCGAGTTCTCTACCGGGGCATGCACGCAGAACATCGAACCCTACATTCCGCCCGAGGCAGGGATTCTTGAAATGATCTGGGAGAACGAGACTACCCTCCGGATTGACGGGTTCGTCAAGACCTTTTGCGGGGGCGCGGAGATCTCGGGAGATTATGCCTTTAGGGAAGATAACATCACCCTCTTCTATACCATCACCACGCCAGGTCCTGTCACATCCTGCCTCTGCGCCCATGGGGTGCGCTACCGGATCAAGGGGCTCCCGAAAGGGGAGTACCGCGTCGTGATGGAGAAACGATAGAGCCATGGAAGGCCCCTCCGGCACAGGAGGAAATCTGCACATTTATCATGTATAATCATGTAAAATAATGCTGGATTTTCATGAAGGAGTTGCGCATCCATGGTCGGGGCGGCC
>DATKMC010000099.1:0-28517 GCA_035542115.1 Methanomicrobiales archaeon | reverse complement strand
CTGGTCGTACTGGGGGAACCCTTCCTTCTCGATGATGGGGTACCGCTCCACGCCGTCGATGGTCAGGGAGAGGGCCGAGAACGGGCACATGATGGGGCAGACACCGCAGTACGAGCACTTCACCTCGTCGATCTCGACGGGGGCTGCGTATTCCACGGCGCCGCGGCGCACCGCTCCGACCGGTCCCCACTTGATGGCCTCCTCGGGGCAGGCCTCGATGCAGATGCCACAGCCGGTACACACATCCACGTTCAGGATGAGGTTGTTTGTGGTCTGGAGGAGCTTCTGTTCCTGGATGATCTTCTTGCCATCCTTCTGGAACTCGATCCTCTTGGAAAACTTCGGATACAGGGTCATTTCACATTACTCCGTCACATACACAACGGTGGGCTTCGTTCCTTCCTCCCAGCGTCCTTTCAACCGGATAACATCGTACGGGCATGCTTCCACGCAAACGCCGCATCCGGCACAGAGCTCAGACTTGATATCGAGGGTAATGGCCTTGCCATCCCTCACCCGGTAGATCTTCTCTTTGGTGACCGGATCTACCGTATGGAGCTCCAATGCGTTCACGGGGCATGCAACCACACAGTTGTTACAGCCGGTACAACGGTCCAGATTCACGTGTACAGCGAATGCCATGTTTGCACGCACCAGCTCTGTCGATTTGAAAATCGATCACCATCAGGTGGTCGAGTCCGGTAATTAAATCTTCTGAAAACTCGCCGGCACCCTATCTGATGAGGGGGTTCCTGCAAAGACTCCCAGAAGACTATAGTTTCTTTTTGATTTTCGAGCTTATTAAGGAGATGTAATGGAGGTCTTTCCACTCCAGTTTTCCTGAAAAAGAGATCAAATGATAACATTCTTTAATGGAACCGGTGAATCTGTGGTGAAAAGGGGTGAAAGATTTTGGAGATAAATGGCGTGAAAATCGATGATACCTACGCAGAGGCGTTTCCGGTCTTCGTTTCCCGCGTTATTGTGACCGCAGCAACCAGGAACTGGGCTTTAAAGGCCGCTACCGAAGCCACGGGCTTTGCGACCTCCTGCATCGGTTGCGCGGCAGAAGCGGGCATAGATATTTATTTGCCTCCTGGAGAAACCCCAGATGGCAGGCCCGGCTATTCTATCCTAATTTGCACTCAAAAGAAGGATAAATTGAAAGAGCAGCTGATAGAGCGGATCGGGGAATGCATCCTCACTGCTCCCACCACGGCCACCTTCAACGGGTTAACCGAAGCCCCGGAGAAGCTCCCCGTGAAGCTCCACTTTTTCGGGGACGGGTTCGAACACCAGGTGAAGGTCGGGGACCGGTCCTGCTGGGCAATCCCCATCATGGGGGGGGAATTTATCACCGAGGAGGAGTTCGGGGTCGTGAAGGGCGTTGGCGGTGGAAATATCTTTATTATGGGTGAAAACCAGATGGCAGCCCTTACCGCGGCGGAAGTGGCGGCAGAGAGGATCGAGACGATCAGCGGGGCGGTTCTCTCCTTCCCCGGCGGGATCGTGTCGAGCGGCTCCAAGGTCGGCTCGAGGAAGTACGCGAAGTTCATGAAGGCCTCCACGAACGAGGCTTACTGCCCCAGCCTCCGGGACAAAGTGCCGGATTCCAAAGTCCCTCCAGGCATCGGGGCCGTCTATGAACTTATCATCGACGGCGTGGATGTAAAGGCCATCGAGACCGCCATGCGGGGAGCCATCCGGGCGGCCTGCACGATCCCCGGGGTCAAGATGATAAGCGCCGGCAACTACGGCGGGAAGCTTGGCCCTTACCAGTTCAAGCTTCATTCCATCCTTTAATCTCCTTTTCTCCCCGCCGGTATCAAAGGATTATATCTTATTATTATCAACTATGTTATTAACGATAATTTCGCTCACAAGATCCGGTGGTAGAGAGAACGAGAGGGAACGGATCTCAGAACCCTCCATTATCCATTATCCTCAGATCGTCGGGGTCTCGGACTGGGGCCCTCCTCACTGCGAAGCCAGAGATGGAACGGGAGGGGGGTGACTCGGTGAGGAAAAATTGAAGTGAATGGCCGAGGGTAGGTCTCGGCGTCCACTTCCTTTCGAGCCATGGAATGTTCATCCCTTCTTTATGTAGGCATCTGAAGGGCCGACTGCCATGCTTGGACGATCGATATAACGACGTCCCTTGCGGGAGGGTAAAAGATAAGGATTAAAATAATGAACACCAGCGCAAGAAGCACGTAGAATAATGAAGTAGATCCGTCTTCTTTATTCTGCATCATTGCTTCATCACTTCCTCCACCTCTTCATATTTCATTCCACAATATAAAGTTTGGGACCTCGCTCTGGAAGAAACCAGATAAAACGTAAAGTGAGAAACGAGATCCCAAAATGAAATTAGAAACCAATTTTAAAGCAAATATGACCTGAAAAATGGTAGACCCCGGCAGAGCTGGTGGGTAGGATTTTTGATGGTTATACCTGTTAAGAACCACCTCATTGTTCGAAGTGCGGGTTTCTACAGAATATGCCAGCTTCAGGTCAAGGAGATCAAAATCAATGTATAACCTCCTAAGATTAATGAAATCATTGTCTTGTCTGGGTATTATCGAGGTATTCTACAAAGCTGGAAAATTGTTACATTTCTATCTGACTTTAATGGTGCTATTGAGTCAAGGGCATTGAATCACACACGTATTCCGATGGATGGAACCCTGCGATACCTTCGTCACTAATGGTAAATTGAAGAAGGATTCTTTACAGAACGTAACGGTAAATATTGGAGCGGATAATAAATATGTATATAGAATGGGCACTCGCTCAAATGAAACAGGGAGGATAAGGAATGGAAATAAATGGGGTTATCATCGAAGATACTTACGCTGAAGCCTTTCCTAGTTGGATATCCGAGGTATTAATCACCGCAGCAACCAGGTATCTCGCCCATGAGGCTGGAGAACATGCAACCGGTTTTGCATCGTCGCTGATTGGCAGTGGTGTCGAAGCAGGTATTGACCGATACCTTTCCCCAAATGATACCCCGGATGGTCGACCTGGCTGCATTATCCTCATGGCACATCCCGATAAACAACAATTAAAAAATCAGGCTCTCCAGCGCCTTGCTGAGTGTGTGCTCACGGCACCAACAGCAGCAATTTTCGATGGATTCCCCGATACACCGGAAAAAATTCCCGTGAGACTCCACTTCTATGGCGATGGGTACGAATATCAGACGCAAGTCGGAAACCGGAACGTGTGGGCTATTCCTATCATGGGAGGAGAGTTCATCGTCGAAGAAAATATCGGGATTGTCCAAGGGATAGCAGGTGGTAACTTCCTTATCATGGGAACCGACCAGATGTCGACCCTCACCGCTGGGCAGGCAGCGGTCGAAGTCATCGATGCAACGGATGGAGCGGCGGCATCATTTCCGAGTGGTGTAACTGGAAGTGGTTCAAAGGTAGGAAGTCGAAAGTACAAATTCATGAAAGCGACCACCAATGACGCTTTCTGCCCAACCATCAAGGAGAAGAACCCAAATAGTTTGGTCCCGGATGGAGTCAAGGCAATATTTGAGATTATCATTGACGGCGTAAGTATGGAAGTCGTCAAGAGAGCTATGGCTGATGGTATTCGTGCTGCATGCCGAACGCCGGGTGTAACCCATATCAGTGCAGGCAACTATGGTGGAACATTGGGCCCGTATAAATTCTACTTGCATGAACTCCTATCATAATGTCCTGTTTATACAAATCATCCGAGTCATTTTTTCATTCAAGAAAAGGGATCAGGTCTTTCTTATCAGCCGGTCACGCCGTCTCTTCAGTTGATCTCGCCGGCGTTTCCTCCCATAGAGGAAAATGCCAATGATCAGGATCACTATCGCTGGAATGATGAGCGGGGTTATTGATTAACAAAATCTTCTATACAAAATAATTGTTTTCATATATACAGATATATATCAATAGATATTTATAAGGTTCAATAGAATCGCAGACCTTTTCAACAATAAAAAAAAAATTCGGATCATTCCACCCTCAATCCTGGGATCTTGCAGTTGTCATTGCAGCTATGTGGGTTTCCCACTCTGCATCACAATCTTAAAGATTCTCATTAGGGTAATCATCTCCTGTGAGGATTACCGTATATGTTCAGATTGCCTTATTTTCGACCTAAACCGGATATCCCAAAAATGAGGGAGGCCAAGGATATCCGGGGGCTCATGCGGCTCCTCACCCATCCTGACCCCAATACCCAATGGAAGGCAGCCGAGGCCCTGGGAACCCTGGGAGAAGATGCCCTTGAGGACCTTCTCCTGGGGCTCAGCCACCGTGATAAGAGGGTGCGGCTCGGGATCATCGAGGCCCTCGGAGCCATCGGAGACCCATGGGCGCTTCCCTCCCTCCTTGAGATCCTCTCCAATGACGAGAGCAGCGAGATTCGGTGGGTCACCGCGCTCGCCTTGGGTAAATTTGGCGATAAAAGTGCCATTCCTCCCCTTGTAGATGCTCTGCAGGATCCCGATAAGTATGTCCGCTTCGGTGCCTCCGTGGCTCTCAAGGGGCTCGGCTGGGCACCCGCAAGAGAGGAAGAGAAAGCAACGTACCTCATTGCCCACCAGGACTGGCCTGATCTTCTAGCCCTCGGCCCACCCGCGGGGAAGGCCCTGCTCCGGGCAGCTCAGGACAGAGATCCGGGTATCCGTGCCCGGGCGGTCAGGCTTATTGGGGAGACCGGTCTCACGGACACCGGAGGAGTCTGTCATTCCGTGCTTAAGGACCGGGACGATGAAGTCCGGTGGCAGGCGATCCTTGCATTTCCCAGGTGTGGTATTCCCCTCATCCAACTCCCCATGGGTATTGCGAGGCGGCCAAAGACCCGACAGAGTCCGGGCGTCGCTGCGTTCCTGAACTTCTTCTTCCTCGGTATCGGATACGACTACTTGGGCATATGGTGGGGAATCGTCCTCTTTCAGATAAACATGATTGCTATCGTGCTCGCATCCCTCATTATCGGTCCGCTTATTCCTACTCTGGTCTCCTACGCATGTGCAGCCGTTTTTACAGTGCAGACTTGGCGTATTGCCACAGAGATGGAGGAGAGGATCGAGTGATGGTAGATATGGATCTCTTCTCCATCTTCAAGCCTGCTGTACCGGATATCGAGGCCATGAAAAGGAAAAAGAACATTCGGGGCCTCATCTCAGCCCTCCAGCACCAGGATGTGGAGATCCAGTTGAAGGCCGCGACCGCGCTGAGCTCCCTCGGCCCCGATGCCATCGATTCTCTCATTTGGAAACTTTCGACCCGGGACAGGGCGGTCAAGCTTGGGATCATCGGGGCCCTCGGGGAGATTCGGGACAAGCGGGCCGTTGGGCCCTTGACCAAGTACCTCAAGGACCCGAGTGCAGAGGTAAGGTGGGAGGTGGCTATTGCCCTCGGGGAGATCGGGGATGGTCAAGCCATTGCCCCTCTTCTGCCTGGCCTCCGCGACAAGGACCGCTATGTCCGTTATGGAACTGCCATTGCCCTCGTGAAACTTGGGTGGATCCCTGAAAACAAGGAGGATCAGGCCCTCCAACTCCTCGGCCTCCAGGACTGGGCAGGGCTAGCCGCCCTCGGGCCAGCGGCCGTTCCGGCCCTCGAACTCGCCCTGAAGGACCGGGATAAGACGGTGCGGAGGAAAGCCGCGGAGACCCTTGGCGAAATCGGGAACGAGGCTGCCATTCCTGCCATTTACCGCAGCCTTAGGGACCCGGATGAGGAGGTGCGTTGGCGGGGGACCCGAGCCGGTCCAAAATGCGGGATTGACCCAATGCACCTTCCCCGCGGGCTCTCCTTGCGACCTAGGGTGAGGATGAACCCTTATATTGCGGCCTTCCTCAACTTCATCCTCCCGGGTATGGGATATACTTATTTAGGGCGTTGGTGGGGTGTCCTCGTATTCCAGATCGATGTGACCGCGACCCTCTGGCTCTATGCTTTCGTCGGGAGCCAGGACACCTACGGCCTCCTCTTTCCATTATACATCATCCTCGCCGCCCATGGTTGGTACCTAGCCAAGAAAACGCCCGAGATGTGAGGGGGCCAGATTCATCCCCCTTTTGAGATTGGGATTGGATACTCAGGATCCGTTCGGATTCATGATCCGACCAACAAAGAGGATCGCTCCGGTATCGTTGTCTTGGATCAGGAAAATGAACGGGTGGTTCGCTCGGAAGACTGGCACAGGCTTTTCATGTACAATCGCATTTGCTACCATTACTACGCCTGTCGCTGCTGCTGCCTCGGTCCCCTCTTCATCGGCATTCACGAATGCCTTGTGAATCACGTCGCTGATGTACAGGACGTGTGTGCCATCCATGCCAGAGAAGTCGGCCGCACTGGTGAAGGCAGTGGGCATTCCCATGGCCCCAAGAGTCCCCGGCAATGAGTATACTGTCCTGGGACTGAACTTTGGGAAGTACACCCTGACCCTCTGGGATGAGGCCGATTCCTCCAGGGACTGAGATGAGGTTGATGTTGTGGCAGCCCCTTTCCTGGAGGGCGAGTTCATCACCGAGGAGGAGTTCGGGGTCGTGAAGGGCGTGGCCGGCGGGAACTTCTTCGTCATGGGCGAGAACCAGATGGCGGCCCTGGCCGGGGCCGAGGTGGCTGCCGAGGCCGTCGAGGCCGTGAAGGGGGCCATCCTCTCCTTCCCCGGCGGGATCGTGGCGAGCGGGTCCAAGGTCGGCTCGAAGAAGTACGCCAAGTTCATGAAGGCCTCCACGAACGAGGCCTACTGCCCCACCCTCAGGGAGAAGGTCCCGGATACGAAGGTCCCCGCAGGCATCGGGGCCATCTTCGAGCTGGTCATCGACGGCGTGGACGCGAAGGCCGTCGAGGCTGCGATGCGGGCCGGCATCCGGGCGGCATGCATGGTCCCCGGCGTGAAGGTCATCAGCGCCGGGAACTACGCTGGTAAGCTCGGGCCCCACCAGTTCAGGCTCCATTCCCTCTTTTAACCCTTCTTTTATTCCACCGCGTTCTCCCGAAAAAGAAGCGATCATTTTATCTTTGTAAACGATTATTTTGTTAACGATAATTTCGTTCACAAGTTTCCCGTCTCGTCAGCCCAGAAACCGCCCTTCGACCCCCTGAGCATCCCGGAGACTCCCGATGGAAAAGCAGCAGTACAGGCGACGGATCACCGAGCCCTACATCATCCACTATCCGCAGATCGTGGGGATCGCCAACCGGTCCGGCAGCCGGGTCGAGGTCGTGGAGTTCTTCGACTGCGTCGGGGGGGCCATGTGGGCGAAGCACCACTACCGGAAGAGCCCGCTCGTGGAATCGGCCCGGACCGTGGGAGGGACTACCCGCTATGTCCTCAGGACGGGATCCGTCTCCCTGGAGCTCGCCGGCTCGACCTTCGCAGCCGGCATATCGGAGGCCCGGGTCGAAGGGGACGAGATCGCGGTGACCTACATCGGACTCGGGGGCGGCGGGGTCGGGGCCTCCATCTGCCGGTCAACGGCAAGGGGGGTCCACCGGTGCACCTGTGACCCGTCCGGGGGAGGAAGGGTCGCCGGTTCCACAGTCTGGCTCCCAAGGAGGGAGCGGGTCCTTATCGGGATCGACGATACCGATACGACGGAGGAGGGGGCCACCTGGACCCTCGCCCACAACATCGCAAAGGCGGTGGAGGACGACAGGTCCCGGTACCTCTCCCACACCCTCGTCCAGCTCTTTCCAGTCCCGTTCCGGACCAAGAACTGCGTTGCCACGGTCTGCGAGTTCGCCAGCTCCGATCCGGTTGCCCTGGCAGACCGGTTCCACCGGCTCTTGGAAAAGTACACCCTCTCTGAGAAGACGGGGATGGCGGTCTTCAGGGGCTTTGACCCTTCACCCCTCATGGACTTTGCCCGGAGGGTGAAGCAGGGCCAGGTGACGGATGCAGACCTGGAGGTGGCCGCCCGGGACAGGGTGGAGATCGTCATGGACGGGAGGGGGAAGATCGGAGCGGTGGCTGCCATCCCGTACTACACGGACTACGACGAGGCGCTCTTCGCATGGACTGGAAAAAGCTGAAGGCGGAACTCCTCGCGGCGAACACGGTGCGCCTGGAGGGGGAGCCCTGCACAGGGTTCATCTCCCGCTCGACGGCCGGCCCCACGGCCGGCGGCGAGGGGTCGATCTTCTTCTCAACGGGCGGCCACCGGGTCCGGCTCTCTCTCCACCGGAACGGCCGGGTTATCCTCCGGCACCATGGAGGAGGGAAGGTGACCCTCCGGCTGGGGGACATCGAGGCCGAAGGGACGCTCGAGCCCGCCGGGCTCCACTGCCCCAGGCAGGCGTATGTGAACGTGAGCGAGGGTTGTATCTTCCGCTGCCGGTACTGCACGGTCCCCGCCCTCCATGGAAAGACCAAGGATCTTGCATACATAGAAGCCAGGGTTCGGGAGGTGCTCGACCGTGTCGATGGCATCGCCATCACCTCGGGGGTCTCGGACTCCATCGAAGAGGAGGAGCGTCGCGTCCTCGCCGTGGTGGAACGTCTGATCCCTCTCGGGAAGCCTGTGGGGGTCTCCATCTACCCGGCCCGGGGGACCCCGCAGAGGCTCCACGATCTCGGCGTGGCGGAGGTGAAGTGGAACCTGGAGGCGGCGACCCCGGAGCTCTTCGCCTATATGTGCCCGGGCCTCGATTACGAAGCCATCTGGAAGGCCCTCCAGGATTCGGTGGAGCTCTTCGGGAAGGGAAATGTCTATTCCAACGTCATCTTCGGTCTCGGGGAGACCGACGAAGAGCTGGAGAGCTGCATCGATGACCTCGCCGCATCGGGGGTCATCCCGGTCCTCCGGCCCCTGAATCCCTCCGCTGAGCTCACCTCGGTCCCGCGGCCGACAGCAGACCGGATCCTCAGGGTCTGCGATATGCACGGGAAGGCTCTTCGGAAGCATGGCCTGGACACGGGGAAAGCGCGGACCATGTGCACCGCGTGCACGGGGTGTGACCTCGTGCCCGGGAGGGACACATGAAAGGTGCTGAGGTGATCGCGGGGGCGGTCCGGACCTCGGCAGACCGGTTCTATGCAATCCCCGGTCACCCGGTCACCGGTCTTGCACGGGAGCTTGCCGCGGAGCTCGTGGTGAACGAGAAGGTGGCCCTCGAGTATGCCCTCGGGGAGTCCCTGGAGGGCCGGAGGACCGCCGTGGTCATGAAGAACGTGGGGCTGAATGCCTGCGCCGACCCGCTCGTGAACTCGGTCACCCAGGGGCTCCGGGCAGGGGTGGTGGTGGTGGCAGGGGACGATCTCGAAGCCCGGGGCTCACAGAATGTGCAGGACTCCCGGTACTACGGGGAGCTCGCTCAGGTGCCTGTGCTCGAGCCTGACAGGACGACCTGCGCAGCCGCGGTGGAGGAGGCTTTCCGGGTGTCCGAGGAGTTCTCCCGGGTCGCCATCCTCCGGGTCACCACCCCCCTCCTCGAAGGGGAGTGCGAACCGGACCATGCCGGGCGGAAGAACTTCAGGGGATCCCTCGCGGAGCCGGACCTGACCATGCGGGGGAGAACCATGGCGGCGGACCGGAGGACCCGGGAGCTCTTCCGGTGGTCGAGGGAGAACCCGCTGAACCGCCCGGGGAAGGGTGGGGAAGTCCGCGCGGGACCGGGAGAGGGAACCGGAGATGCGAGGATCGTCACGGTGTACCCGCCTCCCTTCCGCCCCGGGCATTCCCCCAGGGTGCCCGAGCCCGGCCGGCCCTTCCTCCGGGAGCACCGGCTCCTCGAACCGCCCCCCGATCCCGGCGAGCCCGAGCGGTTCTCCGCCCGGGGCTATTCCCGCACCTTCTGCCCGTCCTGCCCCTTCAGGAGGGTGATGGAAATCCTCAGGGACCGGGGGCTCCGCGCGATCTGCGACATGGGCTGCTCTGTCCTCGCCATGAACCCCCCCTACCGCGTGGGGGTCGCGGCTTACGGGCTTGGCTCATCCATCGCGGTTGCCGCGAGGTCGACGGGAGTTGCCCTCTGCGGGGACTATGCCCTCCTCCACTCCGGGATCAACGCCCTGGTGGACGTCTGCGAGCGGAAGCTCCCGCTCCTCTGTATCGTGCTCTCGAACAACCGGCTCGGGATGACCGGCGGCCAGCCGGGGTACGACCCGGTGCCCTATCTCTCCTGGGCGCACCCGGTGGTCATCCCTGCCGATCACCCGGACCTCCCCCTTCACCTCAAGAAAGGCGGAGAGCCGAAGACCGTGGTCGTGGAAGGTACCTGCCCCGAGGGGGAAACCTATGAACGCGTGGCATGTTGAGATCTGTGACGTAACGCTCAGGGACGGCGAGCAGACGCCGGGCGTCTCCTTCACCCGGGAAGAGAAGATGAACATCGCCCAGCTCCTCGACACCGTCGGGGTTGAGGTCATCGAGGCGGGGTTCCCCATCACCTCGCCCTACGAGAAGCAGTGCGTGGCCGCCATCGCCGGCCAGGGGCTCAGGGCCCGGACCTGCTGCCTCGCCCGGGCGAGGAAGGAGGACATCGACGCCGCCATCGATTGCGACGTGGACATGGTCTCCGTCTTCATCGCGACCTCGGACCTCCACATCCGCACCAAGTACCGGAAGCCCCGGGAGCAGGTCCTCGCCGGGGCCCTCACCTGGGTCGAGTACGCCCATGACCACGGCCTCCAGGTGCGGTTCGCCGCCGAGGACGCATCGCGGACCGACCCCGCCTTCCTGAAGGAGGTCTTCCAGGAGGGCGCGAGGCACGGGGCCGACCTCCTCTCCTTTGCCGATACCGTCGGGTACCTCACCCCCCTCCAGGTCAGGGAGAGGGTCGCCGAGATGGTCACCTGGATGGAGAAGCCTCTCTGCGTCCACTGCCACGACGACCTCGGCTGCGCCTCGGCGAACACCATCACGGCGGCCGAGGCGGGCGCCTTCCAGCTCCATACCACGGTGAACGGTATCGGGGAACGGGCGGGGAACGCCGCCCTCGAGGAGGTCCTCGTCGCCTGCCGGCTGAAGGGGGGGGTGGAGCGGTACGACCTCACCCCCATCAAGCGCCTTTCGCAGGTCGTCGAGGCCTATTCCCGGATCCCGGTGTCGAGGACGAAGGCCATCGTCGGGGACAACGCCTTTGCCCATGAGAGCGGGATCCATATCGCGGCCATCCTCGAGGACCCCCTCACCTACGAGTTCGTCCCCCCCGAGCTCGTGGGGAGGGAGCGGCGGTTCATCCTCGGGAAGCACTCCGGCCGGCATTCACTGGAGCACGAGGTCACCCGGCTCGGGTACAACCTTACCGACAAGCAGATCTGCAGCGTCCTCGACCGGGTGAAGGTGTACAGCGAGCACAAGTGCACCATCACGGACGAGATTCTCCTCGAGCTCATCAAGAACGTGCAGAAGGACGTCCAGAAGGATGGGCAGAAGGTGTCGCCCTGATGGCCACCCTCTCCGAGCGCATCCTGGGGGGCCCCGCCGGGACCTACCGGGACGTGCAGGTGGACCGGGCCTTTGCCCACGACGGGACCGGGGTCCTCACGAAGGAGGCCTTCTGCGAGATGCACTGCGAGAAGGTCAGGGAGCCGGGGAGGACGTACCTCTTCTTCGACCATATCGCCCCGGCGAACAACAGCACCACCGCCACCCTCCAGGCAGAGCTGCGTGCTTTTGCCCGGGCGAGAGGACTTCATTTCTCGGATGTCGGCGAGGGGATCTGCCACCAGCTCCTCGCCGAGGGGATCGTGCTCCCCGGGGAGGTGGTGGTGGGGGCGGATTCCCACACCTGCACCCTCGGGGCCTTCGGGGCCTTCGCGACAGGCGTCGGGGCAACGGACATGGCCGCCATCTGGGCATCGGGGGGAACCTGGTTCCGGGTGCCCGAGACCATCGCCCTCAGGCTCACGGGAAACCTGGCGGGTGCCGCCGAGCCGAAGGACCTCGCCCTCGCCTATATCCGGGAGCTCGGAATGGACGGTGCGAACTACCGGGCCCTGGAGTTCGTCGGCGACGGGGCGGCAGGGATTCCCATGGAGGGGCGCCTCACCTGTTCCAACATGGCGGTGGAGGCGGGCGCGAAGGCCGGCCTCTTCTACGCCGACCTGGAAACCTTGAAATACCTCTCGGGATTCGGCTTACGGGCCGACCCCCAGGCGAGGGAGGACTGCACCTATGCGAAGGAGCTGGCGATCGATCTCTCCGGCCTGCCGCCCCTCATCGCGAGCGGCCACCGGGTGGACCGGGTGCAGGAGGTAGCGGCGATGGCAGGGACCCCGCTCGACCAGGTTTTTGTCGGGACCTGCACGAACGGGAGGCTCGGGGACCTGGGGCGGCTCGCCCGGATCCTGAAGGGGAAAAAGGTGAAGGTCCGGACCATCGTCGTCCCGGCATCCCGGCGGATCCTTGCGGAGGCGACCCGGAGGGGGATCGCGGAGACCCTCCTTGCCGCCGGTTGTGTTGTCGGTATCCCCGGGTGCGGGCCATGCCTCGGGGCCCACATGGGGGTCCTCGGGGAGGGCGAGGTCTGCCTCTCCACGGCGAACCGGAACTTCACGAACCGGATGGGGGTAGGCGGGGAGATCCTCCTCTCCTCGGTGGCAACGGCGGGGGCCTCGGCCCTCCGGGGGGAGGTCACGGTCCCGGAGGCGGCCGATGTACGGTGAGGGCATGGCCGTCTGTGTCGGCCGGGACATGGACACCGACCGGATCATCGCCGGCCGCTATCTCCGGACCAAGGACCGGTCTCTCTGGGCGGCCCATGTCTTCGAGGACCTGGACCCGACCCTTGCCAACCGGCTGAAAGGGACGGTGGTTATCGCCGGCTCGAACATGGGCTGCGGGTCCTCCCGGGAGCAGGCGGCCATCGCCCTGAAGGCCGCCGGGGTGGTGGGGGTCATTGCCCCGACCTTCGCCCGGATCTTCTTCAGGAACGCCATCAACATCGGGCTCCCCCTCGTGGAATGCCCCATTGCCTGCAAGGAGGGCGCCTGGGTGCGGTTTAACCTCGAGGAGGGGTGGGCCGAGATGGACGGAGAACGCTGCACCGCCCGACCGCTCTCGCCGAAGATGCTCGAGATCCTCAGGGCCGGGGGGCTTGTTCCCTACTGGAGGAACCGCCGGTGATCTTCCCTCCCCACTGCAAGGAGGTTGGATTCGTCACCGGGAAACCCTGCGGGGACCGGGTCTACTTCCTCACCAGGTACATGGTCCGCGAGGGGCCCGGGGGATTCGAGATCCTCGAGGTCGTGCAGGAGCCGGGCGATCGGGGGATGATGCGGAGGGTAGCCTCCCAGAGGACCATCGCATCGGGGAAGGACGTGGCGATGTACCCGTCCCAGGTGAACCACCATGACCGGGCGAACCTGGTCAGGCTCGCCATGGGCTCGGGACACCGGTGCACCGTCTTCCGGGGGCTCGATGAGCACGCCACCTTCGTTTGCGACCCGGATCCCTCCACTCTCCTCACCCTCCATGTCTATGATATTGTCCCTCCCTCGAGACCCCACCTTTCGGCCACCATCAGGGAGCTGGAGCGCGACGGCCTTTTCGGCGAGCTCGGTATAACCTTCGTCCACCATATCCGGGACATCAGGGAGATCGGTGCCGACGTGTACCCCTGCCGGGCGGCGGGGTTCTCCCGGACTCTGGACTCGGACGTCATTTCGGCGGGAGAGAGGGTGGCGGGCTGCATGACCGGGGCCCAGATCCTCGGGGAATGCGGGGTGAAGGATGCCCTCGTGGAGGAGATCTGCCCCCTCGAATCGGCGCAGGAGGAGCCCTTCATCGCCCGGTGCTGCCGGAGCGAGCGGGAGGGTGTCAGGGTGTACAGAGGGAAGTTCGGGGGAGTGGTTCACTGGGGTGCCACCCCCTGGACCATTGCAGAGACGGTAAAGACGGTCGTCACGGGGTGGAGGGAAGCATGCCGAGGATCGCGGTAGCTGAAGGGGACGGGATCGGGAAGGAGGTCATCCCGGTCGCGATGAAGGTGCTCGGGACCGTCCGGCCGGATCTCGAGTCCTTCCCCGTGGAGGTGGGGTACGGCAGGTGGGAGAGGACGGGGGAGGCCATCACCCCGGCCGAGATCGAGGCCATGAAGGGGGCCGACGCCGTGCTCTTCGGTGCGGTGACAACCCCGCCCGACCCCGGGTACAGGAGCGTCGTGGTCCGGATACGAAAGGAGCTCGACCTCTATGCCAATGTCCGGCCGGTGAAGGGGGGTGATGCGGACATCGTCATCGTCCGGGAGAATACCGAGGGGCTCTACGCGGGCGTCGAGAAGATCGGACCGGACCGGGCCACGAGCCTGCGGGTCATCACCCGGCGGGGGAGCGAGCGGATTGCCCGGTTCGCCTGCACCCTCGCGAAGGACCGGAGGCACCTGACCGTCGGCCACAAAGCGAACGTCCTCAAGGCCGATACCCTCTTCCGGGACACCTGCATCGCGATCGCGAAGGAGAACGGCATCCCCTTTCAGGAGAAGTTCATCGACGCCCTGTGCCTCGACGTCCTCCAGCACCCCAACAACTACGATGTCATCGTGACCGAGAACATGTTCGGGGACATCCTCTCCGACGTCGCTGCGTACCTCGTCGGGGGCCTCGGCATGCTCCCGTCGGCGAACATCGGGGACCACTCGGCCCTCTTCGAGCCGGTTCACGGGAGCGCCCCGAAGCATGCAGGGAGGAACACGGCAAATCCCGTCGCGGCCATCCGGAGCGGGGCCATGCTCCTCGAGTACCTCGGCGACCGGGAGAACGCGGCACGGATCGAGGAGGCCATCGGGCAGGTCATCGAGTCGGGAGTGAAGACCCGGGACCTGGGAGGTTCCGCGGGGACAGGGGAAATGGGGGAAGCCATCGTCGCCGCCCTGGCGAGGTGACTCCGGCCCCCGGAGAGAACTCATGAACCCGGCGCTGAGGATCGCCCTCTTCCCCGTCGGCGATGTGGATCCGGTCATCATCTCGCGGCTCCGGGAGGACCTTCAGGGCATATTCGATACCTTGGTCCACCCCTGCGCTGCCATGCCCCTCGGGGGGAGGCATTTCGTGAAGGGCCGCGGCCAGCACCTCGCCGATGGTCTCCTCGAGGAGTTCTCCGCCATCGTTTCCGGGGAGGGAACAATCCTCCTCGGAGTCACGGCTGCAGACCTCTTCTCGCCCGGCCTCTCCTTCGTTTTCGGCATAGCAAACCGGGGGAGGGCCCTGATCTCGGTCTTCCGGCTTCATCCCGAGTTCTACGGGCGCGAACCGAACGCGATGGTCTTCCGGAGAAGAGTGCTCGTCGAGGCGGTCCACGAGCTGGGGCACGCCCTGGGCCTCTCGCACTGCGATTATCCCGGCTGCGTGATGTACTTCTCCAACTGGATCGGGGACACCGACCGGAAGGGACCCGGTTTCTGCTTCAGGTGCGCAAGAAGCCTCGAAAGGCTGGTGGAGACGGGCGGGGCCTGAAGATGGATGAGGTGGCTACCTGCCCCAGCGTTCGGCGTGCAGGACCCCCATGACACCGAGGGTATCGTGGAGCGGTAGCCGTTCGATCTCGAAGTCGTAATGATCTCCGATGTAATCGAGGAGTTCCGGGTTCGGGGGCCCGCCGATGGGGGGCAGGTGCAGCTCCATCTCGATCCTCCGGATGCCTGCCAGGTCCTCTGGCCGGATGAGCCATTCTCCCCCCTCGCAGTCGCATTTCAGGAAGTCGCATCCGCCCGCCATCCCGATGATCTCACCGAGGGTATAAGTCTGCACGGGAACCCTGGTTCCGTCCCATTCCACCTCCCCGGGTTTTCCATCGCCCAGCGCCCCCTCGATGACCTTCACCAGGGCATGGTTTAATTCGATGTTCTCCCGCAGTATCCCGCATGCCACGGGTTCCACGGCAACCACGTGATCCGAGTATCGTGCCGCCCGGATGCAGAAGGCCCCGACGTTGGCGCCGATATCTATGACGACATCCGCACTCTGGATATCGCCGATCCGGTATTCGCTGACATCCATGATCTGGCGGTAGGGAAGATCCCTTTTCACAAACCTGATGGGAGGTGAATCCAGATCCGGTGATACGGCCACGGTTCTCCTGCCGGCAAATAGCCTCTTCAGCCGCCCTGCCATGGTTTGAAGCATCCGTATCACATACCGGACTTCGTCGCTGGAGATCTGGTACGGGAGATAGGTTGGAGGGGGTGGATATTCCTTATGGTTCAGGGAGGAGGAAGCCCGGGAAAATTCCCGGAGCATCCCTTACTGCCGCTCTCCCGTGGCCCGCTGCGGTGTTCCGGGAGAAGGATGCCCTGGGAAACAATAATGTCCGAAAAAAAGGTAACAAAGGTGTGCAGTGAAGAACGCCTTCCACGTGATGATCGTCCCCACTCTCGGATGCCCATCAAGGTGCGCCTACTGCTGGAGCTCGGAGGAAGGCTCCCCTGTCATGAGCATCGAGACGGTGCGGGAGATCGTTGCATGGCTGAAGGATTTCCGGAAGGATCGGGTCACCTTCACCTTCCACGGCGGGGAGCCGCTCCTCGCCGGCGCCAATTTCTACCGGCAGGCCCTCCCCCTCCTCTCGGAGGGGCTTTCCCACCTGAAACCGGAGTTTGCACTCCAGACGAACTTCTGGAGGCTCACTCCCGAGCTCGCGGATATCCTTGCCGAGTACCATGTCCCCATCGGGTCTTCCATCGACGGGCCCCGGGAACTCAATGACCTCCAGAGATCGGAGGGCTACTTCGAGAAAACCATGCGGGGCTACGAGATCGCAAAGGCACACGGCCTTTCAGTTCGGTTCATATGTACCTTCACCTCCAAATCGGTGAAGTTCAGGGAGGAGATCTTCAACTTCTTCCTTGAGAACCGCCTGACCCTCAAGCTGCACCCGGCGCTTCCATCGTTGCGTTCCCACGAGCCGGGGGCATGGGCCCTGGATCCGGAGGAGTACGGTGAACTTCTCGTCTACCTGCTTGACAGGTACCTCGAACATTTCACTGAAATCGAGGTCATGAACATCAACGACCTGGTCAGGTGCGTCTTCACGAGGCGGGGCAGCGTCTGCACCTTCGTGGACTGCATGGGGAGCACCTTCGCGGTAGGGCCGGACGGGAGCATCTACCCCTGCTACCGGTTCGTCGGGATGCCGGAATATGTCATGGGAAACGTCCGGGACCGTCCCACCCAGGAGGATCTTGCACGATCACCGGCGGGAAAGTTGATGCAGGAGTTCAAGGAATACGTCGATAAGGCATGCGACGGATGCGCCCACATCCAGTATTGCCGGGGAGGATGCCCGTACAATGCCATTGCCCTGACGGGCGGCAGGATTGAGGGCGTCGACCCGTACTGCAGGGCCTACAGGCGGATCTTCGATGAAATCACAAAAAGGCTCAACAAGGAGATGTTCGAATCCCCCATGATGGACATGGAGCCCTTTCCCATGAGATCCCGAAAGAGCCGTAAACCAGGAATCATGAGCATCATCCGGAGGGGAGTAACCGGGCGGATCGAGTGGCCGTGAAGAGGGTGATCCCATGGTGACCGTCGGCGTGCACGTCTCCATCGCGAAGTCCATCGACCTCGCGGTGGACAGGGCGAAGGAGATAGGGTGCGACACCTTCCAGATCTTCTCCCGGAGCCCGAGGGGATGGAGCTACAAGGACCTGACTGAAGAGCAGGTAAAGGCCTTCCGGGAGAAGCTGAAAGCGAGCAGCATCTCGCCGGCCGTGGACCACATGCCCTATCTCCCGAACCTCGCCTCTCCGAAAGGCGAGCACTACCGGCGGTCCGTGGGCACCCTGAAGGTGGAGCTCCACCGGTCCGGCCAGCTTGGCATTCCGTACCTCGTCACTCACCTCGGGCACTACCGTGACGAGGGGAAGGAAGGCGGGTATGCAGGGGTTATCGGCGCGGTCAATGAAGCCTTTTCGTCGGTGAAAAACGACGTGATGCTCCTCCTCGAAACCACGGCGGGGGAGAGGAACACCGTCGGCGGGACCTTCGAGGACATCCGGCGCATCATCGACGGGATCGAAGGGCAGGAGCGGGCCGGGGTCTGCTTCGACACCTGCCACACCTTCGTCGCGGGGTACGAGCTCCGGACCCCCGAGGGGATTCGGCAGACCCTGGACCACTTCGACGAGATCATCGGGATCCCGAGGCTGAAGGTGGTCCACCTGAACGATGCGAGGGGGGAATTCGGGAGCCACTGGGACAGGCACGAGCATATCGGGATGGGGACCATCGGCGAGGAGGGATTCAGAAATATCCTCCACCACCCGGTCCTTTCCCGTCTCCCCCTCATATGCGAGACCCCGGTTGACGGGCGGAGGGATGACCGGGGGAACATACTCAAGGTGCGGGAGCTCGCCGGGGAGGCCGGGCCCGCGGCCATGGGAAAGGGGCAGAGAGCAGGGGGCCTGGCCAACCCGGCGGGATTCTACTCGGCGAGGGGGCGCAGCCGGAGAACACCGGGGGCCGCGAAGGGACGCCGATCCTGATCCGCCTCGCCCCCTGGTGACTGTCACGGGCGGGGAATAAGGCCTCCTGAGCCCTTCGGGGAAGATCCGGAGTACCTGGGAAGGCAAGGCGGAGGGGTCAGGAAGGGGGACCCGTTCCCGATCCACTGGTATAAAGAGAGCCCGCCCCCAATACAGCTCTCGTGAAGGGGAGGCTCGACGGATCCACGGTCCTCCTGGGGCCGGACGGGGTGTCGCTCCACGAACAGGGCGGCTTCGGGAGGGTGGAGCGGGGTGGGCTCCGGCTCTCCCCCGAGGAGGCCCTCTACCTCGTCCAGCGGGAGAAGGTGGAGGTGGAGGGGCACAGCTTCGAAAGCCTCCTCGGGGCCTTCGCAGGCATGCCGGGGCTCTTCCGGAGCTTCCTCGTGTACCGGGACATCCGGGAGCGGGGCTTCGCGGTGCAGCCGGGCGTCGGGCACTACCGGCTCTTCCGGCGGGGAGAACGGCCGGGCACCGGCCGGTCCCGGATCCTCCTCCGGGTCCTCTCGGAGCGGGACCTCGTGGACTTCGAGGTCATCCGGGGGGAGGTGGAGACCTCGGACAACATGCGCAAGGACCATGTCCTCGCCGTCGTGGACGACGAGGGCGAGCTCACCTATTACGGGGTGAAGATGACCGACCTGGCCCCCGTCTCCTCACCGCCGGCCTGCGACCCCGTGGAGGGCAGGGTCTTCGGGAGCACCGTCCTCCTCGTGCCGCCTGTCCCCGGCGGGATCCGGGATGCGTGGTTCGGCACCCTCCTCGACGGCGAGCGGCTCGTCCTCTCCCCCGTCGAGGCGATTTACCTCATGCGCAGGGGGGCCCTCATCCTCCCGGGAAAGGGCGGCCCCCTCACGCCGGAGACCTACCTGGAGCAGGCACTCCCCTCCGACCCCGAGCTTGCCGAGAAGGCCGTCGTGTACGGGGACCTGCGGAAGCACGGCTACATCCCCCGGACCGGCTATAAGTTCGGCCATCACTTCCGGGTGTACGCGAAGGACAAGTCCCACTCGGACCTCCTCGTCCATGCCATTCCGCCGGGCCGGACCCTCGCCGTGTCGGTCATCTCCCGCTCCGTCCGGCTCGCGCATTCCGTGAAAAAGAAGATGTTATTTGCCTGCGTACATCCCTCAGGCATACGGTACATCGAGTTCGGGAGGATGAAGCTGTGAAGGAGGAAGGGACGGGAGGGGCGGGGAATGTAGTCAACCCCTGGGGGAACAACCAGGCACAGGACTACCAGGCCGTCTTCTCGGAGTTCGGCATCGATCCCATCTCCATGGTCCTTCCCGATCTTCCCGAGGTCCCCGCCTTCATCAGGAGGGGGATCGTGGTCGGCCAACGGGATTACCGGGCCATCGCCCGGGCCATCCGGGACGGCACCCCCTACTATGTGATGACCGGCTTCATGCCCTCGGGGCACCCGCACCTCGGCCACCTCATGGTGATGAAGGAGGTGGTCTGGCATGTCCGGCACGGGGGAACGGGGTACATCGCCATCGCCGACCGGGAGGCCCACGCCGTCCGGGGCACCTCCTGGGAGAAGTGCCGGGAGTACGGGGAGGAGTACCTCGCCTGCCTCCGGGCCCTCGGGTACCGGGGGACGACCTACTACCAGAGCGAGAACCATCCTCTCCATGCCCTCGCCTTCGAGGCCTCGACGAAGGTGAACTTCTCCGAGCTCTCGGCCATCTACGGCTTCGGCCCCGAGACCTCCCTCTCCCATGCCGAGAGCGTCATCACCCAGGTGGCGGACATCCTCTTCCCCCAGGTGGACAGGGGCCCTGCCCCGACGGTGGTCCCCGTGGGCATCGACCAGGACCCCCACCTCCGGCTCACGAGAGGGATTGCCCACAAGCTCCGGATGTTCACTGTGGAGGAGCGGGAGGGGTACGTCTCGGTCCGGTCAAAGAATGCCCCGCAGGAGGCGGTCTCGGCGGTGCACGAGGCCTTCCCCGGCTCGAAGAAGTTCGAGGGGCACGTGGACATCCGGGGCCGGCCCCTCCGTGAGGTGGTGGAGCTGGTCCGGGAGATCGAGCGGGAGCATGGCGGGTACGGGTTCTTCATCCCCTCCTCGACCTACCACATCTTCATGCCCGGGCTCCAGGGCGGGAAGATGTCCTCCTCGGTCCCCGAGAGCCTCTTCACCTTCACCGAGGGTGACGAGAGCATCGGAAAGAAGGTGAAGAACGCCCTCACGGGCGGGAGGATGACGGTGGAGGAGCAGAAGCGGCTCGGCGGGGAACCGGATAAGTGCTCCATTTTCCTCCTCAACCTCTTCCACCTCGTGGAAGATGACCGGGAGCTGGAGGAGATCCGGAAGGCCTGCCGGGAGGGCCGCCTCCTCTGTGGTCCCTGCAAGAAGGCGACGCTGGACCGGGTCTGGGCCTTCCTGAAGGATTTCAGGGACCGGATGGATGACAGCGGAACAGGGGGCGGGTGAAGGATGGACTTAACGGCAAACGAGAAACGGCTCCTCGTCGCCCTCGGGAAGAGGCGTCGGGCGGGGCTTTCCGAACTGGCACGGGACCTGGGAACACCGGAAGAGGCGGTGCTCCAGTATGCCCGCCTCTGCAGCGACAAGGGCCTCGTGGATCTCCGGAAGGACGTGAAGAAGAGCTACGCCCTCACCGACGAGGGGAGGGAGTACCGGGCGAAGGGGCTCCCCGAGCGGCAGCTTCTGGAAAGCTTCGGGCAGAGTATCCCCATGAGGGAGCTCCAGGGGAACCCGTCGGCGAAGCTCGGGATCGGGTGGATGCGGAAGAAGGGCTGGGTGACCGTCCGGGACGGGGTCGTGACCAGGGCTGGTACCCCGCCGCCCGGCCCTGATGAGATCGTCCTCCGCTCCCCTGAGGCCGGCGGCGAGGGTGCAAAAGCCCTCATGGACCGCGGGCTCCTCGTGGAGCACGAGGAGGTGGCCTACGAGCTCGCCATCACGAAGGCCGGCGTGGCAGCCCTCTCCGCCGGCCTTGAGGCCGGCGGGGAGACGGGAACCCTCACGAAGGAGCAGATCACCTCGGGGACCTGGTGGAACCTCAGGCTTCGGAAATACAGCCTCGCGACCCTCCCGAAGAAGGTGGTCCCCGGGAAGATCCATCCCTACCAGCGGCTCATGGACGAGATGCGGGACATCCTCCTCGACATGGGGTTCACCGAGCTCTCAGGGGGACTCGTCCAGTCGGCCTTCTGGAACTTCGACGCCCTCTTCCAGCCCCAGGACCACCCGGCGAGGGAGATGCAGGATACCTTCTACCTGGACGAGTGCGAGCCCCTCCCGCCCCACTACGAGCGGGTGAAGGAGGCCCACGAGAACGGGGGCGGGACGGGCTCGACGGGCTGGGGCGGCACCTGGTTCGAGGCGAAGGCAGAGCAGTGCGTGCTCCGCACCCATACCACCCTCCTCTCCATCCAGCACCTCGCGGCGAACCCGAGGCCGCCGGTGAAGGCCTTCTGCATCGGGCGGGTGTACAGGCGGGAGGCCATCGACCCGACCCACCTCCCCGAGTTCGAGCAGCTCGAGGGGATCGTCATGGACGAGGACGTGAACTTCACCCACCTCCTCGGGTACCTGAGCGAGTTCTACCACCGCATGGGGTTCCCCGGGGTCAGGTTCCGGCCGGGATACTTCCCGTACACCGAACCCTCTGTGGAGCCCGAGGTGTATGTCGAGGGCCTCGGCTGGGTGGAGCTCGGCGGGGCCGGGATCTTCCGGGAGGAGGTGACGAGGCCCTGGGGCATCGAGCACCCGGTCCTCGCCTGGGGCCTCGGGATCTCCCGGGTCGCCATGCTCACCCTCGGGTTAAAGGACCTCCGGCAGCTCTACCGGAGCGACCTTGCCTGGCTCAGGGAGAGCCCGGTGCGGCGGGCTCACTGATCCGGGCCCCGGGCCCCGCCCCCCTCCCCGGCACCCCCATCACCCTTTTATACCTTGTCCGGAGAGTATTTCGTATGGCGCACGGGGAACAGAATCCGAGGATCCGGGTGCCGCACCGGGTGTACGAGCTCCTCGGTGATGCCCGGCTTGACCAGTTCATGGAGATGACGCGGGAGAACCACGAGCGGGGATTCGTGATGCTCCAGAGCCACCTTCTCCATGAAGCCGACCGGGCGGGGGACAGGCGGTACCGGGACCTCCTCGAGTGGCTGAAGAAGCACAAGCAGGAGTTCTTCTTCGGGATCACGTACGGCTTCGAGGACGGGCGGTGAGCCGGCCGTGCAGGGAGGGAAGAAACAATTCTAATATATATCCCCCCGAAGTACTGCTAGCTTCAGGAACGGCCGGCACATGGAGGCAAAGATCAAGGTTCCCCGGGAGGTCTTTGACGTGCTCGAGACCCTGCGGTCCGGTGGTTTCCTTGACATCGCGAAGAAGGAGAAGGAGAAGGGATACCTCATTGCCCTCACCCATTGCAAGTTCGAGTACGAGAAACGGAAGGACGCGAAGTTCATGAACACCTACGAGTGGCTGAAAAAGCACAAGCACGAGTTCTTCTGGGGTGTTCTCGACGGGTTCGAGATCGGCGGGTGACCGGCCCCCTTTCTCCAGGGATACCGGCCCCGGGATTTGGGGAGGAGTGCACGGCATGAACGGACCTGAAGGCTGCCCGATTACGACCCTGTACGCCATCAGATCAGGGGTTCCCCTCATCGGGCTCGGGCTCCTCCTCATTTGTGCAGGCTTTGCCGGCCTCGTCGTGCCCGGGATCCCTTATCCACCCTTCCCGGTGCCCCTGATCTTCGCCGGCTTCGGTCTCTTCCTCATCTGGGCAGGACTCACGAAATGAGGGGATGAGTCACCATGGCGGACGAAGGGAGAGCACGGGGGATCCGGCCGGCGGAGATGGAGGTCCTCTCCTCGCACCCCGACCCTGCGGAGCGGAGCCGGGCCGCCCGGGAGCTCGGGGGGATCGGGGGGGACGAGGCCATCGCGGCCCTCGTCCTTGCCCTCCGCGACCCGTCGAAGGAGGTCCGGGCCTCGGCAGCGGGAGCCCTGGCCTCCGCCGGCCGCCACGCCGTCTGCGCCCTCGCCGCCGCCCTGGCCGACGGGGACTGGGTGGTCCGGTACCGGGCCGCCGAGGCCCTCGGGTCCATCCGGGACCCCCGGTCGGCCGCCGCCCTCCTGCAGGCCCTCGGGGACGGGAGGGACCATGTCCGGTACATGGCGGCAAAGGGCCTCGGCAGGTTGGGGGAGAGGGGCGCCGCCGGAGCTCTCAGGGCGGTCCTCGCGGATGAAAACCCCTTCGTCCGGCGTGCCGCACGGGATGCCCTCGCGGCCCTGGAATAAACCTGTCACGGCTGTTTTTTCCGCGGGAGTGCCCTCCTTGCGGGCCATTCCCTCCCGGCGCCTACGGGCGGCAGACGATGACCGAGAGGTTGTCGGTGCTCCCGCGGAAGACCGCCTCATCGACAAGGGCGAGGGCAGCCTCCCGGTTCCCGGGGATCAGGGCAAGCTCCCTGAACCTGCCGGGGTCAATATAGTCGTGGATCCCATCGGAGGTCAGGACAAGCACCCTGCCCCCCGCATGGACCTCTGAGATGTCCGGGACATATCCTCTCTCCAGGCCGAGGGCACGGGTGATGATATTCGACTGGGGGTGCCGGACCGCACGCTCTTCCGTGAGTTCCCCGGCGTCGATGAGCTGCTGGAGGTAGCTGTGGTCCCTCGTGTGCCAGCAGCTCCTCTCGTCGATGACATAGGCCCGGCTGTCGCCGAGGTTCCCTATCGTACACCGGCCGCCGGGCGAGACGATGCACGCGGTAAGGGTGGTCCCGGAGTTGATGCCATGATCCCTGTTGTACCGGACTATCCGCAGGTTCGCCTCGGCGAAGACCTCCAGGAGGAGGGGCTCGGGGTCGGAGGAGGCGAGGGCCCCGGCTTCGATCCGGTCGAGCTCGGCAATGGCGGTACCGCTCGCCACCTCGCCTTTCGCATGCCCCCCGAGCCCGTCGGCGATGCCGAGGAGCAGGTGCTCCCCCGCGAACCTCGCGAGGACTGTGTCCTCGTTCACCTCCCTCCCGCCCCTCTCGGAGATGGCAAAGAAGCTCGCATCGGGCAAGGGAATCACCCGGATAGGCAGATCCTTCTCTGTGGATGTTGCCCGCGGGCGGTTAAAAGCTTGCCGGGCCCGGGCTTTCCTGCCGGCCTCCCTCGTTTCATGTTCCCGGCCCGGCCAATACCTATAAATCGGTGAGGGGACCTCTCTGACATTTACAGATCCCGACCCCGGGCCTCCCGGCAACGGGTGGTCCCGGGTCTCGATCGGGGGTTCAGAACAGATGCAGGAAAATCTCCTTCCTCTCAGGCAGGTCCTCCGGGAGACGCGCCTCGATCTCCTGGAGCGTGAAAACGTCGCGGCCAAGGGAAACGGCTGCAAGATCCGGAACCGCGAGCGAACCGGTGAGCTCTCCGGGGTGCGCTCGGTGGTGAAGAAGGTCCCCGGGGCACGGCTCACGGGCCGGGCGGTCATCCCCCGCACGGCGGGGGGCATCCCGACGGGCGTGGTCGAGACGGGGGTCGTGCGCGCCTTCCAGGCCCGGACGGCCAGGTGGCGCCCGGCGCCCGGCGGGGTGAGCATCGGCCACAGGGGCATCACCGCGGGGACCCTCGGCTGCATCATGCAGGGGTATCTCCGAGGGGGGACCGCGGGACCATGACATCGCAGGGACCGTCCGGGGAAGGGGCCGGCTGGCCAGGTGGGATCCGGGAGGTGAAGGCCCGCCATGAGAGGGACCTCCTCTCGCTGCCCGGCGTGGTCTCGGTGGGCATCGGCCGGCGCTCCGACGGGAATCCGGAGATCGTCGTCGGGCTCGACCGGCACCGGCCCTCGACCCTCCGGGAAATCCCACGGGAGCTCGAGGGCTACCCCGTCCGGGCCGAGGTCACCGGCAGGGCGCGGGGATTCTGAACCCCCGACGCCGAAAGACCGGGCCGGAAAGAAGCCATAAATACCCGGGGAATACAGCTCTGGCTATGAGGGAGCGGAAGAACCGGGTCCGGCAGGCCATGCGGGAACGGCGGGAGGCCCTGTCCTCCTCCGAGCGGCTCGAAAGGAGCCGGAGGATCTGCGGCCATGTCGGCGACCTCATCCGGGACGGCGAGACGGTCATGGTCTACTCCTCGAAGGAGCTCGAGGTGAACACCCGGCCCCTCGTCGACGAGCTCCTCGCCCGGGGGAACCCGGTCATCGTCCCCATCATCGTCCGGGAGGACGTGAGCCTCCGGCTCTCCTACCTGGAGGATCCCTCGGTCCTCGTTCTCTCCACCTTCGGCGTCCCCGAGCCCATCGGGAACGAGATCCCGGCCCGGCCGGAGGACGTGGACACCATCATCCTCCCGATGCTCGGCTTCGACCGGCGGGGAGGCCGGCTCGGGTACGGCGCCGGATACTATGACCGGTTCCTCGCCCGGAACCCGCGGATCCGGCGCATCGGCATCGCCTTTGCCTGCCAGGAGGCAGGGGAGGTCCCGTGCGATGCGAACGACTTCCATATGAACCTCATCATCACCGAGGACGGGGTCGTGTTCCCGGACGGGAAGGGCTGACCATGGAAAGGAACGGGGCCATCATCCTCGATACCTTTGCCGAGGCATTTCCGGTCTGGATCTCGCGGATCATCATCACGGCGGCGAGCCGGGAGTGGGCATACCGGGCCGCCGCCGAGGCGACCGGCTTTGCGAGCTCCCGCATAGGATGCCCCTGCGAGGCGGGGATCGAGGGGTACCTGGGCCCCGCGGAAACCCCTGACGGGAGGGAGGGGGTCTCCATCCTCGTCTGCACGGAGAAGAAGAACCTGAAGGCGAACGTCGCCGCCCGGGTCGGGCAATGCATCCTCCCCTGCCCTACCGCCTCGGCCTTCGACGGCCTCCCGGAGGCGAGGAGCCGGTTCTACACGAGGATGCATTACTTCGGGGACACGTACGAGGAGCGCTGCACCGTCGGGGGGCGCAGCTGCTGGCGGATCCCCGTCATGGAAGGGGAATACGTCGGTGAGGAGCGGTTCGGGGCCGTGCCGGGGATCGCGGGGGGGAACTTCCTCGTCATGGGCCGGGACCGGCCCTCGGCCCTCGCGGCCGCCGAGGCGGGGGCGGCGGCCATCGCGGACCTCCGGGGGGTCATCACGAGCTTCCCCGGGGGTATCGTGAGGAGCGGCTCGATGGTGGGGTGCCGGAACTACCGGTTCCCGATGGCCGCGAGCACGAACCATCCCCTCTGCCCGGCGCTCAGGGGGAGGATCGGGGGCTCTCTCGTTCCCGACGGGGTCGGGTCCATCTACGAGATCGTAGTGAACGGCGTGGACGAAACGTCGGTGAAGGGGGCGATGAGGGAGGGGATCGAGGCGGCGACCGGGACGGGGAAGGCCCTCTTCATCGGGGCCACCAACTTCGACGGGCGGCTCGGCCCGTACAGGTTCCCCCTCAGGGACCTCTTCCCCTGAACGGGGGAAAGAAGGAAAAGGGCCGGCGGATTAACAGCTCATCCCGGGGTCGATCTTGAAGGCCGGTCCCAGGTTCGCGTACTTCTCCGGCTTCTCCTCGAACTTCTTCCTGCAGCTCGCGGTGCAGAACCAGTACTTCTGCCCCTTATAGGTCACGACGTGGGATGCGTTCTCCTCGTCAACCTCTGCATAGCAGACCGGATCGGTTGCCATCCTGATGCTCCTCCGATAGTCCCCCTTCGCCATGCGGCCATATCTATTTGACGGAATCTGAGGGGTGACAGAACCATTATGTGTGCTCGGGCGTATCCTACCGCATGCCCGAGACACTCATCTCGCCCAGGGAGGCCGCCGGCCGGCTCGGCGTTTCCCTCGCAACGGTGCAGACCATGATAAAGAACGGGGAGATCAAGGCCCTGCGGAGGGGCCGGCTCGTGAAGGTCTCCGAGGCGGATCTCCAGGACCTCCTCGACCAGAAGGAGGGACGGATGCACGGGGACATGACGATGTCGGAGATCCGGTCCCTCGACGAGTTCAAGCGGAACCTCGTCCGGGCCCTGGACGACCGGGTGGTGAAGCAGGCCATCCAGCAGTGCGTTGGTGCCGGCGGGTTCAGCGAGCAGCTCCTCGGTGCCCTCGACAATCCCGAGGTGCAGGCAAAGCTGGCGGGGATCCGGAGAAGGTGACCGGGCTGGGGTCGCTCACCGGAAACCCCAGCCAGGCCAGGATATTCCCGCCTGTCTCCACGGGGAAGAGGCAGGCGCAGTACCGGCACTCCCAGCTGCCGGAGAAGGAAGCCTCGGAGGTGAGGAGCGAGCTGCACCCCGGGCACCGGAAGAACGGTTCCCGTGCCATACAAAGAATCGGGAGGGGGCGGTATATCACCCCGGGGCAGGGGGAGGGTGAAAATAGGTGGGTATACCGATGGATTTTCCCGACGATGATACGGGGGCCGAGGATGCGGATGCTCACCGGTGGTCAAACGGCACCCCCCGATGTAGCCCTGCTCTCCGGGCCACGTCCACCGCCTGTGTATATTCCTTTGTGGTAATTCTCCTGCGCAGCCTCCGGTACAGGGGATGCCCCTCCTCGAGCACGTGCCACGCCGGATGATACTGGTCCATGACGTTCACATACGAATCCGGCGAGATCTCCCGGGCGATGAACTCCATCACCGGCTCCGTGCCTGCAAGATCCTCGGGCAGGACCAGGTGCCGGATGATGAGGCCCCGCGTCGCGATCCCGTTTTCGACGACGAGGTCCCCGACCTGCCGGTGCATCTCCTTCATGGACTCCCGGTTGTACCTCGTGTATTCCGGGGCATCGGAGAGGGCGAGGGCGACCTCGTCCCTCCCGTACTTGGCATCGGGCATGTAGATGTCAAAGACCCCGTCGAGGAGCCGGATGGTCCCCGGAAGGTCGTAGCCGCCGCTGTTGTAAACGAGGGGGATCGAGAGGCCGAGGGGCACCGCCATCCCCACGGCGGCGAGGATCTGGGGGACGAAGTGGGAGGGGGTGACGAAGTTGATGTTGTGGCACCCGGCTTCCTGGAGGGCGAGCATCTGCCCGGCGAGACGTTCGCCGGAGATCCCCTCACCCTCGTAGCACTGGCTGATCCCGTAGTTCTGGCAGAAGGCGCACCGCATG
>DATKMC010000098.1:0-25397 GCA_035542115.1 Methanomicrobiales archaeon | reverse complement strand
CTTCACCTTGCCGGCCTCGATGACCGCCGGGATCCCCGCCTGCTGGAGCTCCCCGACGACGGGGCCCGGCTTGAAGCTCGTGGGCCCCCTGGGGACGACGATGTCCTCCGGGGCGATCTCCCCCGGCTTCGCGGCCATCTTCGTCTTCGTCCTCTCCAGGGTGCGGTAGAGGGAGAAGGGGTTCTCGTTCGTGAAGATGAGGGCGCTCTGGCCTTCGATGAACCGCTCGAGGTCCGCGTAGTCCCCGCCCAGCTCGGCGAAGGCGTGCTCGATGAGGGTGTTCCTCGTCATCCGGAGGACGGCCTTCCCGTGGAGGTCCTTCCGGATCCCCTGGAGCTGGGCCGCCGGGATGCCGTGGATATCCACGAGGGAGATCACGGCGAACTCCTTCGCCCACTTCTTGATCATCTCCACCTCGTCCCGCTTCCACGGGGGGAGGTGGTGGGTGTAGAGCGCCATCTCACACCATCCTGACCGCGGGGCCCATGGTGGTCTTCACGTAGACCGAGCGGATGTTCAGGTGGCCCTGCTCGAGGACTGACTCGATCCTCTTCATGACGACGTCGATGTTCTCGGCGATGAGGTTCGGGTCCATCTCCGTCGAGCCCACCCTCGCGTGGAAGGTGGTCCGGTCCTTGGTCCGGATCTTCACCGACGAGCGGAGCCGGTCCACCATGGGCTTGATGTCCGTCCCCGGCGGGACCGGGGTGGGCATCCGGCCCCGGGGCCCGAGCCTCGGACCGAGGAACCTGCCCACCTGGGACATGACGGTGGTCTCGGCGATGAAGAACCGGTACTCGCCCGCGATCTTCCGAGCCTCCCGGGGTGCGCCCCCGAGGCGCTCGATCTCCTCGGCCGACAGGATCAGGTCCACCTTCGCGTCCTTCGCCTTCGACGTGATATCCCCTTTCCCGAGGACGGCGATCTTCACCCCTCCCAGCTGGTGGGGGAGCAGGATGGTCTCGTCGATCCGGTTCTTGGGCTGGGACAGGTCCACGTTCTTTAAGTTGACCGTGATGTCCACGCTCTCCCGGAACTTCCGCTTCGGGGCCTGCTCGATGGCCGTCTTTACCGTGGCTGCGATCTTTTCCTTCTCAACCATCTGATACCTCCATAGTTCTCGACCTCTTCGATCTCCTATGGTCAGTCTCCTTCAGGTGAGGAGCGCATCGAACTCGCCCGCATCGATGGCCTTGAGGATGTCCTTCGGTCTCCTGCCCTCCACGGTGACTCCCATGGAGACACAGGTGCCGACGACCTCCCTGACACGGCTCTTCGTGGTATACGAGAGCATGTCGCCAGACTTCATGCGGGCGATCCGGATGGCCGCCTCGAGCGGCAGGTTCCCCACCATCTGCGTGCCGGCCGTGGCCGAGCCCTTCTCGACCCCTGCCTCCTTCTTGATGAGGGCGGTGGTCGGGGGGGTGCCCACGGTCACCGTGAACTGCTTCCTGTCGTCGACCTGGATCTTGACCGGCACCTGCATCCCGTTAAAGTCCGCAGTCTTCCGGTTGATCTCGTCCACGACCGCCTTCACGTTGATACCGAGGGGCCCAAGGGCTGGTCCAAGGGGCTGGCCGGGTGTTGCCCTGCCGCCGGGTACCAGTACCTCGACGATCTCTCCCATAGCGTTTCCACCAAGGCAGCGTGACCCTGAAAGGGTGCACCGCTTGGGTTATATAAAGTCGCGCCGGGGGGTTAAAAAAGGTTCGATTGCCGGAGGGAGAGAGACTTACTGGTCTTTGACCTGGGGTGGAACTCCTGATATCGTCCCACAAGTGTCGGATCTTACTATCCTCCACCTCGCAAAACCTTTCGGGTTTCGCTCGGGTCTCGGATCTTACTGATCCTCTACCTTCACGAAAACCTTCGGTTTTCTCTCAAGTGTCGGACCTTATTGGTCCTCCACTTTCTCCACCACCCGGACATGGTCGCCGCGCACGGTGATCGGGATGGGGACCACAGACTCGTAGAGCTCCACGGTGATCTCCTCCTTACCCATGTCAACCCTCTTTACGACGGCCTTCTCCCCCTTGAAGGGGCCGGCGATGAGCTCTACGATGGTGCCCTCCTCGATCCCGCTCACCACCGGCTTCGGGACGAGGAAGTGGGCCACCTCCTCGATCTTCGTCTCTCCCTTCACCACGGCCCGGGCATGGGGGATCATCTCCACGAGCTGCTCGATCCGGGCGTGGCTCTCGGGGGTCTCCACGAGGACGTAACCCCGGAGCTCGTCGGGGACGATGATGGCCACCACCTTGATGTCGGTCTGGGTCTCCACCGCCTTCTTGATGCTGTCCGCCACGGCCCGCTCCTGCTTCGCCGTGGTCTTGATGGCAAAGATCTTATTCCTGGAGGTATCGGGGCTCACTGCGGGGGGTGGCGCCGGGGCTGCTGCAGGTGCGGGGGTCCCGGTGGGTTTCTGCTCGTCGGTCATGGGATGGCCTCAGCGGGGGAGGTATCCCATGAAGGTGAGGATCAGGAAGCCGATGAGCCCGATGAGGAGGATCCCGGCGGCCGCGACGAGGGCGATCTTCTGGAATTCCTCCCGGGTGGGGGTCCGCGCGAGCTTGATGACGCGCCAGTATTTATGGAAGAGCTCTTCCTCCAGCTTGAATGCCATTCCGTTATTCCTCACTTATTACTTCATGAAATCTATTTCAAAGTGTCGGGCCACCTTCCGGGGGGCCTCCTTCTCGGACCGGCCGTAGATCTGGGGGGAGTGGACGCCTGTCACGACGAGCATGGTCCTCATCCGGTGCTGCATGGTCGGGTCCACCATGGCGCCCCAGATGATCCGGGCATTCGGGTCCACCCGGTCGTAGACCTCCTGGACGACCCCCTCGGCCTCGGCGATGGTCATGTCCGGGCCCCCCACGACGTTCACGAGGGCGGCGGTCGCTCCCGAGATGTCCACGTCAAGAAGCGGGGACCGGAGGGCCTTCTTCACCGAGTCGGCGGCCTTGTCCTCGGCATCGCTCTCGCCCATGCCGATCATGGCCACCCCACCGCGCTCCATGACGGTCCGGACATCGGCGAAGTCCAGGTTCACGAGCCCGGGAAGGGTGATGAGCTCGGTGATGCCCTTCACGGCCCGCATGAGGACCTCGTCGGCCACCTTGAAGGCGGCGTAGAGGGGGAGCCGGGGGACGACCTCGAGGAGCCGGTCGTTGGGGACGACGATGACGGTATCGGCGATGTCCCGGAGGCGCTCGAGGCCTGCCTCGGCGTTCTCGCGCCGGATGGACCCCTCGGCGGTGAAGGGCAGGGTCACGATGGCGATGGTCAGGGCCCCCTGCTCGCGGGCGGCCTTGGCCACCACGGGGGCCGCCCCCGTGCCGGTCCCGCCGCCGAGGCCGGTGGTGAGGAAGACCATGTCGCAGCCGGTGACGACCTTCTTGATCTCCTCCAGGGCCTCCACGGTCGCCTCCTCTCCCACCTGGGGGATGGACCCGGCACCGAGCCCCCTCGTCCGCTGCCGGCCGAGGAGGATCCGGTACTGAGCCTGGGTGCGGATGAGATGCTGGGCATCGGTGTTCATGGCGATGAGCCGGGCGCCATGGATCCCCTCCTCCATGATGCGGGTGATGGTATTGGACCCGCTCCCGCCGCAGCCGACGACCGCGATCTCGGTCTTCAGCTGGGCGAGCACCTCCTCGAGCTCCTTGTCCGACTGGGGGGTCGCCGCCGGCGCTGCAGCCGGCTGTGCCGGCGGCTGTGAGGCCGCCATGGCCTTCTGCTCCTCCTCTTCCCGTGTCAACGCCTCGTCGATGATGGACTTCACAAGAACATCTCCAACCCCGGGATATGAATCTCCGTAACCCTCGCGGTCTGGACCATGGAAGGAGTGATGACCCTCCCGTCCAGGCTGATCGCCTCGCCGGCCTGCAGCCTGCCGAAGAGAGGCCCTTTCGGGACACCGAGACCACGTGCCTTCTCAGGGTCGAACCGGAACCTCCTGAGGATCAGGCGATCACCTTCAACAGACGCATCCTGACGTTCAATAATGATTTTCACACACAGGTTTATTAAGTCATGGATGACCCGTTCCCGTTCCTTCTCATCCGTGATAAAGCGGGGGAGGACCCCCGTTCCCCCCGCCGAGAGATGGACGACCGGGAGGGCCCCGAGGCCGGCGAGGAGCGCCCCCTCGTCCGCCCTCGCCGCCTCGGTGACGAGGACCGGGTCCAGCTCCGCGAGGACCGGCCGGTCGAGGGAGGTGAGGGCATGGGGATGGAGCCGTGAGCCCGGTACCGCCGATCTGGCGACAGCTCGGGCCGCAAGGTACGAGGGCCACTCCATACTCCCGAGGGACAGGACCTCCCCCCCGGAGAGGACGGGAAGATCCAGCTCCCCCAGGATACCCTCGAGCCGGGAAACCTCCCGGGGATCGAGGGCCTTCCGGTCGATGTACGCCGCCACGGCCCGGCTCCGGGCCCGCATGAGGGCGACCATTTCCCGGTCGAGGCCCGGCACCTCCCGGCTGTGGGCGATGTGCCCGAAGGCCCCCCGGGTGGTGTAGCCCATCTCCGTCTGCCTTGCGGCGTAATGGTTCCCCCCGAGGCCGATGAGGTTCACAGCATCCCCCGGCCTCGCGGCGAAGATGCTCTCTGCCACGGCCCTCCCGGCCCGGGGGTCCGCCCACTCGGAGGCGGTGGAGCCTATCTCCACGAAGAAGGAGGGGGTCGCAAGCTCCGTCGGGCCATGGTGGGTTACCTCGTAGGAGACGGTATACCCGGGCGGCGCCCTCGTCCCCAGCTCCCGGAGGACCGCCTGCATCCACGGCGGACATGCCGGGGGGAGGGCCCGGGGCCTCCCCCCGAGTTCCGCGCCCCCGAGGTTTCCCGTCACGTGGACGGTGAGGACGGGGGAGGGGTCCCTGCTCGTGTGCCGGGAGATGAAGAGGATGAGGTCGGCGGTGAGGTCGCGGTCGACCCCGTCGGCATGGATGAGCCGGCCCCCCACCTCATGGAACCCGAAGGAGACGGGGCCGCCTCCCTCTCTGCCGGGACCGGGAGGATGGCTGTTGAGAAGCTCCTCGAGATGGCTCCTGATGTTCCTCCCCGCCACGTCCTGCGCCGAGTTGACCACCGCGACCCTGAGAGCCCCCATGTGCACCAGTGGTAAACACTATGTAATCGGAAAGGAATCATTGTTACCATGGACGAGGTCCTCATCAAGAAAGCCTTCGACGAGTCCGGCATCAGGAACGAGCTTCCCTGCGCGAAGGCCTTCCAGATCGCCGAGAAGTACGGCATCCCGAAGATGGACATCGCGAAGTACTGCAACAGGCACAAGGTCAAGATCCGGAAGTGCCAGCTGGGCTGCTTTGGATGAGCCTGTTCCTCACCATCGTCCCCCTCGAAGAGGCCATCCGCGTCGTCCGGGACATCGCCCCCGCCCCCCTTGAGGAGGAGATCCCCCTCGGCGAGGCACTCCACCGGGTCCTCTCCCGGGACGCGATGGCCCGGGAGGACATCCCGGGGTTTGCCCGCTCGACGGTGGACGGGTACGCTGTCCGGGCCTCGGACACCGTGGGGGCGAGCGAAGGGATCCCAGCCATCCTCCGGGTGACCGGCGAGGTCGCCATGGGGGAGGAGCCGGCCCGGCCTCTCGGTTCCGGCGAAGGGTTTGCCCTCCCGACGGGGGCCATGCTCCCTTCGGGGGCCGATGCCATGGTGATGGTCGAGCACACCGAGCGGATCGGGGACGAGGTCCTCGTGCAGCGGCCCGTGGCCCCCGGCGAGAACGTCATCCTCCCGGCCGAGGACTTTGCCCGGGGGTCGGTCATCATCCCCCGGGGCAGGGTACTATCCCCCCGTGACGCGGGGATCCTCGCCGCCGCGGGGTATGAGCGTGTCCCCGTGTACCGCCGGCCCGTTGTGGGGATCATCTCCACGGGGGATGAGCTCGTGCCCATCCGGGAGACCCCGGGCCCGGGCCAGGTCCGGGACGCGAACGGCCCCCTGTGCGCCGCCTTTGCGGAGGAGCTCGGATGCCTGCCTGTCCTCTACGGGATCGTCCGTGACGATCGGGACGCCCTCGGGCTGGCCCTGGACAGGGCGATCCTGGAGTGCGACGCCGTGTTCCTCTCGGGTGGCTCCTCCAAGGATTTCCGGGACCACACGGCATCGGTCATCGGGGAGAGGGGCGAGGTCCTCGTCCACGGGATCGGGATCGCGCCGGGGAAGCCCGCCATCATCGGCCTGGCGGATGGCCGGCCGATCCTCGGCCTCCCCGGGCACCCCGCCTCGGCCTACGTCGGCCTCCATGCCCTCGGCGGGCCGCTCCTCTCGGCGATGTCCGGTGTCCCGGGGGAGGAGAGGCGGGTCCCCGCTGTCCTCGCCGAGAACATCCCCTCGCAGAGGGGCAGGGTGGAGTTTGTCCGGGTGAAGCTCGACGGGGGGAGGGCGGTGCCCTGCTTCGGGAAGAGCGGCCTCCTGAACACCTTCGCCGGGAGCGACGGCCTCGTGCGGGTCCCCGCCGAACGCGAGGGGATCGAGGCGGGGGAGACCGTGGAGGTGATCCTGTGGTGAAGCGGTACCTTTCCGTCATATCCCTCGGGGAGACCCTCGCGATCCTCGGCCGTTCCTTCGCCCTTGCCCCCTCCACCGAGCGGGTTCCCGTGGCAGCCGCCTCAGGGCGGGTCACCGCCTCGCCCATCTTCGCCCGGTTCTCGGTCCCCGGGGCCCACCTCGCGGCCATGGACGGCATCGCCGTCGCGAGCGAGGAGACCTTCGGGGCAAGCGAGCAGCGGCCGGTAACCCTCCGGGGTGCGGTGCGGGTGAACACGGGGAACCTCCTCCCCCCGGGGTGCGACGCGGTCATCATGATCGAAGAGGTGCGCATCGACGGGGACCGGTTCACCATCCGGAAGCCCGCGGGCCCCTGGCAGCATGTCCGGCCCGTCGGGGAGGACATTGGGGAGACGGAGATGATCCTCCCCTCCCGGCACCGGATCCGGCCCCACGAGATCGGTGCCCTCGCGGCCTACGGGATCGCGGAGCTGGAGGTGCTCACCGTCCGGATCGGGCTTATCCCGACGGGGAGCGAGCTCGTCCCCGCCGGGGAGAGCCCTGGCCCCGGCCAGGCGGTGGAGAGCAATACCGTCATGGCCGCCGCCTGGCTCACCGGCCTCGGGGCACGTTGCACCCGGCTTCCCCTCACTCCGGATGAGCCCGCCCTCATCCGGCAGCGTCTCGCCGGGGCGGTGGAGGCGAACGACCTCGTCATCATCTCGGCCGGGTCCTCGGCGGGGACCCGGGACTACACCGCCGACACCATCGCGGAGCTCGGGGAGGTGCTCGTCCATGGCGTGGCCATGAAGCCCGGAAAGCCGGTCATCATCGGGAGGATCCGGGGCAAGCCGGTCATCGGCCTCCCCGGGTACCCCCTCTCCGCGGTCACGGTCCTCAGGGAGCTCGTCGTCCCGCTCCTCGCCCTCTACGGGCTCCCCTCTGACAGGGGGGAGACGGTGCCCGCTACCCTCGCCTCCACCCTCGCCTCCGACCTCGGGACGGAGGAGTTCGTCCTCCTCTCCCTCGGGTGGATCCGGGACCGGTGGGTGGCGGTGCCGCAGAGCCGGGGGGCAGGGGTCCAGATGAGCGGGGTGCGGGCGAACGCGTACCTCGCCATCGCCTCCGAACGGGAGGGGGTCGAGGCCGGCGGGGAGATCGAAGCCCGGCTCATGGTGACCGCGGAGGAGGCCCGCCGGGCCCTTATCCTCACGGGGAGCCATGACCCGGCCCTCGACCTCCTTGCCGACCGGCTCGCGCTGGCCGGTGTCTCCCTCCACAGCGCCCACCAGGGGTCCATGGGCGGCCTCCTCGCCCTGAAAAAAAGGGTCTGCCACGGGGCCCCCATGCATCTCCTCGCCGATGACGGGAGCTATAACACCCGGTACCTCACCCGCCACCTCCCTGGCGAGGAGCTCGTCCTCCTCTGCCTCGCCGGGAGGGAGCAGGGGATCATCTCCCGGAAGCCCCTGTCCCTCGGTGAGCTCCCGGGGATCCGGTTTGCCAACCGGCAGAAGGGATCAGGCACCCGGATCCTCCTCGATCATCTCCTGAAGGAGGAGGGCATCTCCCCCGCATCCATCCCCGGGTATGACCGGGAGCTGACCACCCACCTCGCCGTCGCCCTCGCCGTGAAAACCGGGGAGGCCGGGGCAGGCCTTGGGGTGTACTCCGCGGCCAGGGCCTTCGGCCTCTCCTTCACCCCCGTGGCCCGGGAGCCCTACGAGCTCGTGTTCCGGGCCGACACCTGGGATGACTCCCGGGTGCAGGCCCTCGCCTCGGCGGTCACCTCACGGCCTTTCCGGGAGGCGCTGGAGGGCCTCGGCGGTTATGACCTCAGCCTCGCCGGCCGGCTGCGGCGGCTGCCCGGCTGACCGCCTCCTCCGGGCTCGCGCAGGCCTGCACCCCGTCGATCTTCCAGGTGCGGAACCCGAAGACCTCCTTTCCGATCTTGAGGGCGATGGCGATCTCCGAGAGGGTGCCGAAGCCTCCCCCGATAGCCACCACCGCATCGGCCGACTGGACGAGGACAATGTTCCGGGCATGCCCGAGGCCGGTCCGGATCACGATGTCGAGGAAGGGGTTCCCCCGGCCGGTGGAGGGGAGGATGCCCACTGTCGTCCCCCCCTCCGCCTTCGCGCCCCTGCATGCGGCCTCCATCACTCCACCAAGGCCGCCGCAGCAGAGGACCGCTCTGCTCCCCGCGACGAGGGCCCCTGCCCGTTCCGCCGCCCGGTACTCCTCCTCCGTGCACGCTTCCTTGCCGATGACCGCGATCTGCATGGTCCTCCCCTCCATGGAGATTGGGTGCCCGCGAGTTTTAAAAAATGCTTTCTTATGGGAGGCCCAACATGGTAGAGAATGACGGGCTGCGGAGGGTCCCCGTGAAGGCGGTAGAGAGCACCTGGGAGGCCGCCGGGGTGGAGGCGGGGGTGCAGGAGTTCTGGAGGGAGAGGGACATCTACCGGAAGGTCCGCGAGCTCCGGGCCGGGGGGAGGCCCTTCTTCTTCGTCGACGGCCCGCCCTACACCACGGGGAACATCCACCTGGGCACCGCCTGGAACAAGATCCTGAAGGACGCCATTCTCCGCTACCACCGGCTGAAGGGGAGGCACATCATCGAGCGGGCGGGGTACGACATGCACGGCCTCCCCATCGAGGTGAAAGTGGAGCACCAGCTCGGCTTCTCGAGCAAGAAGGAGATCGAGGCCTTCGGCATCGGGGCCTTCATCCAGGAGTGCCGGCGCTTCGCCCTCAGGAACAAGGACCTCATGTCCGACCAGTTCCGGGCCCTCGGGGTCTGGCTGGACTTCGAGAACCCGTACCTCACCGTCGCCCCGGGCTACATCGAGGCTGCCTGGTGGACCCTCGCCCGGGCAGGGGAGAAGGGCATGCTCGAGCGGGGTCACCGGGTCGTGAACTGGTGCCCCCGGTGCGAGACCGCCATCGCCGATTCGGAGGTTGAGTACTGGGACCGGAAGGACCCCTCCATCTTCGTGAAGTTCCCGGTGAAAGGGAAGGACCGCGAGTATCTCGTCATCTGGACCACCACCCCCTGGACCCTCCCCGCAAACGTCGCCGCAGCCGTCATGCCCGGCGCCATCTACGCCCGGATCAGGGCCGAGAAGGACGGGCGGAGCGAGATCCTCTGGATGGCCGACGAGCTCGTGGACCAGGTGCTCAGGAAGGGCCGGTACCAGGACTTCGAGGTCCTGGACAGGGTCCCCGGGAGGGAGCTCGTCGGGCTCGAGTACGTGTCCCCCCTGTCAGGGAGGGTGCCCTTCCAGAGGGAGTTCCACCACCGGGTCACCGAGGCGGACTTCGTCACCCTCGAGAACACGGGGATCGTCCACATCGCCCCGGGGCATGGCTGGGACGACTACCTCCTCGGGATGAAGGAGGGGCTCCCGGTCTTCTGCCCCGTGGACCCTGCCGGGCGGTTCACGGCCGAAGGCGGGGCCTATGACGGGATCTTCGTGAAGGACGCCGATGCCCTCGTCCTCGAGGACCTCGGGGACGCCCTCATGGCAAGGGGGGAGGTGGTCCACCGGTACGGCCACTGCTGGCGGTGCAAGACCCCCATCATCTTCCGGGCCACGTCGCAGTGGTTCCTCAAGGCCTCGGAGATCCGGGAGCAGATGCTCGCCGAGTGCGCCGCGGTCACCTGGTACCCCGCCTGGGCCGGGTCGGCCCGGTTCTACGACTGGCTGAAGGAAGCCCGGGACTGGTGCATCTCCCGGCAGCGGTACTGGGGCATCCCCATCCCCATCTGGGAGTGCCGGAGATGCGGGAAGCAACGGATAGTCGGGACCATCGCCGAGCTCGAGGCCCTCTCGGGGACAGAGGTCCCCGACCCCCACCGGCCTTACGTGGACGAGGTTACCATCCCCTGCAGCTGCGGCGGGACGATGAACCGGGTGGAAGACATTTTCGACGTCTGGTTCGACTCCGCGGTGGCCTCCTGGGCGACCCTCGGGTTCCCCGGGGAGAGGGAATCCTTCGAAAAGTACTGGCCTGCCGACTTCATCACCGAGGGGCAGGACCAGACGAGGGGCTGGTTCTACTCCCAGCTCGGGGCCTCCACCATCGCCTTCTCCCGGTCGCCGTACAGGAGCGTACTCATGCACGGCTTTGCCCTCGATGCCGAGGGCCGGAAGATGTCAAAGAGCCTGGGGAACGTCGTCGCGCCGGAGGAGGTCATCGAAAAGGCGGGGGTCGACGTGCTCAGGCTCTACATCCTCTCGGCAAACGCCCCGTGGGACGACCTGAAGTTCAACTGGGAGGGGGTGAAGACGGTGAACCGGGCGGTGAACATCCTCTGGAACGTGTACCGGTTCCCCCTCCCCTACATGATCCTCGACGGGTATGCCCCGCCGGAGGACGCGAGGGGGGGGTTCGATCCGTCCCGCATCATGGCGGAGCTGCCCCGGATGAGGCCCGAGGACCGGTGGATCCTCTCCCGGATCAACACCATCGCCGCCGGCGTGGAGGCCGCCATGGAGGTCTGCGAGCTCCACCGGGCCACGAGGGCCCTCACGGAGTTCATCCTCGAGGACCTCTCCCGGTGGTACGTCCAGCTCGTCCGGCCCCGGATGTGGCTTGAGGGTGATTCCCCCGGGAAGCGGCAGGCGTACGACACCATCTACCTCACCATGAGGAGGCTTGTCCAGCTCCTCTCGTCCTTTGCCCCCCACCTCGCCGAGGAGATCTACCGGAACCTCCGGCTCCCGTCCGAGCCGGAGAGCGTGCACATGCTCGACTGGCCCCGGCCGGACCCTGGTTTCACTGACCCGGTCCTGGAGAAGGCCATGGCGGCGGTCCGGTCCTTCGACGATGCGGTGGCGAACGCCCGGCAGACGGCAAAGCGGAAGCTCCGCTGGCCGGTCGCCGAGGTTGTCGTGGAGGCCGCGTCCCCGGAAGTGGCAGGATCCCTCCGCAGTCTCGGTGAGATCGCGAGGACCCGGGCGAACGCGAAAGGGCTCACCATCGTGGAGGGCTCCTGGGACCGGATGGGGGTCCGGGCCGAGCCCGTCATGCGGGCCATCGGCCCCGCCTTCGGGAAGGACGCCCCGTGGGTGAAGACCCTCGTCGAGGCGGCGGATGCACGGGCCCTCGGGGAATGCCTCTCGAGGGAGGGGAAGGCGGTCCTCTCCGGCGGCGGGAAGTCCTACGAGATCACCCCCGCCCAGGTCACCTTTGCCCGGACCCTCCCCGAGGGTTTCACCTCGGCATCCATGGAGGGGGGGACGGTGTACGTGGACAGCCGGCTCACACCCGAGCTCGAGGGCGAGGGCTATGCGAGGGAGCTGATCCGGAGGCTCCAGGAAAGCCGGAGGAAGCTCAACCTCGCGGTCGAGGAGTTCATCATCGCCGAGGTGGGTATCGGGGACCCCCGGGTCGCCTCCCTCGTGAGATCGGGGTGGGCGGAGAAGATCCGGGACGAGGTGAGGGCCCGGTCTCTCTTTATCCACGTGACCGGGGAGGCGGGGGCAGAGGGCGACCTGGGCCCCGTCACCAGCTGGGACATCGAGGGGATCGAGGTAAGGACGGCCGTTTCCCGGGTACCCTGATCAGGGGCCCAGGATCCCGTCGAGGAAGGCCTTTCCCTCCGGGCTCGGGAAAAGGGGGAGGTCCCGGTCGATGGTGACGACCCGCCGGGATACCTCGACCGGTTCCCCGGCCCGGGGGTTGAACCCCTCCCTCTGCTCCTCCTTCCGGTAGACGAGGACGCCCCGCCGCTGCCAGGCCGGGGTCTTTGCCAGGTTCACCCCCCGGGCGAACATGAACTCGTGGAGCTCCTCGCCCTGCATCCCCGAGAGCCGGCGGGCCACCTCGGAGGGTTTCAGCCCCCCGGCGAGGAGGGCCTCCTGGCAGTACGCGTTCAGGTGGTTCCGCCAGGCCTCCTGCTGCCTCCCGGCGAGGTACTCCCGGGCGAAGTCCCGGGAGGCGAGGATAACCCGGCCGTCGAAGGCGAGGGGCCGGTCTGCGGGGAGGGCAAGGGTGAGGCTGCTCGCCGCAAAGGAGGCGAGGACCGAGTCGATCTTCTCCACCCGGCCCCGGAAGGGGAGGACGGGGAAGTAGAGGCTGATCTCGTCGGAGAAGGTGTACGCGAAAAGGGGGGAGAGGCCGCTCTCGGTGAGGAGCCGGGCCGAGACCTCGGCCATGGCCCGGGAGAACCGCTCGTCGAAGGGGCGTTCGAGGGCGAGGCGGCGTGCCAGCCGGTGGAAGGCCCTGCCGTCGAGCCGGACGAAGATGGGGGGGACGATGGCAAGGTTCCCGAAGATCTCTCTCTCTTCCATGGAAAAACAGACGGATGGGGGCGGGACGGTCCCCTTCGGGGGGACCGGGGGCGGCTCTCCCGGGAGCCCTTACTCCTGCCTGAACTGCTGGGAGAGGTGGCGGATGACGATGATGTCGCCGATGGCCTTGATGATCCGGAAGGGGATCTTGATGCCCTTGAACCCCTTGACGTCCACGAGCTCCGGGTTCAGGTTCCCGATGGCGAGGGCATCGAGCTTCTTGTTGTCCACGTCGATGACCACGTCCTCCACGTCCCCCACGTAGATCGCCTTATCGGTGTAGACGGAGAGCCCGAACAGTTCGGTAATCTGGGTTATCATCCTTATCAGAGGAGGATAGATTCTTAAACAATAAAAAGATACTCGTCTGCCATGGCCGGTTCCATCAAAATCGGGAGCCTCTTTGGTATTCCGGTCCTCCTCCACTGGTCCTTTCTCCTCGCCATCCCGCTGTTCGCCTGGATCATCGGGACGGATATCGGCTATTCGTCGAGCTTTGTCTTCGATGTCTTCGGGGTGCAGGGAGCGGACACCACCCTCATCATGGCGGGATGGAACCCCTATATTCTCGGGGTCGTGGTTGCCCTCGCCCTCTTCTTCTGCGTGCTCGTCCACGAGCTTGCCCACTGCATCGTGGCCCTGAGACGTGGGATCAAGATCAACAGCATCACCCTCCTCATCCTCGGCGGGGTCTCCTCCATCGAGAACGAGCTCCCCAATCCCCGCGACGAGCTCCCCATGGCCCTCGCCGGACCCGTGACGAGCGCCGCCCTCGGCATCGTCGCCGCCGCGGTCGTGTACCTGGTCCCGCGGCCGGTCTCCGCGGTTGGAGCCGTCGCCATCTTCCTCTTCGGGTACCTCGCCATCCTGAACTTCATCCTCTTTGCCTTCAACCTCCTCCCCGCCTTCCCCATGGACGGGGGCCGTGTGCTCCGGGCCTGGCTCGCGCAGCGGATGCCCCTCCCGAAGGCGACGAAGATCGCCGCCGACGTGGGGAAGGCCTTCGCCTTCCTCTTCGCCATCGTCGGGGTCCTCACCTTAAACTTCATCCTCATCATCATCGGGGTCTTCATCTACCTCGGGGCGGACCAGGAGTTCTACGCCGTCCGGTCCACGGTCCTCCTCAGGGACGTGGCGGTGAAGGACGTGATGGCCACAAACCTCGTCACCGTGGCGCCCGACATGCCCGTCCCCGAGGTGATCCGGCTCATGTACGCGACGAAGCACCTCGGCTTCCCCGTCCTGGACGGGGCAGGCATGCTCACGGGCATGGTCACCCTTGAGGACGTGCATCGTACCTCCGAGATCGACCGGGACGCAAAGAGGGTCGGGGACATCATGGCAAGGAACCTCATTACCCTGCCCCCGACCGCCATGCTCTCCGACGCCTTCCGGCTCATGTCCCGGAACAACATCGGGCGGATCCCCATCGTCGCGGATGGCAGGATCCTCGGGATCGTCACCCGGACGGATATCCTGAAGGTGATGGAGCTCCGCGAGGCCTAAGGGGCCCGGAAGGAGAGGGCCCCGTCGAGGGGGGTCTCCCCTGCCACGGCCCGGAAGGCCGCGAGGTCCCCGAAGGGCCGGGCCGCCACGACGGCACCGGCCCGCTTCTTCCCGATCCCCGGGATCCATGCGAGGGCCTTGAGGGGGAAATGGTTCACCTCCACCGGATACGGGAGGGCGGTGATGGACCGCATCCCCCAGTCCACCACGACGGTGTCGAGCACCGTCCTTTCCCCGAGGTCGAGGGGGATCCCCACGAGGACCGGGTAGGACCCCATCTGCCGGCCGTACGAGAGCGGGCCGGGCTGCTCCACGATGACCCGGTGGAGGATGGTCCCGAGGGGGAAGACCCGGGAGATCATCGGGTGATCGAAGTCCCTCCGCACCCGCTCCTTAAAGGCACGGAAGAGACGGTCGTGCATCCCGACGGTGTTGTCCCGGTAGGCCCGGGTGCCGGGGAAGGCCATGAGCCTCCGGATGTTCACCCGCCGAACGAGGAGGCCCTCATCGAGGACCCGAAAGAGGAATTCCGTGTTCAGCCGGAAGGTATCCTTCGTTTCCCCGGCGAGGCCGATGACGAAGTTCAGCCCCGGGAGGAGATGGGGGATCCCCCCCCTGCGCATCCCGCCTTCCTCGTTCACTACCCGGATGGCCTGCATCACCTCCTCCGGTGACGCCTTCAGGTTGTTCGCCCGGACAACGGCGGGATCCGCGGTCTCCATCCCGAAGGCCGCGACATCGCCCGGGGTGTGCCCCTGGACGATGGCCCGGAGGGCCTCGCGGCTCGCCTCCTCGTGCCTGGCGATGGTCCCCGGGTTCACGTTATCGATGTGGAGGGTGAGGAGATCCGGGGCTGCTCGGCAGATCCCGGAGAAGAGATCCCGGAGCTCCTCTGGGTCCGGACGGGGGAACTCCCCGCCCGAGACCCCGTAGGTAAGGAGATCGGGCTGCCTCCCCAGCCGGAAGTGCCGGGCGCCGTTCGCCGAGAGGGCCGCCACCTCGGCGGCAATCTCCTCCGGGGTCCGGAAGCGGGGCGGCCCGTAGAAGGGCTCGGTGCAGAAGGAACACCCGCCGGAGACAGCCCTGCTGCATCCCGTCGCGGTCTCGAGCTCGCACATGAGGTGGGGGAAGGATGGATGCTGCGTGATCACCGGGGCACCGGCGATGAGCCATTCCGAGAGCCGCCGGTAATCCCCCTCTGCTGCCGGCTCGCCCCCGGCGAGGAAGGAGTCCAGGGCGCCGGCGGGGGAGCCCTCGAGGATATCGGAGAAGCCGGCGATCTCTCTCCTCTCCGCCCGGGCACCGCCCCCGGGAGCGGAGCCGAAGAGAATGGGGCCGGCGAGGAGGGTGCAGGGGTGCCGGAGGGTGGACCCCACCTGCTCGACCTCGGCGAGGGTCGCCGGGGTGCCGGCAAGGTACTTCCCCGGCACGGTCACCCCGGCCACCACCACCACGAGGTCGGCCCTGTCGAGGGAGAGGAGGAGAGGAGGGTCCTTCCTCACCCGGTCGATGGTGTGGTAGGCGACCCGGTAGCCGTGGATGGAGAGGACCCCGGCGAGGGAACGGACCTGGGGGGCGATGTACGGGGGCACCCCGAGGCAGGCAGGCTCGTCAATGTATCCGTCAAGGATGACGGCGTCAGAGCTCATACCCTACGAGCCCGAGGAGGGTCCTCGCCCAGAGGAGCTTCCTCCGCTTCACGGGGTTCACGGCGGGATCGTCCAGGAAAAAGCCCGCGAGGGATACCTCCGCCGCGCCGAGGGCGAGGGCCATGAACACGGCCCGGTCCCCGTCCGAGAACCCGCCGAAGTTGTGGATCCGGCCGAAGGGCTTCGCCTGGGTGGTTCCGACAACGGGGCCCGTGAAGAGGGGCACCCAGATACGGAGGAGGTCCCTGTTGTCCCCATGGGCATGGACCACGATGACGGTCCCCGCCCGGTTCATCTCCGCGAAAGCCTCCGTCGCCCCGTCCAGGTCGGTGACGATGGCAGCCGGTCGGATCCCTCCTGCATACAGCCGGTTCGCTGCACCGTCCGCGGCGATGACGACGGTACCCCGGATCCTGTCCAGCTCCTCCGCGAGGTTCGGGCCGTTCCCGCAGACGGTGACGGCCTTCCCCCTGATCCTCCTCCTCAGGGTGGTGAGGTCGTCCCGGGTGAGGAGGGTCGAGAGGAGCCGGGCGGCCTCCTCGTCCTGGGCCCGATCGAAGCCGAGGTCGCCGAGAATCCGGAGATAGTATGGCTCCCAGTCCTCAAACCGAGAAAAAACGAGCTCGTTTTTTCGAGATTTCATGGATATATATCCATCAAATCTCGAAAATCTCATGGGACTCTTCTTTCTCGAGGCCCACGACCCGCAGGAACTTGCGCATGATGGGCTCGAGCACGAGGGTGAGGAGGTCGTCCTTCGTCTTCACGAGGGAGAAGTAGGCGAGGGGGATGGTTGCCGCCGCCATGTTCGGGTGGCCGCCGGCCTCCCCGATGTCCCCGAAGGCCTCTGAGAGGACGTTCCCGATGTGGAGCCGGATGTCCTTGTTCCTCGCCGAGATATAGATGGCCGAGTCCCCGATGCCGAAGACGAGGGCGGTGTTCACCCCTTCGAGCATGATGAGGAGGTCGGCGGCCTGGGGGAGGGCATCCCGGTTCCGCACGTATCCGACGTTCGCAAAGAGGTAGCCGCTCCTGACCTTCCGGTTCCGGATGGCATTCCCCAGGATGTCGAGGGTCTCCTGGGAGATGGCCGGGGAGGTGATCTTCTCCAGGAGCTCGAGGTCGGTGTAGGGGAGGAGGAAGGCCGCGTAGATGAAGTCAGCGGGGGTGACGTTCCGGCGGAAGTAGCGGGTATCCGCCTGGATGCCGTAGAGGAGGGCGGTCGCCACCTTCTTGTTCACCCCGATCCCGAGCTCCTTCAGGTACTGGGCCATCATGGAGGCCGTCGCCCCGATGCCGGTCCTGATGTCCACGAAGTCCCCCTTCACCTCGGGGATGTCCCCGTTCGTGTGATGGTCGATGACGATGTTCACCTGGGTCTTCTTCGGGAGGTCGTTGTTCATCCCGGGGGCGAGGGAGTCCACGAGGGCGAGGTAGTCACACTCCTTGAGGACCTGGGGGGTGATCCGCTCCATGTTGATGTCCAGGAGGTTGACGAAGGCCCGGTTCTCCTGGTGACCGATGTTCCCGCCATAGAGGATCCGGCAGGTGAGGTTCCTGGGGTTCGCCTCGGCGGCGATGGCCGCGAGGGCCATGGCGCTCGAGATGGAGTCGGGGTCCGGGTTCGTGTGGGTGACGATCCCGAGGGTGCCTTCCCAGCCCGCGATGAGATCGAAGAGCCGCCGGGCGAGCCGGGAGGAATGGAGCTCCCGCAGGTGGGATTCCACCTCCCGGGCAAGGACCTCCTGGGGGTAGAGGATGAGGTCCCCCCCGGCCTCCTGGAGCATGCTGACGGAGACCGGGTCCGTCGCCCTCGCGATGATATGGGCCTTCGGGTAGGCGGACCTGAGGGTGCGGACCGCGGCGAGGTTCGCGTCCTTGTCATGGGAGAGTACGAGGGCGACATCGGGCTCGGGGAGGCCGGCGATGAGGCCGGGGCTCGTGAGGTCCCGGACGATGGCATTGAACTTCTGGACCCGGAGGTCCTCGACCCTTTTTTCGTCCCGGTCGATGATGAGGATGTCCGGGGTCTCCCGGAGGAGCGCCTCCACCACGTTGTAGCCGGTGCTCCCGCACCCGAATATGAGGTATTTGACTTTTTTTTTCGCCCTGTCCACCCCAGTGACGGCCATATATACAGAGTTGCACCCTCCACCGATATAAGGGATTGCGCAATCCCTCCGGGATTCCGCAAACAGGATTCCGAAAATCCCTTCGGGATTTTCTCATCGGGGGTCCGTCACCCTGCGACTGGCGTCGCAGGACTCCTATTCCTTCGGGAATAGTCGTCCCTGCGGGATTCCATACCCCGATTCCGAAATCCTTATAGGAATCCGTTGACCACATAATACGTCTGCGGGCCTGTAGCTTAGTCAGGTTGAGCGATGGACTCTTAATCCATCGGCCAGGGGTTCAAATCCCTTCAGGCCCGTTTTCCTCATCCGCCTCCCCGGGCCCGTCTTTTCCGGTTCTGTTCATCCTCCTTCACCCTGTCCTCCCCCGTATTCCCCTGCCTGTGCGTCCCAAGGCGCATGATTCCCGCCTTCCCCTTACGGGGGAGGGATTTCTGAAGGGGACCTGGAATGCGGGGAACCGGGAATATGCCCGTTCCCGGTGGCAATTCATATATATTGGCAATTTTATACCGGTAAATCAATGAAGTGGCTGATGGAACCAGTGGCGGTCGCCCTCGGCATCATCGTCGTCATCGTTGCGGTCATGCTCTTCGGGGGCTTCTACCTGAAAATCACCCAGACCCCGATAGCCCCCACCCCCACGCCCATCACCCCGGTGGTCACCGAGGTCCCGGCGGAGATCCCCACCCCCCTCCCCGAGACGAACCCGCCCCCCCAGGTGACAACGACCCCGGTGCCAACGCCGACCCCGGAGAGATCGCACGCCGGCCCTGCGATCCCCTATAATGATAAAAAATACTACAACCTCCCCTATAAGTCAACGTATTATAACCCCAAGGGGAACCTGCCACCCACCATCTACCAGCAGACATATGTGGGAAAATTCCAGTCAGAGGCGGTGGTGGTAAGGGCACTCCAGGCCCCGCTCATCGTGGACTTCATCCTCACCTCGGCGCAGAGCCCCACCCGGTCTTTCTTCTTCCTCACCCTGCGAAACAATGAAACCCATGAGCTCCTCGCCCAGGAAGGCTTTTACGGGCCGTATACCGAAAACCCGCAGAAAAGACTCTTCTTCTCCTCGCCGGGGGAGTACCACATCAACATGTACGGTGGATTCGTGACCGTGGACCTGATCATCCGGGCGCCTGGATAAATTTTCCCATTTTTTCACACTCATATCCTTCCCAGCTCCCTCCTGTCCGGATATTGATGGTGATTATCGCGAACGCTCCCGGGGGAGGATAGGCCTGTTCGATTCCCGAAGAGGAATGATCCCTCTCATCCGGTCGCCGGTCTAGTTCCCGATCTTGACGAGCATCTGCTCGAGGGTGGGGTAGTGGGACTCAACCCGCTCCACCCGGCCGCCGGCGGCGGGGAGGGCGCAGGAGAGCTCGTTCATGCCATCGATGTCGAGGCCGTCCACCGAGTAGAAGAGTCCGTCCTTCCGGTAGTTCCGGTGGTTCCCGAGCCGGGAGAGGTCACCGATGGAGAAGGTGAGGGTGTAGGTGATGGAGCCGAACATCTCCCTGAGCTCCCGGATGGTCCCGCAGGCGACCTGCTTCCCTCGCCGGAGGATCATGACCCGGTCGCAAATCTCCTCGACCTGGTAGAGGTTGTGGGCCGAGAAGATGATGGTCTTCCGCTGCCCCCGGAGCTCCTTTAAGAACTCGATGATGGTCCGGGAGGTCATGGGGTCGAGGCCCGAGGAGGGCTCGTCGTAGATAAGGACTTCGGGGTCATGGAGGAGGGACCGGGCGATGGCCACCTTCCGCCTCATGCCCTTGGAGAGCTCCCCGATCTTCTTCCCCCCGTCATCGAGGGAGAGGGTGCCGAGGAGCCGGTCGGTCCGCTCCCCGATGGCATCCCCGTCCATTCCATAGATCTCCCCGAAGAAGGTGAGGTAGGACCTGACCGTCATGGTCTCGTAGAGGTGGGAGTCCTCGGGAAGGTACCCGAGGATCCGTTTCAGGGAAAGGGGATCCTCCACCACGTCGATCCCGTTGATGGTGAGGGCCCCCCTCGTCGGAGGGACAAGGCCCGTCATGATCTTGATGAGGGTCGTCTTCCCGGCCCCGTTGTGGCCGATGACCCCGAGGATCTCGCGGTCCCCGAGCTTGAAGCTTACCCCGTCGAGGGCAGGAAAGCCGTCATACAGCTTCGTGAGATCACGGGCCGAGATCATGCAATGTATTAATTTATCTACATAATAGATAACATTTATGATATGACAATAACGACATTGAAACGTATCTTTGGTAATTTTTGATATTTATGGGGACCTTTTCCGAGATCGTCACCATCGCCTCCTGGGAGGTCCGGAGGTCCTTCTCCACCATGGGGAGGAACGTCCTCCCCCTCGCCATCCTCCTCTTCGTCCTCCTCGTCGCCGCCACGGGGTTCGTGGCCCGGAGCGGGATGCACCTCCAGGACGGGATGTACACCATCGCGACGGATGACGCTGATCTCGGGGCCATCCTCGCCTCAGACGGGAGGTTCGCTGTCTCCGTCCGGGATGGCGGGGCCCTCGCCGCCACCCGGTACTCCTGGGATCTCGTCATCGTGGGCGGGGTGGTCTCGGAGCCCATCACGGACCGGGGGCGGGCGGCGGCAAAGGCCCTCGCCCGGGATTATTCCGGGTACGTGGCCTCGGTCTACAACCGGGAGCCCGACCTCTTTGCCGCCTATCCCCTCTGGATCGACCTCCAGTACGTGAAGAGCGAGCTTGACTTCCAGGCCACGCAGGGCGGCCAGTACATCTCTGTCAGGCAGCGTTCATCAGCGCCGCCTGTCCCCTCGGAGCCGGTCGTCCAGGTCACCCCCCCTCCGGGGACCCTTCCCTACACCGCCGACGAGCTGAGGACGGTCCTCCAGCGGGATGCCGGGAAGAGTGACCAGGTTTCCCGCTACACGAACCTCTTCACCCAGCTACCGTCGAACTCGAACCTGAAGACCCCCTCCCAGCTCTCCCCTACCCTCCCCTTTGACTCCATCATCTTCGTCTTCGTCTTCATCTTTCCCCTCTACTTCACGTCGCAGTTCTTCATGATGTCCGTCATGAACGAGCGGATCGAGCGGAAGGGGGAGATCCTCCTCTCGGGCCCGCTCCATCCCCTCGTCATCATCGCGGGGAAGATGCTCCCGTACCTCGCGGGCATGCTTATCACCTCCCTCGGGGTCATCCTCGCCGCCCGGGCCTCCCTCCTCGTCCTCCTCCCCCTCGCCCCGGTCATCCTCTTCTTCCTCGCCTCGGCCCTCCTCATCGGGATGCTTTGCCGGTCCTTCAAGGAGCTCTCCTTTGTCTCCATTTTCTTCTCCACCGTTGCCACCGCCTACCTCTTCTTCCCCTCCATCTTCGCGAACGTCCATGTCATCTCCCTCGTCTCTCCCCTCACCCTCATCATCCTCCAGGTCCAGGGCACCGGCTTCACCGCCATGGACTACCTCTACTCCACCACCCTCTTCTACGTCGCGAGCGGGGTCCTCCTCTACATTGGGGCCGTGAACTTCAACGCCGAGCGGCTCTTCGACCTCCGGCCCTTCCTTCCCCGGCTCCGGGAGTTCGTGGCCTCGAGCCTCTCCCGGGAGCACCCGTACCGGTCCCTCTTCCTCGCGAACCTCCTCCTCATCCCCTTTGTCTTCATGCTCCAGATGATGGCCCTCGTCCTCTTCTTCAACCTCCCCATGCCCCTCTCCCTCGTCCTCCTCATGCTCTTCGCCGCCCTCGTCGAGGAGATGGCGAAGTCCCTGGGGGTCTACAGCCTCTTCTACCGGGAGTTCCCGGGCCTCCCCCTGAAAACGGCCCTCCTCGCCTCGGCGGCGACGGCCCTCGGCTTCCTTGCCGGCGAGAAGCTCTTCCTCCTCTTCATGCTCTCCCAGATCACCGAGTCGGTCTTCGGCTCGATCCTCTTCCTCCAGCAGGGGGCGCTCCTCCTCTGGATGCCCCTCGTCCTCCACTTCGCCGGCGTGCTGCTCGTCACCCTCGCCCTCTCGAGGGGGGGAAGGCGCTGGTACGTCCCGGGCATCCTCTCGGCCACCGCCGTGCACTGCCTCTATAACCTCTCCATCATCATGGGGATGCTGCGATGAACGGCCGGCACGTCTGGATCGTCGCAAAGAAGGAGCTCGCGGGGATCAACTACGAGAAGACCATCCTCTTCGCCATCCTCCTCCAGCTCTTCGTCGCCATGTTCTCCTCCTTCCTCATGGTAGGCCTCACCTCCCTCTATGACCCCTCCTCCGTCTCCCAGTACTCCCGGTACCGGTACAGCATCGCCTATGCCGGGGCGAATTCCTCGCTCCTTACCCGGCTGGAGGGGTCGGAGGACTTCACCGTCTACGAGATGGACCTCTCCCGGGCCCTCGAGTCCCTGAAGGAGCGGCAGCTCGCCGCCGTCATCTTTGTCCCCGCTACCCTGCCGGAGGGGGACGATCCCGTCCAGGTCACCCTCTACACCCTCCAGAACGACATCCAGGCCACGGTGGTGGGGGTGAAGCTGAAGGAGGTTCTCCTCGCCTTCGAGGAGGATCTCCGGACCGCGAGGGCGGACCGGATCACGGCCGAGCCCATCGAGGTGCAGTTCCCTCCGTCGGCGAGGGCCGAGGGCTTCTACGAGTTCGTGTACGGCCTCCTCATCCCCCTCCTCATGTTCATGCCCGCCATCATCTCCGCCTCCCTCATCATCGACCTCATCACCGAGGAGTACCAGCACAACACCCTCGAGACCCTCATCTCCACCCCGGTCTCCTTTACCGAAATGGTCTGGGGGAAGGTGCTCACCTGCGAGATCCTCGTCCCCGTCCAGGCCGCCGCCTGGCTCCTCCTCCTTGCCCTGAACGGGATCCGGATCGCAAACCCGGTCCCCATCCTCATCCTCGTTTCCCTGGCCTCCCTCATCCTCATCCTCCTCTCGGCCCTCACGGCTCTCCACTACCGTGAGCGGACCGCCGCCCAGTTCATCTACTCCACCGCCCTCGTGGTGGTGATCCTCTTCGTCGTGGCGGTCCCCGAGAACCCCCTGAACCTCATCGTCCGGGCCTCGGTGGGGAACGCGGGCCCGGGGATTGTCCTCGCCATCCTCCTCGTCTCGGCGGCGGCCGCCCTCCTCGGCTTTCTCACCCACCTCTACGCAGGCCGGGTGGGAAAGATCCCCCCGGCCGCCAGCTGAAGGGGACCGGGCCTGAAACAGGCCCTCGGGGTCTTTGGCCATTACATCGTCGCAGCCTTGCTCATCACCTGTATCATCGCCGGATTTATCATTGTCTTAGCCGTTATTGCGGCCTTCTTGTTCGGCATGGCTTCTGGCCTGGGATGACCGACGTTTGATTGGCACTCTGGGAAATGCAGGCTGGTAACTCATCACCGACCCTCCTTCTTTCCCCTGTCACCCACACCCACCTACCCGAAACAGAGCTCCGGATTACCGGGTGATGCACTGGCCTCCGGGACGGGGCTCACATGTACATGATCCCTTCGGACCCGGGCTCCTTCTCCTCCGGTGAAGGGGTCCCGAACTCCTTCTGGAGGATCCAGATGACCTGGAGGTTCGCCTTCCAGACCTTCCGGATCGCCCCCATGAGCCGGTCCTTGGTGAGCCCGTCCTCGTAGATGATCTCGGTGATGGTGAACTTCTCGAGGACGTTCCCCGGGTGCTCGATCTCGAAGTCCACGGAGAAGGTGTTCATGACGAACCGGAGGGCCCAGAGGAACTCGGCCCGCTGCTCGGGGCGGGACCGGCCCATGATCTCCCGGTGCTCGGGGCTCACGGCCGTGGGGGAGATGATGAGGACGCTATCCGTCTTCGTGAGGGGCTGGACGAGCTCCATGTAGTGGTCCTTCGGGAACATGACGAGGAACCGGAAGTGGGATCCGGCGTCCCGGACCTCCTCGACGAGCATCTCCTCCTCCACGAGCCATCCCTTGATCCGATCCTTCATGGCCACCGGGGTCACCTCCCTACCGTCTCCCACCGGCCCTCTTATTTCCTTCGTTCTCCACCGCGAGCAGTGCCCGGTGGAGTTCTCCACCGAAGCAGTGCCCGGTGCCCGGCTTTCTCCGACGGCCCGCAGGGGAGGCAGGCCCGGCTCCATCGGCCGCGGGGGCACGGGAACGGCGACCCCGGACACATACTTTCATCTCGTCAGACGCCCTTTAAATGGATCAACGGAGCTGATTGAATTCCGGGAAATCCGAAGAAGAAGAACGATGCGGTCGATCCCAACGCGGTAGATGAGACGGGCGCCCCCGTCGTGCGGGTGCGCCTCCCGAAGAAATGGAACCGGGAGCAGTTCGCGAACGCGGAACTCATGATGGGGGCAAACCACATCCGGGTCAGGTGCCAGGACGGGGTAACCCGGATGGGCAGGATCAAGGGGAAGATCAAGAAGCGGGTCTGGATTCGGGAGGGGGACATCCTCATTGTCTCGCCCTGGTCCTTCCAGGACGAGAAGTGCGACATCCTCTACCGGTACCTCCCGCCGCAGGTGGACTGGCTCCGCCGGAACCGGTACATCTGACCGGCCTTTTGATGCAAAGGTTCTTCAGCCCATAAATTCCATATTATAATGCAGTTTTTCTGAAACTGTTTAGGTATAGCCATGTATAGGTCAGATTTTGGTGGCCGGAGAAATTTCGGCCCGCGTGAGATGACCAAGGTCATCTGTTCAGACTGTGGTAAGGAATGCGAAGTCCCCTTCAAGCCGACCGAGGGCCGGCCCGTCTACTGCCAGGAGTGCCTGCCGAAGCACAGGCGCCCCCGGTTCTAATCTTCTCAAATCAACATTTTTCCTTTCTCAGGTTTCAGTTTGTTTTCCACCGGATCACCCGACCCGGCACCCATGATCCTCAACGACCTTCTGGAGACGCTCCTCCATATCGTCAGTCCATTCCGGCATTTTCCCGAGGGCTGACCCCGGATTTGCCGGATCTCTTCCTCGATGAGAGCTGGATCTCGCAGCATCTCATCCACGTGGAGTACGGAGATCAGGATGAAAAAAACCCATCCGGCTTCCCCGCTGCCGGATGGAGTGTGCCACTCCGAGGTTAAAAAGATGGGTATGGATGCATCGGGCTGACGGAGTCGGTTTCAGTCCCTGCCGTTCACGACCTTCCCGTCGCGCAGGCGGATTATCCGGTCGAAGTACTCGTTGTGCCACTCCTCGTGGGAGACCATCACGATGGTCTGCTGCATCTCCCGGTTGATCTCCTTGAAGAGGTTGAGAACCATCCGGGAGTTCTCGGTGTCCAGGTTCGCGCACGGCTCGTCGGCGAAGAGGATGTCGGGCTTGTTCACGATG
>DATKMC010000097.1:0-19783 GCA_035542115.1 Methanomicrobiales archaeon | reverse complement strand
CAAGGTTGAGTTTGTGGCCGTGAGGTTCACCGTGTAGACTCCTTTAGCGGTATAGGCATGGGAGGCGGAGGGATTCTGGGTGTTCAGGGTTCCCCCATCCCCGAACTCCCAGTACCAGTTATCTATCCTGATGTTTCCAATCTGGGTGCCAATGAAATTTACCGTGAGAAAACCGGCGGGTCCGGAAGTTTTGTCCTGGGTGAAGGTGACATTCGGGGTGAGGTTCCTGAAGGCGGTCACCCAGTTCGAGCGGTTGAGCCAGGAGGTGGTCTCCCAGTCGCTGCCGCCGGAGTCGGTGGCCGAGTGGTCGATGGGGAAGGTGCAGTACTCGTCGGTACAGGGGAAGGAATGGGCTTCGTTTCTGTTGGCCGACGGGATGGTTCCGTCATGGAAGTTCCAGGAGTAGGAGGTGATGTTTCTTCCGGTGGAGGTGTCGGTGAACTGAAACAGGGTGGAGATGTTACCGAGGGCAGGGGAGACGGGGGACCAGCCCACCGACGGCGGGCTGGGGTGGAGGGCGGGCATCTTCACGATGGAATTGAGATCCGACTCCATGATGATGGATACCCCCCCGCCGGCCTGGATCAGGCCGATGGCCACGTGCCTCGGCATGGTGGTCAGGGTGGCGGTCAGGGTCTCACCCACCGACCAGGGCTCGGTGCCCGGGCTCATGATGGAAAAGGCCGCGGTCTGGTCCACGTTATCCACGAAGATCCTGTACTCCCCTGCGGAGAGGGGATCCCCGCCCTTGTGATAGATGTAGACGGTCTTGCTCCTGTTCGAGATGATGGCGTCGAAGGACGGGACCTTCGTGGGGGGTGGGCTGGAGAGGAGGAGGATCCCCACGAGGGCTACCCCGGCCATCACGACCCCGACGAGGATCACGGTCCCCACCACCTCGGAGATCGCGCGCCTTTCCCTGCCCGGTCTCACCCCCATAGATGGATCCATGTGCCTCCTCCTGCCCGGGGCATCCTGACCTGATCACCCAAGAAATAGAGGTTTTTCTGATACAAGGCTGCCTTTACTAATTTATAGAATAGGTAACTATATAAATATCTTGTGTAATTTCATGTGACCAGGCAGGTCATTCCTGACAAGCCCATCGATATTCGTCCCTGTTCCGTTGACACGGCAGGATCCAGGAGAAGTGAGAGTCTGGCGCGCAATGACATTGTTATCCACGGGGACTCTTGCAGTGTTGGGTGAATTCATGGTGGGGAAGCCGTGGTCGTTATGGTAGTTAGGTGGATACCGGGGGAGGATAGCCCGGGACACTTCTCCAGGCGCGTGATATGCCGCCCGGGGAGTACTCATTCACGTAATCCGCCGAGACGTTCACCTTGGTTATGGAGAGCTGGATGTTATAGGTCTGCAGGTCACCGGTGATGTTCAGGAAGGCAACGTTCCCGGTTGTTCCGCTCATATAGGAGCTCGAGGGGAGCTCTCCCTGGCTGGCGAGCCCGGTTAAGGTGTTATTCCACATCCGGGCAGCGTTCACGCTCGCTGCCTGGATGCTCAGGTTCACCCACCGGGTGTTGGACCCGGCGAGAAGGGGGACACTCGCGATATCGGTGACCGCGCTCGTGACGGTGATGGGGCCGCTCCCGCTCATCTCGGCTGTGTCGACGCCGCCCAGGATAAGGATCTCACCCACCTTCACCTGGGGTGAGCCATGAGCCATCGAGATGCTGATATCCGGGGGGATCTCGTTCGTGGACCCGTCGGACTGCTCCAGGAACACCCCTCCCATCTGGTAGTAATAGGTCTGGGGCGTATAGTAGAGATTGTTCGACCGGTACTCGATGGATCCCAGGGCCTGGGTTGAGCCGGAGGTCATGGGTACAAACCCGTACCTCACGTCGGAGGTAGCGGTGATCCCGCTCGCGTCGCTCGTCGATACGCTGATGAGCTGGGGGCTCTGGAACTGGGTGGAGATACCGTAGACAGGGTTCATGAGATCCACGGTATAGACCGTTACCGGGCTGATGTTCCGGTAGACGGGGAGATTGGTCACGACCGGCCTTCCACCGGGGTTCGCGCTCACCGTGATGTCGGTGCTGATCAGGGTGTAATCGGTCCAGTTCCAGAAATTCTCGATATAGTGGGAGCTGTTCAATGTCCAGCCGAAACGGTTGGTGTAGAAATAGTTCGGGGTGATATTCACCCAGGCATTCCATGCCGGTGTGGAGAGAAGGACTCCTCTCTGGGTCTGGAGATCGGTCGTGGAGACGGAGATGTAGAAATTTCCGGGCGTGGTGTTCACATAAAGATTCGCGGGAGTGGTGGTGATGACCCTGCTCTCGTTGTAGCCCCCGGAGCTGACGATAAAATAGGAATCCGAGGTGATGGTGATGCTCTCGGCCCTCTGGTTGAGGGCGAGGACTGCACCGGCCTTCTGCGGACTGAAGAAGGGGAAGAAACTCAGTATCCCGGTTTCTGTACCGCTCCCGAGGGAGAGGGCAGGGCCGTACTCGCTCGTGCACTTGCGGCTCGTCCAGAGGGCGTCGATATTGAGCTTATACTCAGTGAACCGCTCCTTCACACTCCTCATCTGGGCGATCTCGTTCTCCCGTCCCATAGCCGGCATCAGGTACACGAGGTAAAGGGAGATGGTCGCGACGATGACTGCGATGATGAGGATGAACCCGATGGCCTCGGATAGCCCCTCACCGCGGTTGTGAGATGTCATTCTCTACCTTGTTATATCGAGAGATTAATATATAAATCCTCTGCGTAATCCCGGCCATACAGGTTAAACACTATAAACAGAGAGGACACATCTCTCTTGGAACGGTGGTGGAGTGAGCGAAAGGATCCACTGGGCAGACATGGTCGCGGCCTCGGTAAAGGGAGATATCCCCCACCGGGTTGCCACCGGGATTACCCCCTCAGGGCCCATCCATATCGGGAACATGCGGGAGGTTCTCACCGGGGACCTCGTGTACAAGGCCATGGTGGAGCGGGGCCTCGCGGCGGAGCTCCTCTACATCGCCGACGACTTCGACCCCCTCCGGAAGGTCTACCCCTTCCTCCCCGAGACCTATGCCGCGTACGTGGGAAAGCCCCTCTCGGACATCCCCTGTCCCTGCGGGGAGCACCGGAGCTACGCGGATCACTTCCTCACCCCGTTCCTCTCTGCCCTGAAGGAGCTCGACATCACCCCGAAGGTCCTCAGGGGGAGCGAGCTCTACCGCTCGGGGGCATATACGAAGGAGATCGCGACCGCCATCGGGCACACTGCCGAGATCCGGCACATCCTCGAGCATGTCTCCGGCCGGACCCTCCCAGCGGACTGGGCGCCCTTCTACCCCGTCTGCAGCGTCTGCGGGAAACTCTCCCCCGCCCGGATCCTGGAGCACGACGCCGCACGGCATACCGTGCGGTACAGGTGCGCCTGCGGGAACGAGGGCACGGCCGACTACTCGAAGGGCGAGGGCAAGCTCGTCTGGCGTGTGGACTGGCCCATGCGCTGGGTCCACTTCGGGATCACCGTGGAACCCTTCGGGAAGGACCATGCCACGGCGGGCGGGTCCTACGATACGGGGAAGGAGATCGCCCGGCGGGTCTTCCGGTGCGAGCCGCCCCACCCGGTGATCTACGAGTGGATCAGCCTGAAGGGGAAGGGCGCCATGCACTCGAGCAAGGGGGTCGTCGTCACCATCAACGAGATGCTCGAGATCGTCCCGCCCGACGTCCTCCGCTACCTCATCGCCCGTACCCGGCCCGAGCGGACCATCGACTTCGACCCGGGGATGGGGCTCATCTCCCTCATCGACGACTATGACCGGGTCTCCCACGAGGCCGAGGGAAGGGAGTACGAGCTCTCCCGGATCGCCTCCATCCCCACCCGGATCCCCTTCAGGCACATGGTTACCGTGGTCCAGATCGCCCACGACGACCGGCGGCTCTTCCAGTGCCTCTCCCGGACGAGCTACGATGTGACGAATGCGGACGGGATCCTCAGGCAGGCGGAGCGGGTCCGGGCCTGGCTCCGGAAGTACGCTCCAGACTCGGTGAAGTTCTCGGTAAAGGAGAAGCTCCCGGTCCAGGCCGGGGAGCTCCCCGAGGAGGACCTCCGGGCCCTCGCAGCCTACCTCGAGTTCCTCAAGGCCCTGCCCGCCTGGTCTGCCGAGGCCATCCACAACGGAGTCTACGACGTAGCACCCCGGTGCGGGACGGATGCAAAGCACCTCTTCGAGCTCGTCTACCTCGCCTTCCTCGGGCAGTCCCGGGGCCCCCGGCTCGGCTGGTTCCTCGAGGCCCTGGGGAAGGAGTTCGTGACGGGGCGCCTCTCCGAGGCGGTGTATCCCTGTGTCCTGTAGGGAGATGACCGCGGGGATCGGTCTTTAGGTGAGTATGCGGGGGAAGCGGTTCAAGGCCGGGCATTCCCGGGGGTGCGGGCTCTGCGCCCTCGGGGCGAAGATGGTCCTCTTCGTCACCGGCCTCTGCCACCGCCATTGCTGGTACTGCCCGCTGTCAGAGGAGAGGAGCGGCCGGGACCGGGCCTTCGCAAACGACCGGCCGGTGGGGGGCCCGGAGGATATCCTCGCAGAGGCCCGGCTCATGGACGCCCTCGGGACGAGCATCACCGGGGGCGAGCCCCTCCTTGTCCCCGACCGGGTTGCCCGGTTCTGCACCCTCCTGAAGGAGACCTTCGGGGAGGAGCACCATGTCCACCTCTACACGGGGATGGCGCCCGCCCGGGACCTCCTCCGGCCCCTTGCGGGCCTCGTCGATGAGATACGGTTCCACCCGCCGAGGGAGGACTGGGCGGCGATCCTCTCCTCCCCGTACGCCCGCTCCGTGGAGGCGGCCCGGGACCTCGGGTTTGCCGTGGGGGTCGAGGTCCCGGCCCTGAAGGGCCTCCCGGGCCTCGCGGCCATCCTCCCCCTCGTGGACTTCCTGAACGTGAACGAGCTCGAGTGGGGCGGGATCAACGCGGAGGAGATGAGGCGGCGCGGGTTCGTTCCCGCCGACGACCTCCACAACGCGGTGCAGGGGTCCCACAGGTGGGCGAGGGAACTCACCCACCGGGAGAAGGTCCACTGGTGCTCCTCGAAGTACAAGGATGCCGTCCAGCTCCGCGAGCGGCTGAAGCGCATCGCCGGGAGGACCGCGCGGCCCTTCGACGAGGTGACCGGGGACGGGACCATCGTCTACGGGGTCGTGGAGCCCGGCGGGCTGGTCGCCCCCGGCCGGCTCGGCCTCGCGGGGGGAAGCTACGAGGAGTGCGACGGGAAGATCGAGCTCTCCTGGAGGGTCCTCAGGAAGAAAGCAAACCGGTTCCCCGGGAAGAAGTACATCGTCGAGCGGTACCCGAACCGGGGCGTGGTGCTGGAGGTGATCCCCCTGTGAAGGCGCGTTCCGGCCTCGAGGGCCTCTACGAGCGGGTCCTCCGCTGGCAGATCCGGCACGTCCCCCTCCACATCGCCATCATCCAGGACGGGAACCGCCGGTTCGCGAGGGCCCAGGGCCTCGGGGTCGGGGAGGGGCACCGGCTCGGGGCCGACACCACGGAGCAGGTCCTCGACTGGGCGGCGGACATGGGGGTGAAGTACATCACCCTCTACTCCTTCTCCACCGAGAACTTCCGGCGGGACAGCACCGAGGTGGAGAGCCTCTTTGCCCTCTTCAAGGAGCGCTTCGAGAAGATCCTTTCCGACGAGCGAATCCATCAACGGCGCATCCGGGTCCGGGTGTTCGGCGACCGGTCCCTCCTCCCCCCGGACCTCCTGGAGCGGGTGGAGGCCGCCGAGGCGGCGACCCGGGCGTACGGGGACTACTTCATGAACATCGCGCTTGCCTACGGGGGGAGGAACGAGATCGTCCATGCCGCCCGGGCCCTCCTCGGCGAGGTGAAGGGGGGGGCCCTCAGCCCGGCGATGATCGACCCGGCCCTCGTGGAGGAGCACCTCTCCAGCGGCCGGTACCTCCCTCCCGTGGACCTCATCATCCGGACGGGGTCCGAGCGGCGCACCTCGAACTTCCTCCCCTGGCTCGCCAACGGGAAGGAGAGCGCGGTTTACTTCTGTGCCCCCAACTGGCCGGGCTTCCGGCGCATCGATTTCCTGAGGGCCCTCCGGGTCTACGACCAGCGGATACGCTCGAAGGGGTAACCCGGCCTCCTGCAGGAGACCGCGCGGAACGGATTGCCGTCCGGGCCCGCTCGGGACCTTTTCAAGGTCCCTCGCTAGGCCCCAAACCGGCGTTTCCGGGACTGGTAGTCCCTGAGGGCCCGGAGGAAGTCCACCTTCCGGAAGAGCCTCCAGTTCACGTCCGAGAAGAAAAGCTCGGAGTAGACGCTCTGCCAGATGAGGAAGTCGGTGAGGTGCGAGCCCCCGGTCTTCACCACGAGGTCGGGGGTGTACCGGAAGGTGAGGTACGAGTCGATGAGGGCCTCGTCCACCTTTGCCGGCTCGACCCCGTCCTCGGCCATCCGGCGGATGCAGCCGCTGATCTCCTCCCGGCCGGAATGCCCGATGGCGACATGGACCGGCATGCCCCCGCCCATGACCTCGTCCTCCCTCCCCCCGTGGAGCTCGAGCCGGGCGAAGTCGGCGATCTGGCAGATGAAAGGGAGGAAGGGGTCGACACGCGCCGGGTCCGGGGTGCTGATGTGGAAGGTGACCCCCCGGATCCCGAGCTCCCGGCACCACCGGCTCACCTCGACGATCTTCTCCGGGGCGTCCGCCATGTCCTGCTCGGTAATCATGAAGCAGAGCTGCTCGGGGAGGAGGGAGAGCCCCCGCCGGAGCAGCCGCTCGTAGAGCCAGTAGATCAAGATGCCCACCTGAGGAGCGCGTCCCGGTCCAGGGTGTTCAGGATGTCGCCGGCCCCGCACCATGCCCGCCGGGCGAGGGTGACACCGTGCCGGATGTTCCCGAGCTCCTCCTTCTTGTGAGTATCCGTCCCGATGGTGAGCTTCACCCCGCGCTCCCGGGCCTCCCTGATATGGGGGTCGTCAAGGTCCATCCGCCAGGGGGAGGCGTTGATCTCGAGGGCCGTCCCGGTCGACCTGGCGGTGTCCAGAATCCGGTCCATGTCCAGGGCATACGGGGGCCGGGACGGGAACATCCGGCCGGTCGGGTGGCCGATGATGTCCACGTGCTCGTTCTCCATGGCCGTGAGGATCCGCCGGGTCATGGGGTCCTTTTCCATGTGGAGGCCCGAGTGGACCGAGGCAATGACGATGTCGAGGCCTGCGAGACCCCGGTCCGGAAGGCCGAGGGTCCCGTCGGCGAGGATGTCCACCTCGATCCCGGCGAGGAGCTGGCAGGGGGAGGAGCGGTTCACCGCCTCGATCTCCTCCCTCTGGGCCTTCACCCCATCCTCGTCGAGGCCGTGGGTGATCCCGAGGGTCGCGGAATGGTCGGAGACGAGGAGGTACTGGTACCCGAGATCCGTACCCGCCGCCGCGAGCTCCGCGAGGGTCAGACGGCCGTCGGTGGCCGCTGTGTGGACATGGAGGTCGCCCCGGATCTCCTCCGGCCGGACGAGGACCGGGAGGTCACCGGCGAGGGCCAGGGCGATCTCGCCCCGGTCCTCCCGGATCTCCGGGGGGAAATACGGGAGCCCGAGGAAGGAGAAGAGGGATGCCTCGTCCGGAAAGGCGTGGAGTTCCCCTCCTGTGCGCTCCTCGAGGCCGTACTCGTTCAGCCTGAGGCCCTTCCCGATGGCGAGCTCCCGGAGCCTGATGTTGAACTCCTTGGAGCCGGTGAGGTAGAGGAGCATGGCCCCGAAGGACTCCGGCGGGGCGAACCTGAAGTCCACCTGGCGCCCCAGGCACCGGATGGAGGTCTTCTCGGTACCCGCCGCGATGATCTCGTCGGCGACCGACCGTACCCGCGAGTTCACCGCCTGGGGGGATTCCCGGGTCGCAATGTCGATGTCCCCCACCGTGGACTTCCCCCGCCGGTAGCTCCCGGCCACCTCGAAGGTCCCCGGGGTGAGCACCGAGGTGGCCCGGGCCACCACGGCATCGGCCTCGTCCAGGGTCATCCGGGTGCCGGAGGCACGGTGCCGGGCGATGGACTTGAGGAACTCGGACTCCTTCTTCTCGCCGAAGCCCTTCACCGCCCGGATCCGGCGCTGCCGGGCCGCCTTCTCCAGGTCCTCCACGGACTGGACCCCGAGCTTCAGCCAGAGGGTGTGGACGGTCTTCGGCCCCACCCCCTCGAGCTGGAGAAGCTCGGGAAGGGTAGGCGGGATCTTCGCCCTGAGATCCTCGAGCTCCCGGAAGGTGCCGGTCTGCAGGATCTCTCCGATCTTCCTTGCGATCTTCGTCCCGATGCCGGGGATGGCCACGAGGGCCTTCTCGTCAAGCTCCGAGGCCGGCGCGGGGAGTTCCTCCAGGTGCTTCGCGGCGCGCTCGTAGGCCCGCACCTTGAAGACATCCTCCTCCCCCGTCACCTCCAGGAGCTGGGCCATGAAGCGGAGCCGCTCCGCGATCTCCCGGTTCGAGAGCGCCATACGTACATTTCTCGCCCCCGCGGTATATGGTTCTCTCGCTCACCGGGGACGCGGGCCTCTCCGGGCTTCTTCCCTTGGGTCTTCATCCTCCTCGAAGAAGCTCCTCCGGACCCTCTTCGTGTCCAGAGGGGCCCCTCACCCCCCTGGACAGGCCCAGCCCCCCAGAGGGAACTCGGCCTCCGATGGAACTTCGTCCCATCCGAAGGGGCTCCTTCGGACCCCCCTTCGCATACAAACGGATAAGACGGGCCGGGCGAGATACTTCAGCCATGGAGCATGTCGCCTGCGAGGACCTCCTCGAGGCCATCCTCGTCCTTACCGTAAAGGGGACCCCCCCGGCCGTAGCCGACCTCGCGGCGAACCTGCACCGGGACGAGGCCTCGGTCTCCGCCCTCCTCAGGGAACTCGAGGGGTCCGGGAAGCTCGCGCTCGGGCCGGGGGGCGCGGTCACCCTCCTCCCCCCCGGCCGGGCCATCGCCGCGCGGGTGGCGGACCGGCACCGGATCCTCGAGTGTTTCCTTGCCGAGCGGCTCGGCATGGAGCGGAAGGCGGCCTCGGGTGAGGCCTGCCACCTGGAGCACCAGGTCTCGGAGGAGACCATCCGGAGGCTCTCGGAGTTCCTGGACGGCGCGGACGGCGAGTGCCCGCCCCCGGACTGGCGGCACCGCGAGCGGCACCGCGGAGGCGGCGCGGCCGGGCCGGTGCCCCGGGCCCTCGGTGAGTATCCCGAGGGGACCACCCTCCGGGTGGCGGCCATCCGGCACTTCGCCCGGGTGCGGCGGCTCGAGGACATCGGGCTCCTCCCCGGGGAGTCCCTCACCCTGAAGCGCAGGCTCTCCAACGGATCGGTGGTGGTGGAGGTGAAAGGCTCGGAGGTGGCCCTCTCCGCCGGGATCGCGGCCTGCATCCTCGTGGAGGAGCCGGGATGAGGTTCGCCCTCGTGGGGAACCCGAACGTGGGGAAGTCCCTCATCTTCAACCAGCTCACCGGCCTCGGGGTCGAGGTCTCCAACTACCCGGGAACGACGGTGACGCTCCACCGGGGGGCGGCATGCGTGGAGCGGGAGAAGGTGGAGATCGTCGATCTCCCCGGTATCTACTCCCTCGACGGGGACGCGGAGGAGGAGGTCCTCGCCCGGCGGATCCTCACGGCGGGAGACCTGGACGGGGCCATCCTCGTCCTCAATGCCACGAACCTCGAGCGGAACCTCTACCTTCTCCTCCAGGTGGCAGAGACCGGGATCCCCCTCGTTGCCGTGGTGAACATGATGGACGAGGCTGAGGCCTCGGGCCTCTCCCTCGACCTCCCGGCCCTCTCCGCGACCCTCGGGGTGGAGGTACTCGGGACCGCGGCCGCAAGCGGCAGGAATACCGGGCAGATCATTCCCCTCGCCCTCGCCCGCACCCGGCCGGTCTCCCTCTCGGTCCCCTATGACACCGATGTCGAGGCTGCTGTTCGTACCCTGGAGAAGGAGCTGGGGGCCTCCCGGGTGCAGTCCATCTGGGCCCTCGACGGGATCGGCACAGACGAGACCATCGGGGAGGCCGCTGCGGACCTCGCCCGGGAGATCGAGCGGACCCACCGGATGTCGGTCCACCAGATCATGGCCCTCAACCGGTACACACTCTCCCGTGAGATCGCCGGAAAGGTGGTGAAAAAGGGTGGCACACGGGCAGGGCCCGACCTGGACGAGCTACTCTCCCGGGAGATCCCGGGCATCCCGATCCTCGCGGGAGTCCTCCTCGGCATGCTCCTCGTCGTCTTTGTCGTGGGGGGCTTTCTCGAGACCCTCATCGTCGGGGTCTTCCAGGAGTACGCCATCGCGCCCCTTTCTTCTCTCGGTCTCCCGCCCCTCCTCGAGAAGGTGGTCGTCTCGGCGGCGGTGGGCCTCCAGGCGGGCTTTGGCATCGCCTTCCCCTACATCCTCCTCTTCTTCCTCCTCATCTCCCTCCTCGAGGACTCGGGGTACATGACCCGGGCCGCCTTCCTTGCGGACCGGGCGATGCACCGGGTGGGGATGCACGGCGGGGCCATCATTCCCATGGTCCTTGCCTTCGGGTGTAATGTACCGGCTATCATGGCAACCAGAAACCTGGGCACGAGAAGGGAGCGGCTCATCGCATCATTCCTCATCACGATGGTCCCTTGCTCCGCGCGCACGGTCATCATCGCGGGCATGGTGGCCACCTTCGTTGGGATCCCCGCGGCCCTCTCCATCTACGCGGTGGTCTTCCTCGTCATCGCCCTCACGGGTATCCTCCTCTCGCGGGTCACCCCCGGGAGGCAGATGGGCATGATCCTCGAGGTCGCGCCCCTCCGGCGGCCGAGGCCGGACCTCGTCCTGAAAAAGTCCCTCCGCCGGCTGGAGGACTTTCTGAGGCTCGCCATCCCCCTCCTCATCGCAGGGAGCATCGTCCTCGGAGTTCTCGAGTACTTCGGGGTCCTCGCGGCCTTCGAGGACCTGCTCGCCCCCATTTTCGTGGGCCTCCTCGGCCTTCCCTCCTATGCCGTCACCGCCCTCCTCTTCGGGATCCTCAGGAAAGAGATGGCCATCGGGACCCTCGCGGTGCTCGCGGGGACTGCCGACTTCCCCCTCGTCATGACCCGGCTCCAGATCTACATCTTTGCCGTCATGTCCACCCTCTTCGTCCCGTGCATCTCCACCATGGCGGTCCTCTCCCGGGAGAACGGCTGGAAGGCCGCGGCCATGATAACGGTTTACACCGTGCTCCTCGGGATCGGGATCGGGGCAATGATTAACCTCATCTTCGCATAGGTACAGGATGAGCCATGCTCACCTTCATCGGCCTCGGCCTTTCTGACGAGCGGGACATCTCGGTGAAGGGCCTCGAGGCCGCCCGGGCGGCCGACGCCGTGTACCTCGAGACCCACACCTCCCGACTCACCGGGACGACCCGGGAGGCAATGGAGAAGTTCTACGGCCGGCCGGTCGTCCCCTTGACGAGGGAGGACCTGGAGGTCCATCCGGAGGAGATCCTCGGCCGGGCAAAGGCAGGGGATGTCGCCCTCCTTTGCGGCGGGGACCCCATGGTCTCCACGACCCATGCAGATCTCCGGCTCCGGGCAAAGGCCGCCGGGGTGGTGACCCGGATCATCCACGGAGCCTCTATCGGGAGCGCCGTGTGTGGCGAGACGGGGCTCCAGAACTACCGGTTCGGGAAGTCCACCTCCCTCCCCTTCCCGGCCGGGAACTGGTTTCCTACCACCCCCCTTGAGACCATCCTTGGAAATCTCGCTCTTCGGCTCCACACCCTCGTCTTCCTCGACATCCGGGAGGACCGGCTCATGACAATGCCCGAGGGGATCGCCCTCCTCGGGGGGATGGCGGCCCGGATCTCCCGGCCGTCGCCATCATTTCTCATTGGCATCGCCCGGGCAGGATCCCCCAATGCCTTCGTCGCCGCAGGAAGTCCCGGCTGGCTCGCGGGCCTCGACTTCGGCCCGCCCCTCCACGTCCTCGTCGTCCCGGCCGACCTCCACCCCGTCGAACAGGAGTACCTGGAGGCCTTTGCCCTCTATGAAGGTCGCCGGCTACGGTGAGACCCTGGAAGGGCTCCTCGGCCGGGTCACCCCCCCGGCCCCGGAGGGGACTCCCCTCCACCGGGCAGCCCGGGAGGTGGAGGAGATGGCGGCGGCGTACCTCTCGGACGGGAGGGCCTTCCTCTCCGCCGGGGACCTCATGAACGGCATCGCCGCCTTCACCTATTCCTCCGGGTGGCTCGCGGCCTCCCTCTTCCTCGGCCTCCTCGCGGGGGAGGCGGTCCCCCCTCTCCCGGCCTTCCCGGAGGAGGCCGGATCCCTCACCGGGGAACGGGTCCGGGAGAAGAGAGCCCGGTACCGGAGGATGCTCGCGGGGGCCCTCGAGGCCCTCGAGTGCTCCCCCGACCCGGGGAGCCCGCTCCACCCAGCGGCGGCGGCAATCCTCGGCCGGGCGGGGGCGCTCCTCGGGGAGGGGGACCTCCATGCCTCGGAGGGCCGGGAGGGGGAAGCCCTCGCCTCCTACAGCCACGGGCACGGGTGGCTCGACGCGGGGGTGCGGGCCGGGCTCTTCCGGATCCTCCATTCCCGGGAGCTCTTCACGGCAGGCCCGCTGTAGAAAGTTTTTGAACTTTCCCTGTAACCGGTACAGCTGCACAGCGCCGGGACCGGCCGGTGCCGGGATCGGTTGGGTGGTTTTTCGGTGGAGCGTTCCCAGTGGACATGGCTTGTCGTCTCCGTGAGCTCCAGCTCCTTCGTCCTCGCCCTCGTCCTCTATTTCACCGTGACCGAGCAGACCTTCCTGTACCTCAGGCGCCTGAACCCCCTCTTCCTCGTCATCGCCATCGTCTTCCACTTCCTCGCATACGGGTTCTGGGCCATGCGCATCAGGCTCATGGCCGCCTCCCTCGGCCACAGGGTGGAGTTCGGGTACTGCCTGAACCTCGTCATGGCGAACCTCCTCGCCGGGGCCATCACCCCCGCCCAGGCCGGCGGGGAGCCCGTCCGAATCCACCAGCTCTACCGGCACGAGGTTCCCCTCGGGGATGCGACGGCCATTGTCATCACGGAGCGGGTCCTCGATGCTATCATCCTCGGCCTCGCCGGCATCGGGGCCATCTTCCTCCTCGGGGAGCTCGTGGAGGACATCCCGGAGAGCCTGACCCTCGTCCTCGTCATCTCCTGGTTCGTCATGGTCCTCTTCATCGGGGCCTTCATCTTCTCGGTGAGGAACCCCGAGCTCCTCAAATGGTTTTTCAAAAAAATCTCCCGGTTCTATGTCAATCGGTGGGACTTAAAAAGGATCGAGCGGTTTATCGCGTCCATCGACCGGGAGGTGGACAACTTCCATGACAGTCTCGGCCGGTTCATGGCCCACGGGAGAGGCGGGCTCCTCTGGGGGGCCGCCTGCACGGCCCTCTTCTGGTTCTCGGAGTTCATCATCGTCTCCCTCATCCTCATGGGTATCGGCGAGCAGCCCTACTATCTCCTTTCCCTCCTCGCCCAGATCGTCATTGCCATCATCATGATGATCCCCCTCACCCCGGGCTCGTCGGGGATCGCCGAGCTCTCCGCGACCTCGGTCTACGGGCTCTTCATCAACACCTCCATCGTCGGGGTGCTCGTGGTGGTCTGGCGGGCCATCTTCTACTACCTGAATATCGCCGTCGGGATCATCGCCACCATCCCCATCTTCCGGAGGGAGATGCTCCGGCGGGAGGAGGGCCGGCCCGGCCTCCCGAAGGACGGGGAGTACCCTAAGGTTTAACGTGGGAAAGGGTGATGTAAACATCGCCATGGCTGAGCTCGCCTGCAGGGTCCGGGGGGTCTTTCTCTCCCTGAGCGAGCAGGGCGCGGCTGCGCCGACGGTCCTCCTCGAGTTCCCGGGCGGCGACTGCATTCCCATCTACATCGGCCTCTGGGAGGCCATCTCCATCCGGAACGCCATCAAGGGGGAGGTCCTCCCCCGGCCCATCACCCATGACCTCTTCGTGGAGGTCCTCAGGCGGTTCAACGGGACCGTCACCGCCCTCTCCATCGATTCGCTGGAGGACGGGATCTTCTACGCGAAGCTCCATGTGAAGCTGAACGGGGCGGTGGAGGTGGTGGACTGCCGGCCGAGCGACGGCATCGCCATCGCCCTCCGGACGGACGCCCCCATCACCGTGGAGGAGAGAGTGGTCTCCCTTGCGGTGAAGAAGCGTGACGACCTCCCGAACCTCCAGGACCTCGACTCGGTGATGTGAGGGGAGCCGCCTGGCCGGGCCCTCCCGCGATCCGTTACCTGCGCCTTTTCGCGAGCTCGGCGAGGACCTCGTCGAAGGAGTTCCCGGAGGCGGCGAGGGCGACGAGGAGGTGGAACTGGAGGTCGGCCGCCTCCGAGACGATGCGTTCCCGGGAGCCGTTCTTTACCGCGAGGATGAACTCCACCGCCTCCTCCCCGACCTTCTCCAGGATCCCGTCGATGCCCTTCTCGCCGGCGGCGAGCCGGCCCACGTACGAGCCTTCCCTCGGGCGGGCGAGCCGGTCGGCGATGACCTCCCGGAGCTCCGCGAGGACGTCCCCATCCTTCATGAGCCGTCCTCCGGTGCAAGGATCTCCCCGAGCTCCTGCCCGAAGAACCTCCGGAAGAGAAGCCGGGCCTTCTCCACGTTTGCGCCTCCCCTTCCGATGGCTAACCCGAGGTCAGCCTTCTTCCCGATGACGATGTTCACCCTCCCGTCCTCTTCGGTCGCCCGGGAGACGACCGCAGGCCGGAACATGTTCGCCATGAACTCCCCGGGATTCTCCGAGTATTCCACCATCTCGATCTTCCTGCCGAGGACCTTCTGCATCCGCCTGATGTTCTCTCCCTTCTTCCCGATGGCGAGGCCCATGTCCCCGGGCCGGATGATGTAGATGATCCGGTCGAACCGCTCGTCCAGCAGGCAGTCGACGGCCGTGGATTTGGTGAGGATCCTGAGCTCCTCGATGTATCTCCTCTCTTTAAACCCGATGGTCCGTTCCATTACACGGATACCTCTGTGCACTCCCCGTATATATGGTGGAGGAAATGGATCGGCGAGGCGGCAGGAGGGGAAGGTCCCGGAGAAAGCAGGTAACGGAGAAGGAGGTGATGGAAAAGCGGGTTGCCGGGCATTGTGGCTCGTAGAAAAAGGTCCGGACCCTTCCCCCGGGTATGGTCCCCCCCGGGCGGAAGGCCCGGAGCCTCCCCACCTCCTAATCGGATGGGGAAAAGAGACTGGAGGGCTTCAGGGTTCCGGGCGGTTGATAGCGGGAGTGCTCGTCACTGGTGGTGTGGGGAATTGATTGCCCCTCCCGGCCCTTCGCGTCCCCCCAGATCTTCATGCACATGAGGTGGCTCCTTTCAATGTGGTCTCTCTCGTGTAACCAGGGGGTCCTGGGGACCCCGGCCGGTTGACAATAAGATAATAATAACCTATAGTATATATAGATTGCTAATATATGGCATAATCAGAATATCTGTTTATTTGAAAATAGAAAGATACTAATAGAAAACAAATTGAACAGGGGAAGAATCAGGGGAATACAGGCGGACAAAAGGGAATAGCCCGGCGTTGGAGGCCTGGCAGGCACCTGGTCCTCGCCCGGTCGGGGACAGGAAAGTTCAGCCCTTCGGGGGAATTCACCCACTTCGCGGGTTCTTTTCCACCTGGCGGGGGGAATTCCCGGAGAGATAGTCGAGGTCTATCTGCTTGAGGAGGTCGGGGGCCATGGACCGGAAGACCCCCTCGATGTTCTTGATGGCGAGGAGGTCATCGCTCGTCCGCTCGTCCTTCCCGCTCCGGGGCCGGAAGATGGCGACGGCCCCGATGGCCTTTCCCCGCGGGTCCCGGATGGGAGACACCCGGCCTTCCACGGGCCATTTTGTCCCGTTCTTGGCGAGGATGACCTCGTCCCCCTCGGTGGTGATCAGGTTCTCCTCCCGGGCGGCCCTTCTTGCCAGGTTCTCCACGGGCGTACCGCCCTCGCCGTGGACGAGCCTGAGGACCTCGGGGAGGGGCCGCAGGTACGCCTCCGGGGACTGCCAGCCGGTCATGAGCTCCGCCGCCGGGTTCATGAAGCTGATCTGCCCCTCGGGGTTCGTGGTGATGATCCCGTCGCTTATCGCCATGAGGGTCTCGAGGAACCACTCCCCCTTCTCCCGTTCCCGCTTCTCCCGCCGGTGCTTGTAGATGGCCATTTCCAGGGTGGTCTTCAGCTCGGTGTCGGTGAAGGGCTTGATCAGGTACCCGTAGGGCTCGGTGATCTTGGCCCGTTCCACGGTCCGCTCATCGGAGTACGCGGTGAGGTACACGAGGGGGATGTGGAGCTCGCCGGAGATCTGCTCCCCGGCCTCGATCCCGTCCATCTCGCCCTTGAGCCGGATGTCCATGAGGACGAGGTCGGGATGGACCTTCGCTGCCCGCTCCACCGCCTCCTCCCCCGTGGAGACGATGCCCGCGACCTGGTACCCGAGCTCCTGGAGGCTCTCTGCGAGGACCTTTGCGATGACAAAATCGTCCTCGACAATGAGAATATTTGCCTTTGCCACGTTTACAAACCCCTTTGTTTCTTCATTTCTGGAACCCTGATGATAAAGCTGGTGCCCTTTCCCGTCCCCTGCTCGATGGAGCCCCCCAGCTGATCCACGGCGAGGCCCCGGACGAGGTGGAGGCCGAGGGTCTCCGCCTTCCCGAGGTCAAAGCCCCGGGGGAGCCCGACGCCGCTGTCCCGGATCTCGAGGACAAAGCCCTGCCCCTCCTCCCCCCGTGCCCGGATGCAGATCTTCCCGCCCTTCCCGCCCGGGAAGGCGTACTTCAGGGAGTTGCTGACGAGTTCGTTGATGATGAGGCTCACCGGGAGGGCGGTGTCAAGGTCGAGGGAGACGTCCCGGACATCCATGTCGAGGGTCACCCCGGCCGAGAGCTCCTCGTAGGACCGGAAGAGGTACTGGATGAGCCGGGTCAGGTACTCCGCGAGGTCGATGGTGCCGAAGGACCGGGACTGGTAGAGCTTCTCGTGGATGAGGGCCATGGTCTTGATCCGGTGCTCGCTGTCCCGGAACATCTCGAGGATCTTCCGGTCCTTGGTCTTCTTGCTCTGGAGGACGAGGAGGGCCGAGACCACCTGCATGTTGTTCTTCACCCGGTGGTGGATCTCCCGGAGGAGGTTCTCCTTCTCCTCGAGGGAGGCCCGGATCTGTGCCTCGGCCCGCTTGAGGATGGTGATGTCGATGACGACGGTGAGGGCCGCCCGCACCGACCCCGCCTCGTCCTTCAGGGGGTACTTGGTGAGGAGGGCCGGGAACTGCTCGCCGCCCTTCCGGACGAGGGTGATCTCGCCCGAGTACTCGATCTCCTGGCGCTTCATCTTCCGGTGGATCTCGGCGAGCCGGTCGAGATCCTCGGGGAGGTGGAGGATGGCGAGCCGCTCCCCCACCACCTCGTTCTTCCAGTACCCGAAGATCATCTCGGCCCCGGGCGAGAAGTCCAGGATCCGGCTCTCCTTTCCCCGGAGCTCCGAGGTGACGAAGGCGACGTTATGGGCGGCCTCGAAGATGGCCGAGAGGCGCCGCTCCCGCTCGGTGAGTTCCCGGTCCCGGGAGAGGGAGAGCTTCATGGCCCGGAGGAAGATGGAGAGGAGGCGCCCCTCCCGCTCCCGGAAAGCCCGGATCGCCCTCCTCTCCTTCGTGATGTCGCGGTAGACGTGGAACCGCCCGCCCTGCCACGGGGGGCCGGTGACGGGCCGGCTCGACGCGGAGAACCATCGCTCACCGCCCCGGGCCGGGAGGGGGAACTCAGCCTCCTCCCCGTCCTCTCCCGAGACGAGGATGCGGAGGGTCTCCTCCCTCCTTCCCTCCTCCATGGTGAGGCGGGGGGCGATGCCCGCCGCGACGAAGTCGCGGAGGGCCATCCCCCGGGATGCGTCCAGGGACATCCCCGAGAGCCGTTCCATCGCGGAGTTGATGAGGAGGATCTTCCCCGACGCGTCGGCGAGGACGATGCCGTCATCGAGGAGGTCGAGGATCCCTTCGGTTTCATCACCCGGGAGAGGCGCCTTCTCCCGGTGTCCACTCCTGGTCAAGAAGCCCCCAAGGTCATATGGATCGATGCTCCCCATAAAATGAGTGCCCGCTGGAGACCCTGCCCCCTTCCCGGTCCCCTGCATCCCTCCATCCCGGGAAAAAACCGCCCGGGAACGGATTCATGGAGAAAGTTTACCTCCTCTCCCGTGCCATGGTGTCACGGTACCCCGCCAGCCCCGGGTGCCGTCCGGGGGCCGGATGCATGACCGGTGCCCCGGCTCCCCCTGAGCAAGGGGGTACATAAAGGTTATCATTTTTCTTTAACCTTTCGTATGCCTCATCAGCCGGTGATAACACCGGCAAATCTAACCAATCATGAATTAATCAAAAATACAAAATTAGGAACATTTATATACAAGCGCATCAATATAGATTGTCTTGCAGAACACGATATCCGGGGGTCTCTCTCTGGATTATCGGGATGGAGATCAGGTATGATGTTCCCATACGAGATAGAAAATCTCCTCAACATGGATGGATTGCAGGATATGGATGAGATTCTTGACCGGCTCCTCAAGGTCCGGGAGATATCGAGGGACAAGGTACGGGAGCTCGGGTTTGATATCAGGTCTGTCGACCTGGATAACCTTCCACCGGACATGGACAAGGAAAAGGTCTACTGGATCTCGTTTTACAAGAACCTCTTCAATTTCATCAGCATCCCCCTCTTCGTGAACGGCGTCATCGACCAGCAGGAGATCGCGAGCATCAGGTTCGACGAGCACTGCAAGCATGACATCGCGGATATCCTGACGAGCATCGAGATGGAGGCTTCCTGATCCCCTCTCCCTCACCTCCTTCCTTCACAACATCAGCGATACCATATCTTTTTTCCGAGTCAAGTCCCCGAGAGGAGACGCTCTCACCGCGGAAGGTCAAAATGTTTAAGTCCGTTCCCCGGTAACAGCTAGCATACCCGAGGAGAACCCGGGGCAGGTCCGCCATGCTCGACGTGGGGAAGGTCACGAAGATCATCGGAGGCATGACCATCCTCTCGGACGTGAGCCTCTCGGTCGGGAAGGGGGAGATCGTGGGGGTCGTGGGGCCGAACGGGGCGGGGAAGACCACCCTCTTCAATATCATCTCCGGTATCTCCCGCCCCACGGGGGGATCTGTCACCTTCGAGGGAGAGGATATCACCGGGCTCTCCCCCGAGCGCATCTGCCGGAAGGGCATAGCAAAGACCTTCCAGATAGCAAAGTCCTTCCCCGGCCTCACGGCGAGGGACTCGGTCATGGTCGGGGCGATCTTCGGGAACCATGAGCAGGCCTCCCGGGAGGATGCGGTGAAGCTCTCGGAGGAGACCCTCCGGTTCGTCGGGTTCCCCGGAGAGCGGACGGGCAGCCCGGTGCGGGACCTGAACGTGGTGGAGCTGAAGAAGGTGCAGCTCGCCCGGGCCCTGGCCTCGAGGCCGCGGCTCCTCCTCTTCGACGAGCTCATGACGGGCCTCACTCCCGCGGAGTCCAAGGAGTCGGTGGAACTCGTGAAGAAGATCCGGGAGAAGGGCATCTCCATCCTCATGATCGAGCATGTCATGAGCATCATCATGGGGGTCTCTGACCGGGTCATCGTGCTCGATCACGGCGAGAAGATCGCCGACGGCCACCCGTACGAGGTCATCAACAACCAGCGGGTCATCGACTCCTACCTGGGCGAGGTCGGCGCCCTCTGAGGAGGAACCGGTGCTCGAGATCTCGCACCTGGAGGTCTATCGCGGGAACCTCC
>DATKMC010000096.1:0-4165 GCA_035542115.1 Methanomicrobiales archaeon | reverse complement strand
GGACCTCGCGGTCAGGTACTACCCGGTCTTCCGGTGCACCCGGGACTTCTACCAGGAGCACGAGGCCTGGGTGAAGAAGGTCGTGAGGCTCATCGGTGAACCCACCCTCATCGAGATCCTCTCCGAGCGGGTCCACTACTGGGTGGCGAAGATCGACCTCGCCGCCATCGATGCCCAGGGCCGGCCCATCGAGAACCCGACGGTCCAGATTGACGTGGAGTCCTCAACCCGGTTCGGGATAAGGTACCACGTGGAAGGGCAGGAGATCCATCCGCCCATCCTCCACTGCTCCCCCACGGGGTCGGTGGAGCGGGTCATCTGCGCCATGCTCGAGACCCTCGCCGGCGAGGAGGTCCCACAGTTCCCCACCTGGCTCTCGGCGACGCAGGTCCGGGTCATCCCGGTGGCCGACCGGCACAAGGATGCGGCGGAGGCCCTCTCTGGCCGGCTGAATGAATGCGGTATCCGGGCCGACGTGGACGACCGGGAGGAGAGCATGAACAAGAAGGTCCGGTCGGCCGGCATGGAATGGGTCCCCTACATCGTCGTGCTGGGGGACCAGGAGGTCTCCTCCGGCGAGCTGACCGTCACCGTCCGAAGGCAATCGACCCCCGAAAAGCTCCACCGGGAGAAGATGAAGGAGGCCGCCCTCGTCGCGAAGGTGAAGGAGGAGACCGCCGGGAAGCCCTTCCGGCCCCTCTATACCTCCCGGCTCCTGTCCCTGCGGCCCCGGTTCGTCTGAAGGCCCGAGGATTTTCATCCGAGGGCCTGAGAACGAGAGTCCGAAGACACGCCGGAAGGCCCGGGCAGGAAGTGCTCATCCCCCGGGTGAACACAGCGAATCCCGCAGGACCCCCACGGGCACGAAGATCCCCCTGAAGCGCGAACTCGGGCTTGCCGAGGTGACCCTCTCGGGGATCGGGATCATCCTCGGGGCGGGGATCTATGCCCTCATCGGGAAGGGGGCAGCGCTTGCCGGGAACGCGCTCTGGCTCTCCTTCACCATCTCGGCCGGCATCGCGGTCCTCACCGGCCTCTCCTATGCCGAGCTCTCGGCGATGTTCCCGAAGGCCGGGGCCGAGTTCGAGTACGTGCGCCGGGGCTTCGGGATCCGGGCGGCCTTCGTCATCGGCTGGTTCATCATCCTCTCCGGCCTCATCGGGGCGGCTCTCGTGGCCCTCGGGTCGGCCTGGGCGGTCCTGAGGATCGGGCGCCCTGAGGCCCTGGAAAACCCACAGGCGAGGGGCTGATCAGCCCCCGGGACCCGCCGGGCGGGCGGACAGAAAGCCTTAACCCCATCGGGACGCAGAATCTTCTTACCGATGGCCGCCCGCTTTTTTGACCGTTTCGTGATGCCAAAGCCCCACATCGTCGAGTCCCCCCGGCCCCCTTCCATCGCCCACGGGGCCGGGATGCACATCCCCGAGTACAAGGTGAAGCCCTACTTCATCTGCGCCTCGGTGGAGATGGGGAACACCACGACGAAGTGCATCCTCACGGGGACGGACCTCGAGACGGGCATTGCCTATGTTATCAACAAGACGGTGCGCATGAGCCGGGACATCCGGCCCCCGAAGCCGGGCGAGGAGATCTTCGGCGAGACCATCGACGGGACGCAGATCACCCGGCAGTCGGTGACCGAGCTCGTCCGGGACATCATCATCGAGTGCCACCGGGAGGTCCACCTGGACATCAACTGTGACCTCGACTTCGTGGTCCGGTCCACGGGCGTGGTGGCCGAGATGGAATCCCCGGACCAGGTCGGGGACTTCGTCATTGCCCTCGCAAACGGCTGCCTCCTCGCCGGTGTACCGCCCCGGAAGATGACTCCGCCGATGGCGAAGGAGAACCTCTCCCTCAAGCTCCAGCCCTTCAGCTTCACGGACAGGGTGGTCTTTGTCGGGGCGGTCGCCGGGGTCCTCCCGCCCCTTGGTTCGACGGGGGTGGAGATGGTGGCAAACGAGATGGAGGGGGAGCTCGCCATGGCCGGCATCAAGGAAGGGTCAAAGTGGACCCCCGTGGACTTCCGGAACCCCTGCATCACCATCGACTTCGGGACGACCCTCGACGGCCGGATCACGAGCGACGTCCCGAAGGATGCCGAGAACCCCTTTGCAAAGACCATCGGGAACTTCTGCGGCCTCGCCGGGGCCATACCTGACGCCATCGTCCGGGGGAGCGGCCTCGTGGACCCCCGGACCGGCTGCGCCCTCGATGTCTTCGGCGAGGCTGCCTCGACGAGCATCTTCAGGTCCCGGGAGTCGCGGGTCGTCGACGACTACGTGGAGCGGTGCCATAAACACATCGACATCCGGGTCGTTCCCCCGGAGAGGACCCGGTTCGGGAGGGTGCCGGTCTACGCGGACGTCGCCGCGAAGTCGGGGGTCTTCCTCATCGGCTGCGACTGCGGGGAGAACGGGAGCGCCATTCCGAAGCTCGTCGAGATCGGGGCGGAGATCTACAGGAACCACGGCCTCGGCACCATGAACCTCGTGGTGGACCGGGTCTGCGCGGGCATGGCCCTCCGGCTCGTGGACGTCGCCGTGCAGGCGAACCTCGTCCCGCCCAACTCCTCCATCGGGTTCACCGGCCGGGCGGCCATCTCGGGGAACAAGCCGTACCTCATCCTCGAGGGGATCACCGGGCGGGGGCTCTACGACGATCCGAACGACCACCTCGTCTTCGTGGACGACGGCCTCGGGAGGGGGGCGGCCCTCATGGGCCGTTGCATGTGCTCTCTCGGGAAGCCGAGGAACCCCCTCGGCGGCGTCCGGGGAGGGCCATGTATTATGAAGCGGCGGATGAAGATAGGGAAGTGAGGTTCGCGTTGCCATGGCAGAAGAGGAACTGTTCGACGTGCTTGTCCCGCCCGGCGTCCCGAAGACCATCATCATCGATATCGTGAAGAAGTTCGACGTCCAGGTGGTCGAGCGGAAGATGCCCCTCTACTTCGCGAACATGGACGGGACCGAGCGGGAGATCCTCGCCTTCCGGGGGAAGCTCGCGGTGGTGCAGCAGGTGGAGAAGTACCTGAAGGAGGAGCTCGCGAAGTTCATCGAGACCGGTAGTGCGCCGAGGTATCCCCGGAAGGAGCCGGAGAAGGCCCCCGAATAAGCATTTCAGCCGAGGAGGGCGGCGAGGAGGGCCTTCTCGGTGTGGAGCCGGTTCTCTGCCTGGTCCCAGACGATGCTCTGCGGCCCTTCGATGACCTCATCGGTGATCTCCTCCCCCCGGTGGGCGGGGAGACAGTGGAGGACCACGGCCTCCGGCGATGCGAGGGCGAGGAGCCCCGCGTCGATGGTGTATCCCCGGAAGGCCGCGAGCCGCTCCTCCCGCTCGGCCTCCTCCCCCATGGAGACCCAGACATCGGTGTAGAGGGCGTCCGCGTCCCTGGCTGCCTCCCGGGGGTCGGCCACCAGGCGGATCCTCGCGCCTGCGGAACGGGCTGCCTCCACGACCCCCCGTTCAGGCCTGTACCGGGCGGGAGAGGCCACGGTCATCTCGAGGCCTGCCATGCCGGCGGCGAGGATCAGGGAGCTGCAGACATTGTTCCCGTCCCCGATCCAGCCCACCCTGAGGCCATCGGTGTGCCCGAAGTGCTCCGAAAGCGTCAGGAGGTCGCCGAGGATCTGGCAGGGGTGCTCCCGGTCAGAGAGGCCGTTGATCACGGGAACCGTCGAGTGCCGGGCGAATTCCTCGATTGTCCCGTGGGCGAAGGCTCGGATCATGACTCCTGCGACGTACCGGGACATGACCCTGGCCATGTCCCGGATCTCCTCGCCCCGGCCGAGCTGGAGGTCCTTCGGGTTGAGGAAGATGGCATGGCCGCCGAGCTCCTCCATGCCGACCTCGAAGGAGACCCGGGTCCGGGTGGAGGCCTTCTCAAAGACCATGGCGAGGCACCTTCCCGCGAGGACCCGCCGCTCTGCCTCCGCCCCCCGGGCCTTCTTCATCCGCGCCGCATCGTCGAGGAGCCGGACGAGGTCATGGGGGTCTAGGTCCAGGATGGAGAGAAAATCCCTTCTCATCTGAGCGCCTCCATGTGGGCGATACGACGGGCGAGGAGCGCCGGGGTCCCGATGTCCCGCCGGTGGTACACCCGGCCCTTCACCGAGGATGCGGCCTGCTCCGCCACCCGCTCGGCCTCCTCCAGGCTCCCGGCGAT
>DATKMC010000095.1:0-7273 GCA_035542115.1 Methanomicrobiales archaeon | reverse complement strand
GTACATCCTGAGCGCCACCGCGGGTCCCCGGGACCGGGCCGAGGTGCGCCTCGACTTCTCGGTCCGGGGCGACGAATTCCAGATCGTCCGGAGCCTCGGTCCCCGGAAAAAGCACGAGGCCCAGCTGAACCGCGGGGGGGTGCTCCTCGCGAAGGGCGTATCCGAGGTCCACGAGGCCCTCAGGGGGGTCATCCGGATGGGACAGGCGGACTTCAGGCACACCATCTTCTCGGGCCAGAAGGAGCTCCTCGCCCTCCTCGATGCCACCCCCGAGGGCCGGAAGCAATGGTTCCGGAAGGTCCTCGGGATAGACAGCCTGAAGGACCGGGGAGGGGAGATCCTCCGTGTGGAGGCGGCAGCGGCGCGGGACGAGCTCCTCCGGATCGAGGGGAGGCTTGCTGATACCGATGCCCGGGGTATCCAAAGGGCCATTGAGGAGGCCGGGCAGGGTATCACCGTTCATGACCGCGAGATCGGAGATCTTATCGACCGGGAGAGGGCCCTGGGGACGGCACGGGCATCCCTCGAGGAAAAGATGGGGGGCCACCGCGAGCGGGAGAAGAAGGACCATGCCCTGAGGTCCCTGATCGAGGTAAAGGAGAAGGAGGCAGCCGGCCTGGAGGGAAACCTCGCGGAGACGAGGAGGCTGCTCGCCGCCCTCGACGGCACCAGGCAGGAGTACGAGGACCTGGCCGGGCGGGAAACCGGGTTCCTTGCCATCCACGAACGGTACATGATGAGCACGGGACGGTCACGGACCTTCCAGGAACTCACGGCACGGATCTCCGAGAAGGAAGGACAGATCGCCGAGGGTGAGGGTGAACTCGCATGCCTTCAGGACGAAGACGCACGGCTCCGCAGGGACGGGGAGATGGTCCTGATCCTTGCCCCCGCCGTCGCACGCCGCGAGGAGATCCTGGGAAGGCTTGCCGGCCTGCGGAGCCTGGAGGAACGCTCCCGCACCATCGCTGCCGGTATCGAGAGGAAGGCGGCCACCCTCGAGGAACTTGCGGGCCGGGGAGGCATCCTCCTGGCACGGATCGAGCGGATGAGGGAGGCGAAGGCACGGCTCGGAGAGGTGGCCCGCAGGGCCGGTATTCCCGGGGAGCCGGCAGCGGGCCTCGTCCCTGCTCTGGAGGCCAGGAGGCAGGAGACCCAGCAGGCCATCGCGGATGAAACATCGGAACGGGATCACGCGGCCCGCAGGATCGGGGAACTGAAGGAGGCCCTTTCCACCATGGCCGCGGCGGGGGCAGACGGCACCTGCCCAACCTGCCGCCAGCCCCTCGGTGACCGGTACCGGGAGCTGGTTGCCGGGATCGAAAAGGAGGCCGCGGCCCTGAGGGATGAGATTGCATGCCGGGAACGGGATCTTCGGAAAGCAGCGGAGTACCTGGTGTCGATCCGCTCACTCCTTGACGAGGCGCAGGGGCTCAGGGAAGCCTGCAGCCAGCTGGAGGAGGCCCTGGCCGACTGGACCGCCATCCAGGACCAGACCCGGAGGGAGATCTCCTCGAAGGAACAGCTCGAGGAGGAGGCCGCTTCCCTCGGGTACGATCCCGCAGTCCGGGCGGCCCTGGAGGAGGAGGTCGCGGGGCTTGAAGTGCCCTGGCGGGACAACCTTGCTGCATCGGAGCGCCTGAAGGCCCGGCCGGAACTTGCCCGCCGCATGAGAAAGACCGGGGAGGCCGTGGAAAAGTTTCGGAAAGAAGCGGCCGGCATTGCCCGGGAGAAGGACGGGCTCGGGTTCGATCCCCGGCTCCACCGGCTCATCGAGGAGGAATACCGGGGGGCAGAGCAGGCCCACAGGCGTTACCTCGAGCTGAAGCCCGGGATGGAGCGGGTCCCGGTCCTCCTCGGGCTGGAGAAGGACCTCCTAGCCAGGGCCGGCTCCGCGTCCCAGGCCCTCGAGGGTCTCAGGTCCGAACTGGCAGGCATCGGGTTCTCCAGGGAGGAGCTCAGGCGGGAGGAATCCCGGCTGGAGGAGAACTCGCGGAAGGCCCTGGAGCTGGGGCGATGCCTGGAAAGGGCCCGGGCAGGGAAATCCCGGCTGGAGGGGGAGAGGACACGGCTCGCCGAGGCTCTCTCCCGGCTCGAGAAGGATACCGGGAACCGCGACCGGCTCCGGGAGGAGATCGCGCTCCTCGAGCTCACCCGGGACCAGCTGAACGGCTTCACCGACCACCTCCTCGGCATCGTCAGGGACCAGATCCAGGAGGAGACGGGGAGGATCCTCGCGGAGATCACTGACGGCCGGTACGACACGGTCATCCTCGACGACACCTTCGAGCTCCTCGTCCATGACCTGGGCGGGGATTTCCCGGTCTCCCGGTTCTCCGGCGGGGAACAGGACGACGTGGCCATCGCGCTCCGGATCGCCCTCTCCCGGTACATCGCCGAGATGCACGAGCTCCGGGACAGCACCTTCCTCATCTTCGACGAGATCTTCGGGAGCCAGGACGAGGAGCGCCGGGGGAACATCTTCCGGGCCCTCCGGGCCCTGGAGCCCTACTTCCCCCAGATATTCCTCATCTCCCATGTCGCCGACGTCCAGGGGGAGTTCGGGAACACCCTCGTCGTGGAGGCGGTCTCCCCGTCCGAGAGCCGGATCCGGGACCTCGGGGAAGGCGGGGCATGACGGAGAGGGACGAGTACCGGGAGGACCTTACCCTCCTCGTCGGGCGGATCCGGGACCTCGATCCCCCGGACCTCGCCGCCCGGTTCGCCTCGCATTTTTCCTTCGACGCAGGGTCCTTCCGGCGGGTGGAGCCCGTGCAGGACGGGATCCTCGCCGCGGTGGACGGGTCGAATGCCATGCTCCTCGATGCCGGCTGCCTCGCAGTCACCCTTGTCCGGGCCGCGGCCTGCGGGTTCTCGGGTGGCGGGAGGCGGTTCCGGTCCCTGACGCCCACCAGGGTGTTGGCCCTCGGCCGGGAGGCCAGAGACGGGACCTTCTCGGGGCTCTACCGGGAATGCTTCGGGACCGACCCGGAGGCAACAGTGCGGGATGACGAGCCGGCCCGGACCGCCGGGATCCTCAGGGATACCCTTGAGTACTGGGTTGCGCTCCAGGCCTCCCGGCGCCTCTCCCGGGGTGACCTCCTCGTGCTCGACGGGGCCCTGAGGGTCACCCACGCGAGCCATGACCCGGTGATGAAGGAGCTCGTCCGCACCTGCAGGTCGGGGGGGATCCGGCTCTGCGCCGTGACGAAGCGCACCGCCGTTACCTGGGGTGGCGGGTACCCCCTCGTGCCGGCCTCCCTCTCCCTCGCCCGGGCCCGTGCCATCGCCCCTCCCTGGTTCCTCCGTATCAACGAGGAAAAGCTGGACATCACCCCGTACAGCCAGTGGCGCCACGGCGAGGCCTACGTGGCGGCGCTCCACCCCCGATCGCCCCTCGCCTTTAAGCTCGAGGTGCCGGAGGGGACCGGCGACCCCGATCTCGGGGAGATCGTGGCCCGGCTCGCCGGCTGGTCCGATGACGGGAGGGTGACGGGCTACCCGTACCCCCTCCTCGATGCCCACCGCGCTGCCCGGATCACGGCCGATGCCCTCGGGCAGGCGAAAAACGACCTCCTCGCCGGCCTGGACCTGAAGGACGGCGGCCATGGCCGGTTCCAGGAACTCTTTGGAGATTTGCATGACGAGTTTGCGCGATACTGACCCCGGCGATCCCTCGAAGTACCGGCTCGTCGGGAACTCGGTCCTCTCGTACCGGTTCGCCATCCCGTACGACGAGACCCTCTACGTGGGGAACATCCTGAAGATCGAGGACCGGACCAAGGGGATGACTTTCTTTGCCCGGGTCACGGACCTCTCCCATGGCTCCAACTTCGAGGATGAGAAATGGGACATGCGGGCCCGGTCCGAGCGGTTCTACGACCTCTCGGAGGACGTTTACCTCGTCGTGGAGGCCCTCCCCCTCGGGTACGTGGACGGGAAGGGCATCTTCCGGAGGCCCCGGACCCTCCCCACGAAGTTCTCGGCCGTCCTCCTCCCCTCGGCGCCCGACTTCCGGTTCCTCCAGCAGGTCATGGGGGAGGTGGAGGTAGGGTCCCTGAAATCCGGCCAGGAGGTCCTCAGGGAGGTGCGGGTCGCCCTCCATGCCCGGGTCATGCCACAGCACATGGGGGTCTTTGCCACGACGGGCATGGGGAAGAGTAACTTCATGAAGGTCTTCTGCGCCTCGTGCATGAAGGCCCGGAAGTTCGGCCTCCTCCTCGTCGACCCCCATGGGGAGTACGTGGCCGGCCGGCCAGACACCACCACGGGGGTGCCGCTCAAGGGACTCATCCATTACCAGGCCGCGAGGGATGGGTTATCCGTGTTCACCATCCAGGGCGAAACCTTCCGGCGTAAGTATTCGCTCAACAGCCTCTTCCTCGAGTACGAAGACATCAGGGCCCCCGATCTGCTCCTGCTCTTTGACCATACCTCCGCGCAGCGCGAGCTCGTGGAGATGCTCGAGGACGTTCCGGGAAACGAACTCGTGGACCTGTTTATGAACACCGAATTCGACGAAGATCGTGCATGGCTCGCCATAACACCCTACCGGCGGACGGCGGCGAGGCTCGCGCAGTTTTCCCCGGGTACCCTCCAGGTGATGAAACGCCGGGTAGGGATCCTCGTGAAGTCCAATCCCTTCCTCCGCCCCAAGGGGTCGTCCATCCCGGATATCCTTGCCGATCTCGCTGAGAACCGGGTGGTCCTTATCGATATTCCGGGCATGGGGGAGCGGAGCGAGCTCTTCGTCCTCTCCGTCCTCGCACGGAAGATCCTGGACCGGCACCGGGATGCCTCGGGGTGGGGGCGTTCCGAAACCGCCGAACAGAAGGAGGTCCTCATCACCATCGAGGAGGCCCAGCGGGTCCTCGGCGTTGGCGGCCCGGGAACCGCCGTCTTCCGGGAGTGCGCCATGGAGGGGCGGAAGTTCGGTGTCGGGCTCTGCGTCGTCACCCAGCAGCCGAAGAACGTGGATCCCCGGGTGCTCGCCCAGATGAACACCTTCGTGGTCATGGGCCTTTCGGACCGGAACGACCGGGCCATCATCGCGGGGCACGCGAAGCAGGATCTCTCCCCCATGGACACGGAGATCCAGACCCTCGAGCCGGGGGAGGCCATCATCTCGACCGTCGGCATCCCCTTCCCGGTTTCGACCCGGATCCACCTCTACGAGGAGTACCTGCCGGTCCTGAACGCGGAGCAGAAACAGGGATCCCTCCGCGAGGGCCTCGGCTCCCGTTTCTGACCCGTTTCCTGCTCCCGGGAAACCTACCGGATGATCCAGGGCATCTCCCGCCCCCTGGTGAGCTCCCGCACCCTGGCGGCACAGGCGGCCGCCTCCTCCTCCCTCCCGAGCCGGTGGAGGCTCGCGGCCTTGTTGTTCCAGGCGGTGGGGTCATGGGGGTTGATCCCGATGGCAAGGTCGAACTTTTCGATGGCCTCCCCGAACCTCCCGAGGCCGGCGAGGGCGACGCCCATGTTCGTGTACACCACCGCGACTCCGGGATTGATCCGGGTGCACTCCTCGTAGCAGGCGAGAGCCTCTTCGTAGTGGTGCACGTCGGCGAGGGCCACCCCCTTGTTGTACCATGCCTTCGGGTACAGGGGATCGAGGCCGATGACGGTGTCATAGCACGCGATGGCCTCGTCAATCTCCCCGAGGTAGTAGTGGGAGTTCCCGAGGGTGTACCATGCCTCGGCATGCCTTCCGTCGATGCTCGTCGCCTGTTTCAGGCAGGGAACGGCATCCACCCACCGCCCGGTCATGTAAAGCACGCTCCCGCGGATGAACCAGGCATCGGGGTCCAGGGGGTCTTTTTCGATGACCTGCTCGCAGCACCGGACCGCCGCCTGGAAGTACCCCATCCGCGAGAGGCTCGAGGCCTTCACGACGAGGGCGGCGGGATGGTCCGGATGGATGGCGAGGGCTTTTTCGAGCGTCTCCACCGACTGCCGGAACCTGCCCGCCGAGGCAAGCCCGGTGCCCTGCCGGATCAGGCCCTCCAATTCAGTTTCGCACATGGACCCACACCCGTGTCATGACCGGGTGGGTATTCAGAGCACTTATTTCATCCGGTAGGCGGCGGCCAGTCCGGTGGGAATCTGCCGTACGGCATGCCGATTTCCCGGAGAATTTCCGGAGAGTGAAGAAGGGCAGGATCAGGTCTTTCCCGGGGGCTTCCCGCCGGAGATCCTCCGGATCGAGACGCAGTTGATGATCGGGTCCTCCCCGACGAGAAGGTACCGCTTCATCACGGTCCCGAGGACCTCGACAATGTCATCCTTTTTAACCCGTTCCTTCGGGGCGGTGAACATCTTCACCGAGATCTCCCCGGAGCGATCGGCGACCCGGTACTGGGGCCGGTCGAGGAAATCGAAGTGGACGGCCTCGACCACTCCCTCGATCCGCACGGGCTTCCCGATCATGTTCATGTTGATCGCCTTGATCCGCACCCTCTGGGCCTCGCTCTCGTACGTGGGGAGGAGCGCCTCGTACTGGCTCTGGCTCATGTGCCGGAGCAGGACGGGGATCAGGGCAAGCCCGACGAGCATGGGGATCCCGGAGAGGAGCAGGATGGTGCTCCTGCTCATCAGGTACGAGAAAACGAGGAAAATTGCGAAGAAGAGGAGGACCCCGATCTGGATCGGGGCGATCCTCAGCTCGATATCGCGGAACTTCATCACGCAGTCTTACTTGAGGGCGGCGATCTCCTTGCGGAAGGCAACCCAGTAGAGGACACCGACGAAGAACAGGGCCCCGACGATGTTGCCTATGGTGACGATGATGAGGTTGCTCGTCCACATCGAGACCCAGTTGACCGAGGCCACGAGCTTGGTCGGGTCGGTGATGAATCCCTGGGTGATGATGCCCGCAGGGATGAAATACATGTTGGCAACCGAGTGCTCAAAGCCGCTCGAGACGAAGGCCATGATCGGGAACCAGATCCCGAAGAACTTCCCGACAAGGTCGTCGGCGCAGATCCCGAGGAGGATGGCCAGGTTCACGAGCCAGTTGCAACAGATGCCCTTGAGGAAGGCAGACCACATGCCGGCCGTGCCGACGTAGCTCGTCTTCGCAGCCGCTATAGCAATCGCCCGGGTCCCGTAGGCTGTCACGGTTGCCGCTCCGGCCGCATCCCAGGTCGAGAAGGGCCCGTACGACATCAGGTAGGCGTAGAAGATGGAGCCGATCAGGTTCCCGATGTAGACCCAGATCCAGAGGTTGATGACGCTCGCCCAGCTGACCTTGTGGATAAAAGCCGCCATGGGG
>DATKMC010000094.1:0-4452 GCA_035542115.1 Methanomicrobiales archaeon | reverse complement strand
TATCCGTCCGGTGACGGCGAGGTGAAGTGGGTCTCGACAGCGTGGCTCGCCGAGCACCTTGAGGACCCCGGCCTCCAGATCATCGATGCCCAGCCGAACATCCACGACTACCTGAGGGGGCATATCCCGGGTGCCCTCTATGTCGAGGAGAACCACTTCAGGGTCTCCCGCGAGAGGCCCGGGGTCTTCATCCCCCCTGAGATGGCCGAGCTCCTCTTCCGGAGGCTCGGGCTCCGCGCCGATCACCCGGTCGTGGTCGGCTCGAGCTCGGGCCCGCTCTCGGCCTGCACCGCATTCATTGGCGACGGGCTCGAACAGACGATGCTCGCCTATACCCTGGCCCGGTACGGGCACAGGAGGGTGCATATCCTGGACGGGGGGATCGACAGGTGGCAGGAGGAGGGGAGGCCCCTCTCGCAGACCTTCCCGAAGGTCGTGGAGTCGGATTTCAGGGTCCAGCTCAGGAAGGACTTCTACATCGAGTACGACGAGTTGAAGGCCATGAAGGACCGGCCCGACGTCATCCTCCTCGATGCCCGGCCGGCGGCCTTCTATGAGGGGCAGGGGCCCTGGCCGAAGCCCGGCCATATTCCCGGTGCGGTCAGCCTCCCGTGGAAGGGCCTCATGGATGACCGGAACAAGAAGCTCCTGAAGCCGGACGACCAGATCCGGGCGATCCTCGCCGAGAAGAAGATTACCCCCGACAAGACAGTCCTCTGTTCCTGCGGGACAGGCAGGGAGGCGACAAACGAGTTCTGTCTCTTCAGATATTACCTGAAGTACCCGAAGGTGAAGCTCTACGAGGGGTCATTCACCGAATGGACCATGTACCCCGGGAACCCCACGGTGACCGGGAAGAACCCCCGGTAATACCCTTCCTTATTCGATGATCTTGCGGGCGAGCCGAAGCAGGTTCGCGAGGAACCGGCGCTGCCGCGCCATCCGCCGGGCGAAGATGGCCTCCTCGGAGGTGAAGAGCTCCTTCAGGTGCTGGATGTCGGTCTTCGGCGAGAAGAATACGTAGAGGGGGATACCGGCGAGGATAACGAGGCTCCCGATGATCTTGTCGGCGATGGAGGTGGAGCAGAGGAGGTAGAGGCAGATGAGGATCCCGATCCAGGGGAGGACCGCCTCGCCCGGGAGCCGGCCCTCCTTATGCCGGGAGAGCACCGTGAGGGCGAGGCAGGTGAGGAGGAAGGAGAAGGCCATGTTGAAGACGGCGAAGGAGATGAGGCCCGGTATCCCGGCGACGAGGGAGAGGAGGAAGGCGATGACCCCCTCGAGGGCAAGGGCCGCCCAAGGGGTCCCGGTCCGGGGGTGGACGAGGGCGAAGGCACTGGGGAAGAGGCCGTCGATGGCCATTGCATAGGAGAGCCGGGCGGTCCCGAGGATCCCGCTCTCGTCCGACCCCGAGACCGAGACGAGGGCCCCCACCGTCATGAAGGCGGCCCCCCCGGCCCCGAAGAGCGCCGCGCCCACGAGGACGAGGGGGGTCTTCGAACCGGCGAGGACCTGCCAGGGGACCATCCCGAAGACCACGAAGTTCGTGGAGAGGTAGAAGGCGGTGACGATGAGCATCCCCGAGATGATGGCCCTCGGGATAGTTCGTTTCGGGTCCTTCACCTCGCTCGCCGGGAAGGTCCCCATCTCGAAGCCCGCGTAGGCCCAGAAGATGAGGACGAAGGCGGTCCCGAGGCCGGCGAACCCGAGGGGCGCGAGGGGGGTGTAGTTCGCGAGGAAGGGCCCCGGGTCGAGGAGGAAGGTCCCGAGGCCGGCGACGACGAGGGCGAGGAGGGGGAGGAGCTTCAGCATCGTGAGGAGGTCGTTCACCCTCCCGGCGGCTTTCACACCGGCGATGTTCACGAGGGTGAGGATCCCGAGGAACAGGCCCTTCACGATGACCTCCTCAACGGGGGTGAGAGGAAGGAAGTACTCGAGGTACTGGACGAAGGCGATGGCAAAGACCGGGAGGGAGAGGATCTCGGCGATCCAGAGGGACCAGCCGGCGAGGAACCCGTAGAAGTCGTCGAAGGCCTCCGATACGTAGGCGAAGGGTCCCCCGACCCGGGGGAGGTGGTAGCCGCAGTAGGCGAAGACGAGGGCGAGGACCGTCGCGCAGACCGCGGCGAGGGCCCATACCACGATGGCAAAGGGCCCCACGAGCCCCGCGGTGAGGGCCGAGGCGATGTAGATGTCCGCCCCGACGATGGAGCCCACGACGATATTCGTCAGGTCAAAGAGAGTGAGGTCGCGCTTGAGCTCCATGCCGGTGGAGTTTATGGGGCATGACCCTTCATGAGAGTATTGATCCCGGGACGGTCGTGAGGACGATGAGGGCCACCCCTCCCATCATGATGAGGGCGCCGTGGATCCTGTACCTCATCCCCGTCTCCCGGAAGACGAGGCCGCCGATGAGGACCGAGAAGAGGATGGAGAGCCTCTTCACGGCGATGACGTACGGGACGATCTGGAGGGTGTACGCGACGTTGATGGCAATGGTCTCGCCCGCGAGGACCAGGCCGAGGAGGAGGACCGATGAGAGGGCCGCTCCGGGCGGGACCTGCCTCCAGCTCCGCCGCATGAAGACGATCGCTCCAAAGACGCCGCCGATGTACAGGCAGACCAGGGCCGAGCCGAAGATGGCATCCGATGCAAGGACCACGGCCTTGTCAAAGGGGAGGGAGAGGCTGTAGAGGAAGGCCACGGTGAGCATGATCGCGATGCCCCTCCAGCGTGTCCTGTCCAGGGAGGGGCCGGACCGGCCCGGGGAGATCTGGATGACAAAGGCCCCGAGGACGATGAGGAGGATCCCTGCCATACCGGCGACCGTGGGGATCTCCCCCAGGACCAGGTACGAGGTGCCCGCGAGGAAGACCAGGGTGAAGGTGATGATGGGGACGGCAAGGGAGAGGTCGGTCCTCCGGAGGGCGGAGAAGACGAGGAATGCGGCGACGATGTTGATGGTCCCGGTGATAAGGACCGGACGGATGAGGGCGGGGGAGACCTCCGGGATGCCCCGGGCAAGGGAGACGAGGAAGAGGAGGGCAGAGGCCGCAAGGAAAGCCCCTGCGGCGAGAACCTCGTTCTCGAGCGCCGGGAGGGCCCTCTTCGCCAGGGCATAGTAGCCCGCGTCGAGGACGGCTCCCAGGAACGCGAGGATCGCCCAGAGCATACCGGAATATCTCTCCATGGCAGGAAATAAGGGGGAGGATAGCTTCGCGGGGTGCCATTTCCGAAAGAGCCCGTCCCGGAAGAAACTTCATAACGGACCCGGGAGGAGAGCTCCTGTAGGGAGTACTCTCTACGGGTTCCTTTTTCCCCCATACCAGAACCACACCGGATTCCGCGGGCTGCGACGGGACGGGATGATATGAGATCCGGCGTTGCCCTGATCCTCCTCCTCCTCATCGCCCTTGTTCCCGGGTGCCTCCTGGGCGGACACCCGCAGGTCCAGGATCTCCCCGCCCAGGCCTCCCCTGTTCCTGCGACGGCCCCTGTCCAGACCATGCCATCCCCCGCCCCGAACCCGGTGACATCCTCCCCGCCCCGGATCCAGGGTGAAGTGCGATCCTTCAGGTTCACCTCGGGGGCGAACGAATACGCCTTCTCCATCCGGGTCGTCACGGCGGCCGATCCCGGAGGATCCGGGGTATGCCCCCTCATGTCATGGCGGGCCGGTGAGGAGGGACAGCTGGCCTCCTACTATGCGGGCATCTTCCAGGACCCCGGGCAGACCCCCCTCTACGACGCGCTCCTCGCCGAGTTCCGCCGGATCCGGAGGACGCAGGTGCTGAACGACGACGAATACCTTGAGCTCCTCACCCACTTCGTCCAGCAGATCCCCTATGATCCTGCGGCCCCCATCTGCCCCAGGCGACCGGACCAGGTGATCCTTGACGGGAAAGGGGACTGCGACGAGAAGAGCCTTCTCCTCCTCGGCCTCCTTGACCGGGAAGGGTACGATGCCGCCATCCTCCTCTTTCCCGACAGGCACCATGCGACCGCGGGGATCCGGATCATGACCGAAGGGAGCCCGTCCTTCCGGGTCTACGAGCTCGGGAGCAGGAAGTACGTGTACATCGAGACCACCCGGCCCTCCTTCATCGGCCTCTACCCCGACGATTTCAGGGACGAGAACCCCGTCATCATCCCGACCGGAAACGGCACCATCACCTACCGGGCCATCAACGACGTGATGCACATCGTCTCGACCCAGAAGCGGATGGAGGAGAAGCTGCGCTGGATCAACGAAACGGGAACGGGCATGGTCGGTGAGATCGAGGCGCTCGAGTCGAAGCTCCGCACGGGGACCGGCTATTCCACCCAGGACGAGTTCGACTCGGACTATGCCCGGTACTCCTCCCTGGTCACCCAATACAATAACTACGTCGACCAGTTCGACCAGATCCGGGAGGTCTACCTCTATATCCTCGGTCACCAGTGCGACCGAGA
>DATKMC010000093.1:0-2260 GCA_035542115.1 Methanomicrobiales archaeon | reverse complement strand
CCCGCTCAGGGCGGCGAAGGTGAGCCCGGTGATGAGGGGGATGACGAGGATCATCTGGGCGATGACCATGCCGGGGGCGGTATAGAGGAGGTGGAGGAACCCGAAGGGTCCCTGGTTGGAGATGAAGAGGAAGAGGAGGAGGCCGGCGAGGACCGTCGGGAGGGCATAGAGGGTCTGGACGAGGTTGACCGCCGCCCGTTTCCCGGGGAAGTCATAGTAATAGAGGAATGCCCCGAGGGGAATGGAAATACAAGCTGAGAGGAGGGTGGCGGAGAGGGAGATCTCCAGGGAAAGGATGGTGATCCGGATCACCTCGGGGTCAAGGGATGTAATCAGCTGGATCGCCTGGATGAAGCCATCGATGATTTCGCCTGCCATCTTCCTGTCACCTCCTTAAAGGGCACCTTCGCCCAATATCTCGGTTTTGGGGGAGAGAAGGTTTTCCTTTCTCCGATGGAATGCAGACAGCTGTGAACGAATCATAATTGTTAAATAACTTCATAGGTATTAATCTGCCACATGAAATTCACGGAAAAGCTTTGTCTCATCGGTCTGTGCACGGTGATCCTCCTCGCCGGGATCCTTATCGCCGGTTGTACCCAGCCCCAGGCTGAGGTCACCCCGACCCCGGCCACGACCGCCGCGACTACGACGGCCGCCGCCACCCCGACGCCGGTCGTTCACAGCCCCGACACGCTCCTCATCGCCACGACGACCTCCCTCTATGACACCGGGCTTCTCAACGCGGTCCAGGACCTGTACGAGAATCGGACGGGTATCAAACTGAAGATCACCTCCCAGGGAACAGGCATCGCCATCCAGGTCGCAACCCGGGGGGACTGCGATCTCCTCCTCGTTCACTCGCCCTCCCAGGAAAAGGCCTTCATCGACAAGGGGCTCGGGATCAACCAGCGGTGCTTCGCCTACAACTACTATATGATCGTCGGGCCTCAGAGCAATCCGGCAGGCATCACGAACGACACCACCCCCGAGGCGGCCTTCGCGAAGATCCGGATGCTCGGGCTGAACAACACGCCGGGTGTCTTCTTTGCCTCCCGGGGTGATAACTCGGGGACCCACAACACCGAGCAGACCATCTGGAAGAACGCCGGCCTCAACTACACGAAGGACGTGGCAACCTCAGGGCCCTGGTACCTCTCGCTTGGAAAGGGCATGGGGGAGACTTTGACCGTCGCCAGCCAGAAGGGAGCGTATACCATAACCGACGAGGGGACCTTCCTTGCCTTCAAGAGCCAGCTCAACCTGGTTCCCCTCATCACCTACAAGCTGTCCCTCCTGAACCGCTACAGCGCCATCGCCGTGAATAATTCAGTGAACACGAACGTGAACATCGTGCAGGCCGACCGGTTCATTAACTGGCTCATCTCTGACGACGGGAAGCAGTTCGTTGGCAATTACGGACTGGCAAAGTACGGGAAGAGCCTCTTCACGCCGCTCACCCCTGATGTCTGCACGAAAGCACCCTTCAACTGCACCTGCACAGGGGACGTATCCCCAGCATAATCTCTCTTTTTTGGGGAACGACATGGATGAGTAAAACGTGGGTTAAAAAAGGGAAAAATACCGATGTGGGAGGCTGATCAGCGCTTCTTCATCTTTTTCTTCTTCTCTCCTTCTTCCGTGGGCGTCAGGTACACCACCTCGGCGCCGACCTCCTTTGCGATCTGTTCGATCTCGAACTTCCTGTAATGGATCGCCTGGACCTGGAGCTGCCCACCGGTGACAGCAACAATCCGGAACATGGGCTGCCTCACTCCCTCGCCCACCTTCTGCCTCTCGCGTACAAAAATCTTCATGGTTCTCCCGCCCGTGATATGGTCTGGATGCCTTACCCTGACCATTCTGGTCTATCCCTTGTAGTTGCCTCTTTTTAATAATTATGCCATCTTATTGATCCATCATGGCGAAGAGAGCGAGGAAGCGGTTCGGGATCCGGAGCGGGCTCGAAGGGGAGACCCTCGTCCGGCGGGGGCTCATGAAGAGGACGGCGAGGGGCGGAACCCTTCGCATCCTCCCCGGGCTGAACGTGGTAAAGATCGGCGGCCACGCGGCGGTTGACTATGGGAAGAAGGTAATGCTCCCGCTCCTCGAAGAGATCGGGGAGCTCTCGAAGAGGCACCAGATCCTCCTCGTGACCGGCGGAGGAGGACGGGTGCGGCACCTCATGGAGATCGGTATCGACCTCGGGATGCCCACGGGGGTCCTTGCCGAGCTCTCCTCGAAGATCAGCGAGCAGAAC
>DATKMC010000092.1:0-9216 GCA_035542115.1 Methanomicrobiales archaeon | reverse complement strand
CGGGGACGAGGGGGCCGCAGTTCCCGGTGCGGAGGAAGGCCTCGTAGAACTCCGGGACGAGGCTCCCCGGGATATCGACCTCCCGGACGATGCCGAAGACCTCCCGCTCGAGAGTGGAGAGCCGGCAGTCTGGGAGCGAGGGGCCCCAGCGGCGGCGGGAGAAGTGGAGGAGGTCGAAGTGTGGCCGGTCGATCCGGACGGGCATCCCGTAGTACGCGGCCCGTTCCCCGATGTACGGGACGTCGAAGCTCTTCCCGTTGAACGAGACCAGGGCGGCCCCCTCGCCCATGAGGTCCTCGAGGGCTGCGTTCAGGGCAGCCGGCTCTTCAGCGATCTCCCGCACGAGGTACTGGCTCGTCGCGAGGGTGGACCCGGCGAGCCTCCCGACCCCGATGAGGATGATGGGCCGGGAGAAGATCCCGAGGGTCTCGATGTCGAGGAAGACCAGCTCGTCACGCCGGTGGAGGCCGCAGGGGGCGAGGGCCACGGGGTGGGATCGGAGGTACCGGCGGGCAATCCACCCCGCGAGGGCCGCCGTCCCGCCGTCGTCGAGCTCCCGGAGGAACTCGCCGGCTATCCGGCCGAACCGCCGGTGGTCCAGGAGATCGGGGATGGACCGGTACCCCCGGCCCCTAAGGCGCCTCTCGGTTACCGGGCCGATCCCCGGGAGGAGCCGGAGGTTCCCGAGTACGTGGCTCCTGACCCTGTCCCTGTCGGGGTGGTGGTCAGGCACCGGCGTGCGCTGCTCGATGCACCAGGACGGGCCGAATGCAGTCTCCACCTCCCGCCCGGGGAGGGCGTGCCGGATCGCCTCCCCCCCATGGATATCCATCATGCTTCTCAGGAGGTCGAGGGCCTTCCCGTGCTCCGATGAGAAGACGTACGAGTCGAGGAAGGAGGTGCGGAAGATCTTCCCGTCCTCCACCACCTCGTAGCCGGGGACCGCGTCGACCGCCTCCCGCCACCGCCCCGCGACGCTGTCCGGGATCTGGAGGGTCTGGAGCATCACCAAGGGGTGGACGGCGGGTATTTTAGCGTTTCACGGCGCGGGGTGAAAGTGCCCCCGGCCCGGGCTCATTCGAGGAGGACGAGGCCGATGGAGACGATGTCCCCGTGCACGATCTTCCCGTACTCGAGGTCCTTGCAGGGGATGGTGGAGAGCTCCCAGCCGGCATTCCTCGCGCTGGCAAAGACGTCCATCCCCGCCGCCTCCATGCTCGGCCTGACCATGTCCATGTGCCGGCAGAGGCGCCGGATGGACTCATCCACGACCCCGGGCTGCTCCTCGGCGACGCAGTGCTCGCAGAAGATGCAGGGGTACGGCCCGAAGCCGAAAGCCTTGTAAAAGCCGTCGTAGAAGGCGGTCTTCTCGAGGGTGTGGATGGTGGTGTGCCCCCAGAGGATGAGGTCCCGGTAGAAGGGGTGGAAGTCCTCGGGGATCTCCTCGGGCTTCAGGTCCTCGTGGCCGGGGAAGCCGTCGAACCGGACGAGGATCCCGGTGGAGTATTCCCCCACCATCCGCCTCGTTTCCGCCGGGCTCGGGGCATAGGGCGGGCAGGAGAGGTGCTTCCCGTACCCCTTGCACCCGTACCGGCACTTGTACCTCACCCAGTCGGCGACCACCAGTGACCCGGCGGATATGGTGGTGGCCTTCGCGCCCTTCTCCTCTGCGAGGGCCGAGAGCTTCCGTATCTCCTCTTCGAGTTCGCGCCGCATGCCGTTCCTCACAGGGGAGATGGGGGGCGGGGTATAAAGAGGTTATGCGCCGCCCTTTCGGTCCCCCGGGACCAGCTCAGGGTTTCCCCTCACCTGGAGGATCCGCTCGATGATCTTCCGCGTGCTGGTGCAGGGGTCCCCGGAGTATTCCCCGATCCGTACCACCTCTGCTCCTATCCCGCGTTCCCTAAGGGCAGCCTTCAGATCCTCCTCCCTGAAGTGCTGGTTGAACCCGAGGGTGATGACCGCCGGATCGATCTCCCGGATGGGCCGGAACATGTCCGTCGCGTCCCCGAGCCGGGCGGAGTCCACGATCCGGAGGGCCTGCACCACCTTGAGCCGCTGGGCCTCCCCGATCACCGGCCGGGGCTTGTGCCGGACGTTTGCGTCCCGGGCGACGATGACCTGGAGCTCGTCGCCGAGCTTTCGGGACTCCTCCAGGTAGTAGATGTGCCCTGGGTGGAGGATGTCGAAGGTGCCGGTGGCCACCACCCGCCTCACCTGCCCTGCCCGCTTCACTCCACCACCTCGAGGGCGTACGGCTTCCCGTCGGAGGTGAAGCACCGCCAGCTCTTTTCGGTGAAGGGAGGGCCGAGGATGAGGTGGTACCTGCCGGTGGCCGGGAAGAACCGGAGGTCGGCCTCCGAGGGCCGGAGCGCCCCCGTCGGGTGGGAGTGGACGCTCCCGGCCACGTGGGGATCGAGGGGCATGAGGTCGTACCTGAGGCTCGCGCTCTCCGTCGTGGAGGTGAACGGAAGGAAGAGGAACTCCCGGATCACCCCGTCTTCCTCCCGGAGGAGGGCCACGAACTCCCGGCCCTCCCCCTCATCGTCCATCTCCCGGGCGGACTCGAGGAGCGCCTGGAGAAGGTCCCGCGCGATGCCCCGGATCTTCATGCCTGTGGTACTGGGACAGGGGGAATGATGAAGGATTCCCCAGCCCTACGCCCCCCAACCGGGAAATATATTTCGCTCTCCCTAGAATTCCCCGTCCTGCTCGAATGAGCGGCCGAACCGGAGGGCGAGCTCCGCCTTGTAGAGCTCCTTCCCGAGATACCCCGCATGGTCGAGCCGGGAGACCCTCCCTTCGGAGATGATGGTGTGGAGCACATCCTCCCAGTGCCTCCCACGGATGGCGACCCCGTCGTGGACCGCGACGATCTCGTTCCCCTCGATCCCGATCCGGAAGTTCCCGCACGGATCATAGGTCACCTCCCGGGGCATGGGCACCGCCTCCTCCGACCTCCCGTACCCGAGGGGTGGCTCCCTCCGGCGGCGTTTCTCCTTGAGGACGAGGAGGTCGACCCCGAGGTCCTTCGGGTACGGCCTCTCCCGAGCAAGGGCCATCATCTCCGTTGCCCTCCGCATCTCGGCGACCGACCCCCGGGTCTTGTCCGAGTGCTCGCTCGTGAAGATGACCGCGGCTCCGAGCTCCATGGCGATCCCGGCGAGGAGGGCGTTCGCCCCGACGGAGTCCGCGTCCAGGAGCTCGGCCACGTTCCCTGCCCCGAAGAAGAGGGGCCGCCCATGGCCCCGGAACCTCCCGAGAGCCCCGGTAAAGCCCGAGCCGATCGGGGGCAGGATGGGATCGGCGATGAGGGCCTTGATGCCCGCCTCCCCGGCCATGGCGAGGTTCTCCCCCAGGGTCCGCGCACCGGGGATTACCACCCCCGCAACACCGGCCTCCGCGAGCTCGGTCCCGAGAACGGGGATGTTCCCCTCGTGGAGGGAGAGGACGAGGTCCGCCCGGGCGAGGGCGGCCCTGATGAGGGCCGGGTCCTGGGTATCGGCGGCGAGGGGACCCTCGATTCCCGCGAGTTCCGAGAAGCACCGGGCCACGTCTCCGGGGGTGGCGTCGAAGCCGAAGCCCAGGTCCACGATGTCGGCACCTTCCCGGAAGAACCGCTCCACCTCCGCCCGGAGGTCTTCCCTCCGGTGGGCGTCCATGATCTCGGCGAGGACCTTCATCCGGGAGCTGCCCCCGATCTTCACCCCCCGGATGAGGAGCTCGCAGGAAGCGCCCTCTTCCAGCTTATCGAGGGCCCGGGCGGCCTCCTCCGCCCTCCTCCGGGCGAGGAGCTCGTCGGCCGGCACGGTCCTGGAGAGCTCCAGCTCGCCAAGGAGGGGGAGAACCAGGGGGAGGTCGGCGGCATGGCGGGGACCCCGGTACACGGGAACGCCGGTCTCCTTCTCCACCCTCCCGAAGGAGGCGGTGCACATCCCGGAGACAAGGACAAGGTCGTACGTGCCTTCCCGGATGAGGGCGAGGAGCTGCTCCGGGGTGAGGAAGGAGGCAATCTCCCCGGTCACCTCCACCTGGGCATCGTACCCTTCCGAGGCCCTCCTCACGGTCGCGGCGGTGGCGCTGCCCGTGGGGAGGAGGAGGCGCATAAGGGGATTTAATATCCGCAAGGTCAAAAAAGGATCCTGTTCATGCTTCGCTGCGACCTGCACGTCCACACGAACTTCTCCCGGGACGGGGAGAGCAGCGTGGAGGAGATCCTCGCCCGGGCGGCCTTCGGGAAACTCGATGCCATCGCCATCACAGACCATGACACCTGTGCCGGCATCGGGCCTGCCGAGGCGGCCTCCCGCGGGATAGTCATCATCCCGGGGGTCGAGGTCTCGACGAGGCAGGGGCACCTCCTCGTGCTCGGGGTGCGAGAACCCCTCCCGCAGGGCCGCCACATCATGGAGACGATCCGGCTGGCCCGGGACCTCGGGGCGGTCACCATCCTCCCCCACCCGTACCACATGTGGCGCCACGGCGTGGCACGAAGGGTCCCTGAGAGCATCGGGGCGGTAGATGCCGTCGAGGTCTTCAACAGCCGGTACATCGTCGGGTCAGCGAACCGGAAGGCGGCGAGGGTGGCCCGGAGGGCAAGGATGACCGCGGTGGGCGGGAGCGATGCCCACAACGCCCGGTTTGTCGGGTTCGGGTACACCCTCGTCGCCGCCGAGCCGGAGGTCTCCTCCATCCTCTCGGCCATCCGGCAGGGAAGGACCGTCCCCGGGGGGAAGATGACCCCGCTGCGCACCTATTCCCGGCAGTCCCTCAAAAACGCCCTCCGGAGGGTCCGGCGCCGGGCCAGGCCATGAGGCTCGCCTTCCGGATCGCGTACCTCGGGGACGGGTTCTTCGGGTCCCAGGTGCAGGCCGACCGGAGGACGGTTGAGGGGGAGTTCACCTCGGCCTGCCGGAGGCTCGCCCTCTTCGACGACTGGCGGGAGGCCCGGTTCGCCTTCGCCGGCCGCACCGACCGGGGGGTCCATGCCCGGGGGCAGGTCGCCGCCTTCGATACGGGGGAACCGGAGCGGGCAAAATCGGCCCTCAACGTCCAGCTCCCCCGGGACTGCTGGTGCACGGGGGTTGCGGAGGTCCCCGAGGATTTCCACCCCCGGTACGATGCCCGTTCCCGGACGTACCGCTACTTCTTCCCGAGGATCTCCCTGGACCGGGGTGCCATGGAGGCGGCCGCCGGCCTCTTCACCGGCAGGCATGACTTTTCCCGTCTCGCCCGGGTGGAGGGGAAGGATCCCGTCCGGAATGTCATTTCCGCGAGGGTCTTCGACGAGGGGGGCTTCGCCTGTTTCGAGGTCACGGCAGAGTCCTTCCTCTGGCAGATGGTGCGGGGCATGGCAGGGGCCCTCGCCTCCGTCGGTCAGGGGCAGCTTGGAATGGACGGGGTCCGGGAGCTCCTCGAGGCGTCCCCGGTGGAACGCTTCCCCCCCGCCCCCTCCTCAGGGCTCGTCCTCTGGGAGGTGGACTGCGGCACCGGGTTCCTGCCCATGGACCGGAGCCCCCGGTCCTCGGCCTTCCTCGCCGCCGTGAGGGGCCACCACGAGGTGATGGCCCGGGTCACCTCCCTCCTCGAAGAGGGCCGGTAACGGGCCGGTCCTCGCAGGCTTCAGACAAGGGCCCGTTCCTTCAGCCAGGCATAGGTGCCCTTCCGGTCGTCCTGGTGCCCGAGGACATAGTTGTGGACGAGGGCGTTTCCGTTGTAGTCCTCCGTCACCGCCTGCTGCTGGGCGAGGAGCTGGTTGTACTCCGCGTACTTCCCCCTCGCCCGGAGGTCGGCCATCCTCGCCGAGAGGGACGCGAGGTCCCGGGACAGGGCCCCCGCGCGCTCGTCGGTCACCTCCAGCGCCTTCGCGATGGCCCGGGTCTCCTGGCACCGGCCGTAGAGCTTCGTCCCGTTCGAGACGGGGATGACGAGGGGGGTGGAGGTCAGGTTCACCCCGTCCGCGAGCTGGTCCGTGGAGACCCCCACGAAGGAGAGGTTCGTCGTCGCCACGTACCCGTACCCGGTATCACGGTAATCGCACTGGTACCCCGTCACCCCCACCGCCATGTGGGCCTCTGGCTTGAAGTAAAAGAGCGCAACGGTGTACCCCTCCCTCGCCAATAGGCCGGCGAGGAGGAGGCTCTTGTCATCGCAGTCCCCGCCCCCGTCCACGTAGGTCTCGATGGGGAACTTCGGGGCCGTGAGGACCCCGTCGGTCCGGTAGGCCAGCGACTGGACCGCCACCGCCATGAGCTCGAGGTACTCGTCGTCATCGAGGCTCTCTTCCGCCCTGAGGTCCCGGAAGGCACCCGTGAGGCTCTGGAAGAACTCTTGCTGGTCCGGCTCGTCCAGGAAGGCGTGGTAGTAGGCCGGGATGAAGATGCTGTCAGGGATGTCCCTGGTGAGGATTGCCTCCTTCCGGGCCTGTTGCGCCCCATAGTAGACCGTCCCGTTCACCGGTATGGAGAGAGACCTCTGGACCCCCTCGAACCGGAAGGTCATCGGGATGTTCCGGTAGGTCCCTCCCTCGACCGGCACCGGACTGATGGACGGATAGACCACGGCAGGCCTCCGGGTGACGATATAGCCTGTGCCGAAGATGAGGACGATGACAATGGCGATGAGGGTCAGCCTTCCCAGTAAGAGTCGCTTGGGCATGGTGGTACGGTCCGGTTTCCTTTGGTCCCCAAAGGGTACTCGTCCGGGGGCCACATGAACTTAGCTCGGGGCCCGGGATTCGGCAGCTATATATTATCCATGGGGAAAGGTCTCGTTTGAGCCTCCCGCGGAGGTTCTGGTCGGCATGGTAGATCTGCGGGACATCCCCGAGGCGACCCGGTGGCAGATAGCGACGAGGGTCCTCTCCTCCCTCCCGGTCATGTACGACATGGCCTTCCGGGAGACAGTGGGAAAAAGCTACGACGAGCACGAGTTCCAGGTCTGGATCGAGCTCGGGAAGGACGCTCTCGACATCGCGAAGGCCTTCCAGCTCCCGGTCACCCGGGCCGCTGAGGTCGCCCGGGCCCTCCGGCTCATCACCGTGCTCCTCTTCGGGCCGGAGTTCAGGTACGAGGTGCTCGAGATCTCCGATGACCGGGCAACCCTCATCACGAAGAGCTGTCCCTTCCTCGGGAGTACCCGGGAGTACGGGGGCACGCCCTCGCACCTCTTCCCCAAGTGCCTCGCCTTCTCCGTCGCCGTGGTGGAGACCCTGAACCCGAGGTTCACCGCCCGGTTCGTCCGCTCCCTCTGCATGGCCGACCGGACCTGCGAGATGTCCGTCCTCACGAAGGAGGAGGCTCAGAGGCTCGCCGGGAGCGGGACGAAGGGCTGATCTCCCGGGATCCCCGGCTCTGCCCGCGGAGGCCTGGCCCCCCTCGGGAATCCATTCGGAGATCCCCTCAAAGATCCAGAGCTTCGCTCAGGAGATCCCGAGCTCCACGAGCTTCTCGTTCGTGGGCCGGCCCTCCCCGTCCCAGCCGCGAACCCGGTAATATTCGGTGAGGAGAGGCTCCCTTCTCCATCCCCAGCCCTCCGTCCCGCCCTCCCCGGCGGGGTTCCCCAGGAGTCGCGGGGGGAGGGTATCGTCATCCCTCCCGAACCCCGCCCTCATGTTGAAGAGCTTCTGGAGGGTCCAGGTCCGTTCGCCGGCCCGCAGCAGCCGCTCTTCGCCGAGGGGCATCCCGGTGACCGCGGCCACCATGCCGGCATAGTCGGCGGGGCCGAGGACCCGGAAGGTGAAGAGGCAGATGCCCGCCGAGTCGAGGGCCGCGGCCAGGTCCTGGAGCCGCTTCACCCACGCCGCCTTTCCCTCATCCACGGCGGGGTCGAGCTTCTCGGGGACTCCCATGACCTCGGGATAGACCATGTTCCCGTACACGTGGCACCCTCCCCGCACGGAGGTGGCGTACTCGAGCCCCTGCCCCTGGAGCCCGCGGGGGTCGTACCCGGGAAGTTCCTGACCCTTCACCGACATGGAGAGCTCCGGGTGCCCCGCCGCCCTCGCGAACCGGAGGGAGCCCTCGGCGAGGGCATCCCCGATCCCCTCCCGGTACCCGATGAGCCGCACGAGGTCCAGAAGGGCGTTCCCGTCGCCGAACCGGATCCCCTCCCCGATGAAGCCCCGGGAGGAGAGCTCCATGGCACAGGCGATGGTGGACCCGGTTGAGATGGTGTCGAGGCCGAGATCGTTGCAGAGGTAGTTCGCCCGGGCGATGGCGGTGAGGTCTGCGACGCCGCAGTCGGGACCAAGGGCCCAGAGGGTCTCGTACTCCGGACCGTGGCCCTTCACCCCGCCGGCCCTCGTCTCCCTCCCGCACGCGACGCTGCAGGAGTAGCAGGCCGTGACCCGTTCGAGGAAGGTCTCCGCGAGCCGCTCCCCCGAGACAGCCTCCGCTTTCTCGAAATGGCTCTCCTGGAAGTTCCTCGTGGGGAGGAGGCGGGCCTCGTTGATGACGTTCATGAGGGCCGCCGTGCCATACCTGCGGAGGGGGCCTGTGGGAAGGCCGCTCTTCCCGAGCTTCTCCCGGATCGCGTCCCGGACCCTCCTCCACTCCTCCGGGTTCCCCTGCGGCACTTTCCCCTCGCCCCGCACGGCGATGGCCTTCAGGCGTTTCGACCCGAGGACCGCCCCCATTCCCCCCCGGCCCACCGCCCGGCCATGGTCGTTCATGACGGAGGCGACCCGGGCGAGTCGCTCCCCGGCAGGGCCGATGCAGGCGACCCGCGCCTTCGGCTCCCCGAGCTCTTCCTGTATTCCTGTGATGGTCCGGCCGGTGGTCATCCCCCAGAAGGCCGGGGCGTCCCGTATCTCGCAGGCACCATCCCGGATCCAGAGGTAGACCGGGGCGATGGATCTCCCCTCGACAACCACCGCATCGACCCCTGCCCGTTTCAGCTCCGCGCCGAAAAACCCGCCGCTGCTGCTCGAGGCGAGGGTCCCGGTCAGGGGAGACTTCGCCACCACGCTATACCGGGAACCGAGGGGCATCCCGGACCCCGTGAGCGGCCCTGCGGCGAAGGCGATGGCGTTTCCATCCCCGAGCGGGTCGGCGGCCGGGTCCACGAGGTCGTACACTATCCGGACCCCGAGGCCCCTCCCGCCGAGGTACTTCTCCTTCCACTCCTTCCTGTACGGGAGATCTGTTATGGTCCTCCGGGTGAGGTTCACCCTCAGGATCCGGTCAGCATACCCGTCCCCGGCCATGGCGAAGGGTA
>DATKMC010000091.1:0-4873 GCA_035542115.1 Methanomicrobiales archaeon | reverse complement strand
CCGGCTTTCCTGGCCCATGGAGCCGTCATGGGTTCGATTTGCGTTTCTCCTTCTGCCCACAGGGCTGGGGATGAACCCCCCTACCGGTGCCCTGACAGGTATTTCCGCACCTCGTGCTCCACATCCCGGAAGGGGCGACCGATCTCCCGGGCGATACTCCTGAGGTCCTCGTACTCGGGCTTGACGCTGATGACCCGGCCGTCGACGGTCGAGGTCTTGACCCTCACGTCGAAGGATTTCCCTGCCACGGGGACCCTCCGGGTCTTGTTCTCCCGGAGAGCGACAAGCCGGGGCTGGTCGAGGACCCGGACGCCGAGCGTCCCGGTCTCGTCCATGAGGATGCCGAGGATGTCCTCGTAGTCCCGAGGCCCGCAGATAACATGCATGACCTGCACGGGCCGGTTCTTCTTCCCGAGGGCCGGGGTGACGAAGACGTCGACTGCCCCTGCCTCCCGGAGCCTCTCCATGGCGTACCCGACGGCCTCGCCGGATATATCATCCAGGTTCGTCTCGAGCATAATGATCCGGTCCGGAATGGCACGGGTAACGGTCCCCTCGACGACTCTGAGCGGTCCTGCCCTGCCGGCCTGGACCCCCGTGCCGACCCCGTACCCCGACCGGGTTGGCGTCATCGCGGGAAAGACCTCGGTCACCGTTCCCGAGAGGTGGGCGAGGAGGGCGGCCCCCGTGGGAGTGGTGAGCTCCCCGCCTGACATGACGGGGGAACAGGGGACCCGGTTCCGGGAGAGGATCTCGACGGTTGCCGGCGCAGGGACGGGGAACCGGCCATGCCCCGTCGCGGCGAGCCCGCTCCCGAGGGCGGGCGGGGTGCCGTACACCTCGCCCCCGAGGAAACCGTGGAGGCCGAGGAGGCGCACCGTACCCACCACATCGAAGAGGGTGTCGACGGATGCGAGGTCATGGAGGGGAACCCCCGCCGGGTGGAGTCTTTCCCCCACCGAGGCTAGATCCCCGATGATCCGGCTCACCCTCTCCCTTCCGGAGTCGGGGAGGCCCGCATCGAGCGAGACCCTCTCCGCCGCCTCCCGGAGGTCTCCCCAGCCCTCCATCCTCTCCTCCTCGACCTCGATCCCGAGCCGGGTCCCGGCGATCCCGTGGGAATCGACCTTTTCGAACCGGTATTCCAACGCCCGGCAGCGGGTGAGGCCCCGGATGGCCCCGGCGACCGGCTCGAGGGCGTCCACCGAACCGGTGAGGTCAACGAGGGCGGAGAGGAGCATGTCGCCGGATATCCCCGATACCCGGGGATCGATGACCAGTACCTTCATGCCCGGCCTTCACACCGGGAGCCTGCCCGTGAGGCGCCCGTGGATCTCCCTCGCGACCGAGATGACCTCCCGGGCCCGGTCCTTCCCGCCCGGGATGGCACGGGTCAGGTAAGCACCCTCCTCCGCATCTTTTGCCGCGTCTGCATCGGGCGCTCCCCTGAGCGCGGCGACGGCGGCCGGGACGGTCATGTTGATGATGGTATGGCCAATGTACATGAGCTCCTGGGCGAGGACGGCCCCGGCGAAGATCGCGGTCCCCATGTCCGGGTTGTCCCGGCCCTTCCCCTTGACCGCAAACTCCGGCACGACTTTTCCAGAGAGATCCTCGATGTGGTATTTCTTTCCATCGATGGTGATGTCGTACGAGATATCCGCGTCGAAGGCCCAGTACCTCTTCGTGAACTTATCGGTCCGCCTTGCCTGGGGGCTGATGGAGGTGAATTTCAGGGAAATCTTCCGGCCCGTGAAACCGGAAAGGACGGCCGAGCCGCGCTCCTCGACCGCCGCCTTCCGTTCCTCGTCAAGGGCTCTCGCGGCATCAGGGGCGGTCTTTCCTTCGGTGAGCATCTCCCAGACCTTCACGGCCCGCCGGTAAACGGCCCGGTCGCGCACTCCCTCGCCGGCGAGGATGCAGGCATGGGTGACCGAGCCCCGGGAGACCGCCTCGGCCTTCCGGGCGATGGTGTTCAGGGAGCAGAGGGCCATCTCCGGGTCGATGAAGGAGTTCAGCTTGTACGCGGTGATGGCCCCGGCCGCCTTGTGGGCATCCCCGCCGTTCGCGAGGAGGAGCCGGAGCGCGGGCATCACGTCCCCGCAGACATGGCCGAGGGGCGGGTTCACCGGCCCGCCCGAGAACCCGGCCCCGATGACCGGGGACTCCTCGAACCCGGCGAAGATCTCGTCCAGGATCATGGAGGCGATCACCGATGGCCCGCCGATGTCCTTCAGGATGAGCCCGAAGTCCCCGATGACCCGGGCGGTGTCGTACTCCTCCCGGGTGCCCCGGACATGGATCTTCCCCGGGAGCTTCGCGGCCTCGAGGGCCCCCTTCCCGGCGAGGTACGCCGAGTCCACCGTGCCGAAGGGGCCGAACTCCTCCCCGAGCGCTGCGTCGGGGTGGACCATCTCCATCGAAACAGCCGCGCCGATGAGGGCCGGCCAGAGGGGATACGGCGTGATCCCTGCCCCGATCATCGCGTTCATCATCGCCTCGGTGCCAACCCTCGCCGTGTTCCGGGCGAGTTCTGGGATGTTGATGTCCTCGCCGAGGGCCGAGTGGCCGTAGATTGCCCCGCCGGCGATGAACGGCGGCAGGACCGAGCCATCGACCCGGGTCAGCTTCTTCCCCCGGAGCTGTTCGTAGACCGCGAGGTAAGCGGGAAAGGCCGGGATCTTATGGGTGAACTTCCCCGTCGTGAGGGCAATGGCGCTCGTCCTCGGCGCCCCGGCATGCATCCGTGCTATGGCCCCGAGCTTCCGGTTCCCGAGGGGGACCCCGGCCCGTGCGCAGGTCCCGGTGAAGTACGCGAGGGCGGCGACGATGAGCGCCGCGTTCTCCGGCGCCGCCCCTGCGAGCATCGCCTGCCTCACCGCCTTCTCGATGACCATGTCAAGCGGCAGGCTCGCCGCGGCGGCATCCACCATCACCATCCGGCTGCTCATGAGCTGCATCTCAGGGGCGCCGATGCCGCAGAAAACGTCCTCCGCGAGCGAGTTCGCGGCGCAGTACACCGGAATGACCAGCGAACCATGCCCCTTCGTCGCGGCCTCCAGCTTGTCGTTCGTCATGTAATCCGGCTTGAAGGTGGCCGCCATGCACGTGGCGAGGATCACCTTCTCCCTCTCCGCATCCTCCATATCCACAACCTCCTCTCGATGTATTCGAACCCGTACTTGTCACAGGGGGTTATTAAAGGAGTGGTGGGCAAAATGATCCTTTACATCACCCGGGACAGGTGGTACTTCTCCTTCAGGTATGCCAGGTCCTGAACGATGTATACGAACACGAACCACCGCCACTCCCCCCACCGCCCGTTGAGCACCGAGGCGACTTCGTCGATCTCCGCCCGGGGATGCTCCGGCGTCCTCCCCAGGAAGAGCTCGGAAAAGATGACCACGCTCCAGGTATCGAGCGGGAAGGTCCCGAGGATGATGCCGGCCGAGTACGGCCCCACGCCGGGGATGGCCCGCAGGCGTTTCACCGCCTCCGGCTCGGGAAGGGCGTAGAGCTCGTCGGGAGTGATCGGGTGCTCTGACAGGAACCGGGCGGCGTTCACCAGCCGTTCCGCCCGGTACCCGAGCTTCGCCGTCCGCCGCAGCTCCTTCGGGTCGATCTTCGCGATCTCCTCCGCCGTCGGCCAGAGGGTCACCTCCCGGCCGTCGAACCCGAGCCGCCTCCCGTAGTGCTCGAGGATCGCCTCCATCATCTGGCTGCTCCGGGCCATCGGGGCCATCTGGAGCAGGATGGCGAGGATCACGTCGCCGAACAGGTCCCTCGCCATCCCGACCCGCATGCCCTTCAGGTGCCCGACGACGACGGAGAGGATCGGATCGCCCTGGGCGAAGCGGTAGAACCCCTGGAGGTCCTCATCTCCCCCGAGGGCGGACCATACCTCCTTCTTCAGAGCTTCAAGAAGCTCAGGCCCGAATGGTGCCTCCCCGTAGGCGATGACAGATACTTTGTTCTTCTTCGCCGAGAGCTTCAGCCCGACGGGGATCCCCCGGATGTACATCCCGGTCCAAAGAATTCCCTTCTCGTAGACCTCACGGGGCGTGGACCAGTGCCAGCCGGAGGGTTTCGCGACGGTGCGGGAGAAGTCGAAGGGCTCGGGGATGGTGAGGACGAACTGATGTATTTTTTTGAGCTGCATGGGTATCTCCGATTGTGGAAGGGAGGGTTGATTAAGGGAGCGGGTTAGCTCCCTTAATACCCGTGGCTCCCTCTGAAGTGATGCATGAGAATGAATGTCTAAACATCCGGTCTTCCACTTTGATTTTAGGTTGAGAATGACAGCAATAATTTCTATTATTTTATTATGAACAAGTTTGATTTCCCACTTGGGAATCTTTAATGCAATAAGATTAATGACTTGATAATTGTAATAAAAGGAATACCCGGGTATTTGTGATACTCATGATTAATCCGAGCAAGTTAGTCGAAGAAGATTTAGGAGTTGTGAGAAATTATTTGGAATTAAATCAATTTGATAAAATCAATATTATTGGTAATCGCATTCTCCAGAATCTTTATGGGATAAATGAAAAAAAATTAATGGTAATCGGTCTCATCATCAAAGAAATCTCAGCGGATCTTCAAATTATTCGAGCAATTCATAAACGCAAACCATCTTCTCATCAGAAAAAAGGATCTCCAAAAATAACTCTGTCAGACGATATTAATAATGCCGTGCCTTTAGCAAAGGAATGTATCGAAGCCATAAGTGCTAATTTGGCTGATAAATACTCTTATTATGATTGCTGGGTAGCATATCTTGAATTTGAGGATAAAATCAGAAAATTTCTCATTTCTCATGAAGAGAGAGATAAATATAGTGATGATCATGAATTCTCAACATTATCATCAA
>DATKMC010000090.1:0-9307 GCA_035542115.1 Methanomicrobiales archaeon | reverse complement strand
GGGGGCGGACCAGGTACTTCTCGATGAAGACGGTCTCGTCCCCGAAGGCCGACTCGGCGATGCGCATGGAACCCGAGAGGGCTGATTCAAGACCGGAGGGCTCGTCCACGATCTGCATCCCGATGCCGCCTCCGCCCGCCGAGGCCTTCACGATGACCGGGTACCCGATCTCGTCGGCCACCCTCGCGGCCTTCTCGGGTGTGGTCCCCTCCTCGGTGCCGGGCAGCACCGGCACACCCGCCTTCCTCATCATCCGCTTGGACCCGATCTTCGAGCCCATGGCCTCGATGGTCCGCCAGTGGGGCCCGATGAAGATGAGCCCCTCGGACTCCACGAGCCTCGCAAAGGGGGCATTCTCGGCGAGGAAACCGTAGCCCGGGTGGATGGCCTGGGCCCCCGCCTTCCGGGCCACCTCGACGATACGGGGCATGTTCAGGTAGGACTTCGAGGGGTGGGCCTCGCCGACGCAGAAGCCCTCGTCGGCATACTTGACGTGGAGCGCGTTCTCGTCGGGCTTCGAGTAGATGGCCACGGTCTCGATGCCGAGCTCCCGGCAGGCCCGCATCACCCGTATCGCGATCTCGCCCCGGTTCGCGATGAGGATCTTCTCGAAGTCGGTCATCGGACCACCAGGAGCACGTCGCCGCTCGCGACAACGTCCCCTGCATCCACGAAGATCTCGGTCACCCGCCCGTCCTTCGGGCTCGTGATGGGGTTCTCCATCTTCATGGCCTCGAGGACCATGAGGGGGTCGCCCTTCTTCACCGTCTCACCCACCCGGACGAGGACCTTTAACACCATGCCCTGCATGTTCGACCGGATCCCGCCCTCCATCTCGCCCTTCGGGGCCTTCGGGGCCGGGGCGCCTCCCTTCGCCGCCACGGCCGCTCCGGCGACTGAGATGATCCGGACCGAGTACACCTCCCCGTCCACCTCCACCTCCATCGCGGAGGGAACCTCCGGAGAGGAAGAGGCCGCGGCCGCCCCCTTCGGGGCGATGGCCTCCGGCTTCTTCTCGCCCTTCAGGAAGGCCGGCGCGACCGCCGGGTAGAGAATGTAGGTGAGGACGTCCTCCTCCTTCTTCACGAGGCCCGCGGCCACCGCCTCCTTCTTCATGCTCTCGTAGATGGGCTCCAGGAGGTCGGCGGGCCGGACGGTCACCACCTTCTCGTTCCCGATGATCTTCCGCCGTACTTCCTCGTTCACGGGCCCGGGGGGCTTCCCGTAGAGGCCCCTTAAGTAGTCCCGCACCTCCTTGGTCACGTTCGTGTACCGCTCTCCGCCGATGAGGACGTTGAAGACCGCCTGGGTCCCCACGATCTGGGAGGTGGGGGTGACGAGGGGCGGGTAGCCCAGGTCCTCCCTGACCCGGGGTATCTCCTGGTGCACGTCCTCCCGCCGGTTCAGGGCGTCCTGCTCCTTCAGCTGGGAGACAAGGTTCGAGATCATGCCGCCGGGGAGCTGGTAGAGGAGCACGTCGGAGTCCACCCGCTCGGAGATGGGATCCAGGATCCCCGCGTACTTCTCACGGATGGCGAGGCAGATGTTCCGCGCCTCCCGGAGCACATGGAGGTCGATCCCCGTGTCCCGATCGGTGCCCTGGACAGAGGCGACGACGCTCTCCGTGGGGGGCTGGCTCGTCCCGAGGGCGAAGGGGGACAGGGCGGTGTCCAGGATGTCGACGCCCGCCTCTATGGCCGCCTGGTAAGACATGGGGGCGATGCCGGCCGTCGAATGGGAGTGGAGGTCCACGGGGAGGCCCGTCGCCTTCTTGATCCCCCGGATGAGCTCCCGGGCAGGGTCGGGCTTGATGAGCCCGGCCATATCCTTGATGCAGATGGAGTCGCAGTCGGAGCCCTGGAGCTCCTTTGCCATCTCCACGAAGCCCGGCACCGAGTGGACGGGGGAGGTGGTGTAGCAGATGGCACCCTGGAGATGGGCCCCGGCCTTCTTCACCTCCTTCATGGCCTTCTTCATGTTCCGGATGTCGTTTAACGCGTCGAAGACCCGGAAGATCCGGACGCCCCGCCGGTGGGCCGCGGCCACGAACTTCTCCACCACGTCGTCGGGGTAGTGCCGGTACCCCACGAGGTTCTGGCCCCGGAGGAGCATCTGGATGGGGGTCTTCGGGAGGGCCTCGGCAAAGGCCGAGAGCCGGTCCCAGGGGTCGTCGTTGCAGAACCGGATGGCGGTGTCAAAGGTCGCCCCGCCCCAGGCCTCCACCGAGAAGAAGCCGGCCTTGTCGAGGGCCCGGGCGAGGGGGAGGCTGTCCTCGGTTCGCAGGCGTGTCGCGATGAGGGACTGGTGGGCGTCCCGGAGCGTCGTGTCCGTGATGTGCAGCCGGTGCATGCTCTCCTCGGGGGTCCTGGTCGGCATCCGGGCTCGAAGGCCCAAACCTTTGAAAAATGGATGGTGCAAGTATAAAAAATATCACTTCAGGCCAGGAGGGCGAGGACCGCGATTCCCACGGCGGAGAGGGCCGCGGGGGCGTCCCACCGGCCGCGGGAAAACCGGGGGCAGAGGCTCCCCCCGCGCCGGTAGCCCCGGACGGCGAGGAGGTCCCCGAGGTCCCGGGCCCGGTCCAGCTCCCGCCGGACGAGGAGCCCGAGGGCCTGCACGAGGGCCCGGAGGGTGACCCGGCCGCCCTTGAGCCGGAGGGCGAGCCGGAGAAGGGCCAGGTCCCGGTCAAGGACCGAAAGGGACCCCATGGCCATCTCGGCGACGAGCCCGAGCTCGAAGCCGGCCCGGTCCCCGAGGGCCCAGGTCCCCATGTCCAGGAACTCCCCGCCCTTCCGGGTCCCGTACGCCCAGCTCGCCACGAGGAGGACGGCCGACATCCGGAGGAGGTACGAGGGGCCGTTCCCGCCCGAAAGGGTGACGAGGAGGGCGGTGACGAGGACGAAGAGGAAGGCGGCGAGGAGGGCCCGCCACCGGTCCAGCCGCCGGGGGGTCGCGACGGCCCACCAGGCGATGGCGAGGATGGCCCCCCAGGGGCTCGCAAAGGCGGCGGCCGACAGGGCTACCGTCGAGAGGAGGGTCAGCCGCGGGTCCTGCATGCCGCATCCCTCGCGTCTGCCTGGGTGATGTTCTCCGGCTGAGCCTCCCTCTCAAGGGCGGCCCGGAGGTACCGGGGAGGCCGGGACCACCGGCTGATGGCCTCCGGCACCCTCCCGAGGGAGAGGAGACCCCCGTCCCGGATCTCCCAGATCTCGTCCACCCGGGGGAGGTGCTCGTCCTCGTGGGTGAGGAGGACGGTAATCCCCCTCCGCCGCTCCCCGAGCATCCGGGAGAGCTCCCTCTTCCAGCCGCAGTCCAGGGAGCCGTACGGCTCGTCGAGGACGAGGAGGTCCCACTCCCGGGCGAGGACGCAGGCAAGGACGAGGCGCTTCAGCTCCCCCTGGCCGCACCGGAGGGGGTCGTCGCTTTCCCTGCCGGGGAGCCCCGCGGCGGAGAGGACCGGCCCGGGGGGGACCCCCCAGGCCGCCGCCTCCTCCCCGAGGGTATCACCTGTCACCTGGACCGCCGGGAAGGGAAGGGCGAGGGTCATGGACCCGATCCCCTCCTGCACGATCCGCCCGGTTTCCGGGGCAAGGACCCCGGCGAGGGCGAGGGCGAGGGTGGACTTCCCGCTCCCGACGGGGCCCGTGACCAGGTGGATCCCCTCGCCGAGGGTGCCGGAGGCCCCGAGCCGGAAATCGCCCCGCCGGAGGGTCACGCCCTCGAGGACGACCCTCACCGGCACCACCCTTCCAAGGTTGGCGCAAAGGCTGTTCCCGTGAGGGCGGCGAATATCGCCGCCGGGCTCCCCGCATGGACCACCCGGCCCCCCTCGAGGTACAGGAGGAGGTCCGCCCGGGCGGCGAGGTCCATCCGCTGGGTGGCCTGGAGGACGTGGGGAGCGGAGGACCCCCGGACGAGGGCCTCCACCGCGGCGGCGCTCTCCCCGTCGAGGTGGGAGTCGGCCTCGTCAAGGACGAGGAGGCCGGGGTCTGCGGCGAGGGCAGCGGCAAGGGCCACCTTCACCCGCTCCCCCGTCGACAGGGAGCCTGTCTCCCGGCCGAGGAGGGGAAGGATCCCGAGCTCCCCCGCGACGGCCCGGATTCGGTCGTCCACGGCGGGGCATGGGTCGTGCCTGAACCGGAGGGCCGAGGCGATCTCGTCGGCCACCCTTGTGAAGAGGAGGGTCTCCTCCGGGTTCTCCCCCACCCAGCCGACCTCCATCCTCCGGGGAGGGAGGCCGTCCACCAGGATCTCCCCCTTTTCAGGCAGGTCGATCCCGGCGACGAGCCGGAGGAAGGCGGTCTTCCCGCCGCCGTTCGGCCCGATGAGCGCCACCCTGCCGGCGGGGAGGGCGAGATCCGGGACATGGAGGGCCCGGTGGGAGAGCCCGGTAATCCTGATCATGCGAGGCGTTCCCCCAGGAGGAAGACCCCGGCGCTCTTGAGGGCATCGCCGGGGAGGAAGGGGAGGACCCCCACGAGGAGGGCTGCCGGGAGGGTGAGGCCCGCCGAGAGGAGGAGCCAGCCGGCCCCGCACGCGTAGATGACGGCGGTCGCGCCCGCGAGCCCGGCGATCCGGACCGCCCGTGACCGGCTCTCGTAGGCAAGGCCGGCCACCGCCGCCGCGGGCACGAACCCCACGAGGAACCCCCCGGACGGCCCGAGGAGCACCCCGATCCCGGAGAGCCCCGCGTGGAAGACCGGGAGGTTCAGGGCCCCGAGGAGGAGGTAGAGGGCCGCCGGGACCACCGCGTGGCGCTTCAGGACGGGGGCCGAGAGGAGGAGGAAGAAGGTCTGGAGGGTGACGGGGACGGGCCCGACGGGAATGGCCACCCAGGCACCGGCGGCGAGGAGGGCGATGAAGGTGGCGGTCCCTGCAAGGAGGGCGGTGCGCTCCGGGTTTCCGTGCATGGCTGCTGCTAAATGTGGCGGCAATCCCCGGCGATGACCCGCTCCATGGCCCCGTTCTCCTTCCGGACGAGGAGGGCGCCGAACTCGTCGATGTCCACCGCCTCGCCTTCGAAGGTCTTTGCGAGGGTCGTGATCCGCACCCGGTGGCCGAGGGTGATGGAGAGGCTCCGCCACTCCCGGGCGATGGCATCGTACTCCCCGGCCTCGAGGAGCTCGTACCGGCGCTCGAACTCTCGGAGCACGGTTGCAAGGAGGGCGGTCCGGTCCACCTCCCTCCCGAGCTCGGCGGAGAGGGAGGTCACGGCGGGCCGGAGCTCGGCGGGGAGCTGCCTCACGTCGATGTTTGCATCGATGCCGAGGCCAAGAAGGACATGGTTCACCACCGCGTTCTCGGCCGAGAGCTCGAGGAGGAGGCCCCCCACCTTCTTATCCCCGAGGAAGATGTCGTTCGGCCACTTGATGAGGGCACCGAGGTCGAGGTCCTTCCTGATGCCCCGGGCCACGGCGATGGCCGCGGCCATGGTCACCATGAAGACCCGGTCGATGGGGATCTTCGGGGCGAGGATGGTGGTCGTCCAGATCCCGCCCGGCGGAGAGGCCCAGGCCCGTCCGAGCCTCCCCTGGCCGCCGCTCTGCTCCTCGGCGATGATGACGAACCCGTGGAGCCGTGCCGGGTCCTGCTGGCAGAGGAGGTCCCGGGCCACCCAGGTGGTGGACTCGGTGGTCTCGAGGTATTTCATCCGCCGGCCGATGACCTTCGTGGCGAGGTGCTTCTGGATCTCGTAGGGGAGGAGCCGCGTGGACCGCCTCGTGAGCTGGTAGAGGTCCTTCCTCGGCTCCCCGATGGCATACCCGAGGTGCCGGAGCCGGTCCACCGACTCGGTGACCTTCGACCGGGGGATGCCGAGGGAGGCGACGATGGAGTCCGCGGGGGCGCTCCCCCCTGCCTCGTCGAGCACCCGGAGGACCTGGAAGGCAGGATCGTCCACGGGGTCACCTCTTCGAGCCGATCTGCTCCGCGGGGAGGGGGCAGGGGTCCTTCCCGCAGACCTGCTTCAAGATGGCGCTCTGATGTTCCATGAGGGTCGCGAGGTCGAAGATGCCCGTGATATCCACGACGCCTATCGCCCCGATGGCCTTCCCCCGGCCGTCCCTCACCGGGGCGACGGTGACGGGCACCCCCTTGTAGGTGCCGGACTTCGGGGTGGTCTTCCGGAGCTCGTTCCGGGTAATGACCTCCTCGAGGACCGGGCCGGTGTAAGCCATGTCCACCACCCTCCCCTCCTCGATCCGGATGCCGGGCCGGTCCCGGGACCGGGCGGTGACCGGGAGCCTGTTGAGGAGCTCGTGGAGGGCGAGGAGGAGGGGTTTCCAGTCCTCTGCCGTGGAGGCTGCCGAGATGACGGGGTCGCTCATGGAACCATCCTCACTGACTCTCTCCCATCCCCTACAATAAGGCTTCGTCCCCGCCGGAGGAGAAGGCGGCGAGGAAGCTCCGCGAGGGGTACTCGTGGAGGGTCGCGGCGATGACGAGGCCCCTTCCCACGGCCCTCTCCACGACGACGGCCTCCCCGCCCTCGGCGGTGGCGACGGCCGTCCCGTCGTGCTCGGGGAAGGTCCCGTCGCACTCGATGGCGGCGGGGTCGTACCCCTCGACGAGGCTCACCCAGGGGCTCCCCGGGGCGAAGCTGATGCGCCTCGGGGCGTAGGCATGCCGGTAGGTGAGCCGGAAGGGGAGCCAGTCATAGGCACCCGGCCGCTCGTCCGCCGCCCCGAAGACGAGGATCCTGCCACCGGCCTCAAGGTACCGCTCGACCCTGACCGACGAGGCCCGGAGGGCCGGAAGGAGCCGGGAGTAGAGGGGGTTCCCGAACCCCGTGGGGATGACGATGGCGGAAAACCGGCCCCGGTAGAAGGGCGAGGCGAGGAGCTGGGGGGTGACGGCCTCGCAGGAGCCGGTGCATTCCTCGATGAGCCGGGTGAAGATCTGGGGGGAGTCCCAGAGGAACCCGGTCCGGCCCGTCACCCCTTGATCACCCCGAGGGGCACGAGCTTTGCCACGAGCCGGGAGATGCCGACGGCATCCACCACCCGCACCACCTCCTCGGAGGGCTTGTACACCTGGGGTGCCTCCTCGGCGATGGAGGCCTCGGAAGGGGCCTTCACGATGATCCCTTCCTTTGCGAGCTGGTCCCGGATATCCTTTCCACGCACCGATTTCTTCGCCTGGGTCCGGGAGGCCACCCGGCCGGCGCCGTGGCAGGTGGACCCAAAGGTCTTCTCCATGGCGGCCACGGTGCCGCAGAGGAGGAAGGAGGGGGTGCCCATGGACCCGGGGATGATGACCGGCTGGCCGGTTCCCTCGAGGCCCGTGGGGAGATCAGGCGAGCCCGGCCCGAAGGCCCTCGTCGCCCCCTTCCGGTGTACGCAGACCTGCATTTCCTTCCCGTCCACCCGGTGGACCTCCATCTTCGCGACATTGTGGCAGACGTCATAGACGAGGGGCATCTGCTCGTAGCCGATGCCGTAGAGCTTCGCGAGGACCTTCCGGGTCAGGTCGGTGATGACCTGCCGGTTCGCCCAGGCGTAGTTCGCGGCGGCGGCCATCGCCCCGTAATAGGCCTTCCCTTCGGGGGAGACGATGGGAGCACAGGCGAGCTGCCGGTCGGGGAGTACGATCCCGTACTTCTTCGTCGCAGCCTCGAGGGTGCGGAGGTGGTCGGTGCAGACCTGGTGGCCGAGGCCCCGGGAACCACAGTGGATCATCACGGTGACCTGCCCCTTCGTGACCCCGAAGAGGGAGGCGGTCCTCGCGTCGTACACCTCCTTCACCTCCTGGACCTCGAGGAAGTGGTTCCCCGACCCGAGGGTCCCCGACTGGGGGAGGCCCCGCTGCCGGGCCTTCTGGCTCACTGAGGCGGGGTCTGCCCCCCGCATCGCCCCCTGCTCCTCGCACCGGGCGATGTCCCCAGGGAGCCCGTACCCGTGTTCCACCGCCCACCTCGAGCCGGCGACCATCATCTCCTCGAGCTCCCGGTTCGAGAGCCGGAGGGCCGCCTTCGAGCCGACGCCCGTGGGGACGGCCTCGTAGAGCCGCTCCACGAGTTCCCGCCGGTTCCGGAGATCCTCCACCCGGAGGGGGGTCGAGAGGAGCCGGACCCCGCAGTTGATGTCAAAGCCGACCCCGCCGGGGGAGATGACCCCCGTGGAGATGTCGAAGGCGGCGACCCCGCCGATGGGGAAGCCGTACCCCCAGTGGATGTCCGGCATCGCGAGGGAGTACTTCACGATCCCCGGCATCGTCGCGACGTTCGCGAGCTGCTGGATGGCCCCCGGCTCCAGGCTCTTTTTCAGGCCCTCGGAGAGGAAGAACCGGCCCGGGACCCGCATCCCCGGCGTGAACCCGACCGGCACCTCCCATTCGTACTCCGTGATCTTCCTGACCCCGTCACCCATACCGACCCTCACACGTCTGCGATGAACTCCAGTATATAGCTTGCACCCTGCCTATAAATGGAGAGGCCGGAGTAGGAGATCCCCTTGATCTCCTCGCCGCCCCCGTGCTTCTCCCGGCGGAAGGGCTCGCCCCGGCAGAGGGCCGTGAGCCGGTTCCCCTCGATCTTCACGGAAAAGGAACAGAGGGCGAGGGACCCGGCATCGGCGAGGTAGAGGAGCTCGGAGAGGAAGTCGGCGAGGAGCTCCTCCGTATCTTCTGCCTCGAGCTCCACCCGGCGCTCCACCTCCCCGGGGGTGCAGTTCGGGGCCATGGTCCCGCAGACCGCCATGGCGGCCTCGGCGAAGGCATCGGCGAGGCTCCGGCCCGTCACCCTGAACCTCAGGTCCGCCGTGTGCTCGAGGATCTCGTAGGGCATGCCGCTAGAACCGGTCCAGGAACCGGGGGATCATCCCGCCGTGAATAGTGTCGTGGTACCGGGCCTGGTACCGGGAGACGTAGACGATCCAGTCCCCCACCCGGATCCTGAGGTCGCTCGGCTTGGGCGGGTGGATGGAGGTGGGGAGGAGGATCGCCCCCCCACAGGAGGTGCAGACCCGCATGTCATGCTGCCGGTTGGCCACGTACCGCCGCACCTCGTCCGTCACCCTGATCCCGTCCGGGGGCAGGGGCGGGTTGGACCGTTCCATGGGGAGCGTTGCACCGGGAGGATGAAAAAGGTGGCGGGATGAATCCTCGTTGGCGAATCCGGAGGGCATGAGCCCGAGCGAGAACCGACGGGCCGAAGGCCCGTTGGTGACCCGGTGGCGAACGAGGATTCAGGCGACGAGGAGCTGGTTCACGACATCCACGTACTCCTCCCTGAGCTCGTAGACGGCGCAGGCGCTCGCCGGCAGCTTCCGGACATGGAGGATCCCGATCCGGGAGGCGATGATTCCCACCA
>DATKMC010000089.1:0-45047 GCA_035542115.1 Methanomicrobiales archaeon | reverse complement strand
TCGAACTGGGACATGTTCCGCATGCAGTCCTCGGAGAGGATGATCTCGCCCATGTCAGGCCCTCCCGAGGGAGAGGATGTCCGACTCACCGGGCTCCGCGACGGCGAGGGCCGAGACGAGGAAGGGCTTCCCGCAGGCCATGCCGAGCTGGACGCCGGAGCCCGCGAAGACATGGACCGGCACGCCCTTCACGGTCTCGAGGTATGTGCGGAACTCCGCGGGGCAGTTCTGGGCGACGACGATGAGCCTCGCCTTCCCCTCGGTGATGCATGTTCTCGTGCTGTTCTGTCCCAGGAAGACCTTGCCGGTCTTCAGCGCTCTCCTCAGTGAAAGGTTGAAATCCATGGGAAATTACTCCTGGTTGATGGGTTTTGAGATGAGCTTCACGTCGCCGGTGCCAAGCTGGATGGGCTGGCCCACGATGATGTTCTCGGTCACGCCGTTCAGTTCGTCGACCTCGTTTGCCACGGCGGCATCGAGGAGGTGGTTCACCGTCACTTCGAAGGCCGCCCGGGAGAGGACGGATTCTTTCTCACCGGCGATGCCGTGGCGGCCGATCTGTTTCACCTCGCCATCCATGCACATCATGTCCGCGACGAGCATGATGTGCCGGACGTCCACGAGGATACCCTGCTCCGCGAGGGTGGAGAGGGCCTCGTAGATGATGGCGTTTCTTGCCGCCTCGATGCCGAGGACGTCGGCGATCTCGCTGATGTTGTTCGTCCGGGTCCGGGAGGTGTCCACCCCCTCGACCTCGAAGACATCCTTCAGGTTGGACCCCTCGGTATATAGGATATACTCTCCCTCCTCCTTCCGTACCACGACCCGCTCGATGTCATCGATGCCCTGGACGATGACGTTCCGGACATGCTCGGCGAGCTGGAAGAGGTTCTGGTAGCTCTCCCGGTCCTTGGGGATGAAGAGGAGCCGGGCCGATTCGTCCTCCACCTCGCACTCGAAGTCCCGGTAGTGGCGCCGGTCTCTGATCTTCTTCGGGGCGAGCTCGATGATCTTCTCCACCGGGATCTTCCGCTTCTCGGTGACGGCGGTGTTCAGCTGGACCACGACGAGCATCTTCTCCATGTCGATGGTGATGTCCCCGAACTCGGCGAGGGGCGCGGCCTCCACCTGCCAGCTCACCTCCCGGGCCCGGTCCCGGTCGCCGGAGTACTCGGGCGAGAGAAAGATGGTCATGGTGGGGGTGGAGGGCTCGCGGCGGGCGTCCATGATCTCGATGAGCCGGGGGAGGCCGAGGGTGACGTTGATCTCTGCGACCCCCGCATAGTGGAAGGTCCGCATCGTCATCTGCGTCCCCGGCTCCCCGATGGACTGGGCGGCCACGATCCCCACGGCCTCGCAGGCCTCGATCCGGGTGTTCTGGTATTCCTTCACGATCCTGTCCAGGATATGGTTGAACTGCTTGTCGGTGACCGGACGGTCGCCCAGGTACTTCCTCATCTCCTCCTTCGTCCGCTCGGGGAGCTCGGAGGCCTCGATCTTCTTTTCCAGGGTCTCCTTCATCTTACACCTCCTCCTTGAGCTCGCTCTCGATGATCCCCTTCACGTCCACGGGGCTCCCGAAGGAGGACTTGGACGGGTCGGTGCCGTCCTCCCCGTACCGGAACTGGATGATCCGGCCACCGGTGGTCCGCACCGTGCCGTCGTAGGCCACCTTCAGGTCCTGGAGGGCGTTGATCATCCGGCGCTGGAGGTACCCGCTCTGGGAAGTCCGAACGGCGGTGTCCACGAGCCCTTCGCGACCCCCGATGGCATGGAAGAAGAACTCCGTGGGGGAAAGGCCGCTCTTGTAACTGTTCTGGATAAAGCCATGGGCCGCGGCTCCCCGGTCCCCCTTCCTGAAGTGGGGGAGGGTCCGATCGTCGTAGCCCCGGACGATCCGCTCGCCCCTGACGGACTGCTGGCCGATGCAGCCCGCCATCTGGGTGAGGTTGAGCATGGAGCCCCGGGCCCCCGAGACCGCCATGACCACGGCGCTGTTCTCGAGCCCGAGGTGCCGGCCGGCGATCTCCCCTGTCCTGTCTCTCGCCTTCCCGAGGACCTGCATGATCTGCATTTCCAGGGTCTCGTCAAGCGTCCGGCCGGGCATGGGCTCGAGCTGCCCGTCCTGGAAGATCTTGATCCGCCGGTCCACGTCGCTCGCGGCGTTGGAGAGGACGTCCTTGATCTGCCCGTGCTCGGTCCGGGAGAGGTCCTCGTCGTCGATTCCGAAGGAGAAGCCGTCGAGCATGATAGCCCGGATGGCGAGCTTCGTCATCTCGTCGATGAACTCCGCCGCCTTCTTCATCCCGTACTGCCGGATGATGCGGTGGAGGATCTGGCCGTCGAAGGCCCCGATGGCCTTCTTGTCGATGGTCCCCGAGACGAGCCTCCCGTCGAAGATCTTCACGTAGGCGTCCCGCTCGCAGAGCTCCTTCTTGCATTCCTCGCAGCTCGCGCAGGAGGAGGCCTTGAAGACCATGTTCAGCTCGGGGGGGAGGATGGCGGAGAAGACCTGCTTGTTGGACCAGACCGGCTCCCCGCCGGCCTTTTTCTCGGGTTCGGGCATCCGCTCAAGGGGGAAGTGCTTGAGGAGGTAGAGGACCTGCTCCTTCCTGAAGTCCTTCTGCCCGTGGGTGAGCATGAAGATCCCGGACACGTGGTCATGGATCCCGCCGATGATGGGCCCCCCGAAGCGCGGCGAGAGGATGTTCTCCTGGACGGCGAGGAGGATCTGGGCCTCGGCCTTCGCTTCCTCGGTCTGGGGGACATGGAGGTTCATCTCGTCGCCATCGAAGTCGGCGTTGTAGGGCGGGCAGACCGCGGGGTTGAGCCGGAAGGTCTTGCCCTCCATGACCCGCACCCGGTGGGCCATGATGGACATACGGTGGAGGGAGGGCTGCCGGTTGAAGAGGACGATGTCGCCGTCCCGGAGCTGCCGCTCCACGGTCCACCCGGGCTCCACCATGGCGACCACGGTCTCGAGGTTCGCGTCCGAGAGCCGGAGCCTGCGGTTGTCGGGCCGGATGACGTAGTTCGCCCCGACGGGGGCGTGGATGTCCGGCCTGACAGGGCCCCGGAGGATGAACTCCCGCATCTCGTCCTTGTTAAAGGGTGTCACCCGGATAGGGACGGTCATCTCCCGGGCCACGGCGAGGGGCACCCCGACCTCGGTGACCTTGATGTTCGGGTCAGGGGAGATGACGGTACGGGCCGAGAAGTTCACCCGCTTGCCCGAGAGGGAGCCCCGGAACCTGCCGTCCTTGCCCTTGAGCCGCTGGGAGAGGGTTTTCAACGGCCTCCCGCTCCGGTGCCGGGCGGGCGGGCAGCCGGCCACCTCGTTGTCCAGGTAGGTGGTCACATGGTACTGGAGGAGCTCCCAGAGGTCCTCGATGATGAGGTGGGGGGCCCCCGCGTCCTGGTTCTCCTTGAACCGCTGGTTGATCCGGATGATGTCCACGAGCTTGTGGGTGAGGTCGTCCTCGGACCGCTGGCCGTTCTCGAGGATGATGGAGGGGCGCATGGTGACCGGCGGGACGGGGAGGACGGTGAGCACCGTCCACTCGGGCCGGGCCACGTCGGGGTTGATCCCGAGGAGCCGGAGGTCCTCGTCCGGGATCTTCTCGAGCCGTGCCCGGACGTCGGCCGGGGTGAGCTTGTGCTCCATCCGCTTCCCGTCCTCGGTCCAGATCTCGGAGAAGGTCGTGGGCTTCTCGAAGTTGATCTTCAGCTGCTGCTCCCCGCAGTGGGGGCACTGCCGTTCCTTCTTGATGTCCTTCTCCTTGAGGATGTCGGCCCCGGGGGACTCCTCCTCTGACTGGATGACCTTCTCGATCTCCACGGGCTCGAGGAGGAGCCGGCTGCAGACACGGCAGGTGACCCGGAGGAGCTTCCGGATCAGCCGGGTGTACCCGACGTGGATGACCGGCTTCGCGAGCTCGATATGGCCGAAGTGGCCGGGGCAATCGGAGGCCTTCTGATCGCAGGTCTTGCACCGGAGGCCGGGGTCGATCACCCCGAGGGCGAGGTCCATGAGCCCCTGGGGGTACGGGTACCCGTCCTCGTCGTAGGTGTCCGCCCAGATGATCTTGCGGACGCTCATCTTCCGGATCTCCTTCGGCGAGAGGAGACCAAACTCAATCTGACCTATGCGTTTTGGACTTGGCATCGCGTACCTCCTACACCATGTCCTGGAGCTTGAGCCTCGGGGCGATCCCCATGGACTTCATCTCGTCCAGGAGGAGCTTGAAGGCATAGCTCATCTCGACCGGGTAGATGTCCGTCTCACCGCCGCAGGCGAGGCACCGGGTGATGTTCTGCTTCCGGTCGAGCATCGCGATCATCCCGCAATGGGCGCAGACGTACTGGACGACCTTGTCTGACTCGTCGAGGAGCCGCTCCTTGAGGGCCATCGCGGCCCCGTGCCCGATCATGACGTCCCGCTCCATCTCCCCGAACCGGAGGCCGCCCTCCCTCGCCCTGCCCTCGGTGGGCTGCCGGGTAAGGACCTGGACGGGCCCCCGGGACCGGGCATGCATCTTCGAGGAGACCATGTGGTAGAGCTTCTGGTAGTAGATGACCCCGACGTAGATGTCGGCGGCAAAGGCCCTCCCCGTGATCCCGTCGTACATGACCTCCCTCCCCGTGTGGGAGAAGCCGAGCCTCTTTAAGGAGGAGCGGAGGTCGTTCTCGGACTCGCCGGAGAAGGCGGTGGCATTGATCCGCCGGCCCTCCAGGGAACCCACCTTGCCCCCGAGCATCTCGAGCATGTGCCCGATGGTCATCCGGCTCGGGATGGCGTGGGGGTTGATGACGATGTCGGGGGTGATGCCGGCCTCGGTGAAGGGCAGGTCCTCCTGGGGTGCGATGAGGCCGATGACCCCCTTCTGCCCGTGCCGGGAGGCGAACTTGTCCCCTACCTCGGGGACCCGGAGGTCCCGGGTCCGCACCTTTACGAGGCGTGCGCTGTTTTCGCCTTCGGTGATGATAACCGTGTCGATGATCCCCCTCTCGTTGGAGCGCATGGTGACAGAGGTGTCCCGCCGCTTCTCCACGGCGATGAGCTCCCCCGAGGGCTCCTCGAGGAACCTTGGCGGGGAGGTCTTCCCGATGAGGACATCCTTTTCATAGACCACGGTCTCGGGGTTGATGATCCCGTCGGAGTCCAGGTGCTGGTAGAACTCGGCGCCGTGGGCGCCCGTCACCTCCTCGTCCGGGATCTGGATCTTGTCCACCTGGCCGCCGGGGTACCTCCGCTCCTCGCCCTCGTAGGTCCGGAAGAAGTGGGACCGGCCGAGGCCCCGGTCGATGGCGGCCTTGTTGAAGATGAGGGCGTCCTCGATGTTGTACCCCTCGTACGAGAGGATGGCCACGACGAAGTTCTGCCCGGCCGGCCGGTCGTCGGAGCCGATGGAGTCCGAGGTGCTCGTGTGGACGATGGGCCGCTCGGGGTAGTGGAGGAGGTGGCCCCGGGTGTCGGGCCGGATCTTCATGTTCGCGGCGCCGAAGCCGAGGGCCTGCTTCACCATCCCGGCGCCCATGGTGACCCTCGGGCTCGCGTTGTGCTCGGGGAAGGGGACATGGGCTGCGGCGATCCCGAGGATGAGGGAGGGGTCGATCTCGAGGTGGGTGTGCTCCGGGGTGATCTCGCTCTCATGGATGGCGATGAAGAGGTCCTCCTCCTCTTCGGCGTCGATGAACTCCACGAGGCCGCGCTTCACGAGGTCCTCGAAGGGGACGAGGCCCTCGGCGAGCCGGCCGATGTCCTCTGGGGTGATGAGGGGCCTCCCCTTCTCGAGGACGATGAGAGGCCGCCGGGCCCGGCCCCGGTCTGTGTGGATGATGACGTCGCCGTTGTACTCCTTGAAGGAGACGTTGATCTCGGTGGGGATCTCGCCCTTCCGGCGCATCTTCCGGAGGTTTGCCACGAGCTCCCGCGGGTTCTCCACGAGGCCGATGAGGGCCCCGTCGACAAAGACCCGTGACTTTTTCATGCCGTCTCCCTCCTGATCTGCTCCACCCCGAGGCCGTAGAGGAGCCTCGCGACCTCGGAGTCGTCGTCCACCCCGCGGCTGATCTCCACCATCTGGGCGAAGTTCTTCACGAGGCCGCAGTTCGGCCCCTCGGGGGTCTCTGAGGGGCAGATCCGGCCCCACTGGGTCGGGTGCAGGTCACGGGCCTCGAAGTGGGGCTGGGACCGGGAGAGGGGGGAAATGACCCGGCGGAGGTGGGAGAGGACCGACATGTGGTCCACCCGGTCGAGGAGCTGGGAGACCCCCGTCCGCCCGCCCACCCAGTTGCCCGTGGCGAGGGGGTGGAGGAGCCGCTCGGTGAGGACGTCGGCCCGGACCGCGGTCCCGATGGAGAGGTCCCGGTGGCGCATCGAGGCCCGCTCGAGCTGGTACTTGATGTCCCTCGTGAGCCGGTTCAGGGAGATCCGGAAGAGGTCTTCCATGAGGTCCCCGGCGAGCTTGAGCCTCTTGTTCGCGTAATGGTCCTTGTCATCGATCCGGCGCCGGTTGAGCACGAGGTCGAAGCAGGACTCGGCCATCCGGCCGAGGAAGTGGGCCTTCGCGAGCCGGACACCGTCCACCGCCGCCCTGTACCCGGGGTCCCCCTCCTTCAGGTTCGGGGGCATGAGGTAGTTGAGGTGCGGGAGGAGGTAGTTGTCCAGCACGAACTCGGCCCTTTTCTTCTGGTAGTCCCGGGTCTGGTTCGGGGCGAGCTTCTTGCCCACGTACATGATGCCGCTCTCCACCGAGTCGCACTCGCTCTCCTCGAGGTTCTGCATCATGAAGGTGAGGATCTCCTCGTCGGTCGAGACCGCCTCGACGATGTCATGGTCGGAGGCGAGGCCGAGAGCCTTCATGAGGTCCACGAACCGAAGATGGCCGGCAACCGAGGGGAAGGAGACCTCGAGAAGGTTCTTCCGGTTCCGCTCGACGACCACGAGGGCCCGGTAGCCCCGGTACTGGGAGAAGACCTTCGCGACATAGATCCGCTCGTTGTACCGCTCGGTGAACTCCGTCATGATCTTGTTCGAGGCAAGGTCCTCGAGGGTCATGAGGACCCGCTCGGTCCCGTTGATGATGAAGTAGCCGCCCGGGTCCAGGGGATCTTCCCCGTGGGCGACCCGCTCCTCGTCGGAGAGGCCGGAGAGGTTGCACTTCCTCGACCCGACCATGACAGGTAGCTGCCCGATGTTCGCGACGACGGGGTCCTGCCGGCTGTCGCCATGCATGAGGGTCATGGTGAGGTAGATGGGGGCCGCGTAGGTGAGGTTCCGGAGCCTCGCCTCCGAGGGATAGAGGCTCCCCTGGGAGCCGTCGGCCTCCCTGACCACCGGTTTCTCCACGGTGACGGTCCCGAGCTCGACCCACACCGGGAGCCGGCTCTTCCCCCGGGAGTCTATGTCGGTCTGGATGACCTTCTGCTCGTTCACCACCTTCTGGAGGTTATGCTCGAGGAAATTGTTGAAGGAATCGAGCTGGTGGCGCGATACATGCTCCTTCCCGAAATAGACCCTGGAGAGTACACTCCTTTCGATCAAGAATTCCAGTCCCCCTCACTTCTTCGGCCGCTTGATGACGAGCCGGTAGGACTCCGCCCTGCCGGCCGTGTGGCTCTCGCGGACGATCCTGATGACGTCCCCGGGCTTCGCCTTCACGGCCTTCACCGACGGGTCGTCGTGGTAGATCTTTGGCAGCTGTTCCCGTGTGATATGGTAGGTCGAGAGGAGAGTGCCGATCTCCCCTTCTTCCATGATGCAATGGTCAGGAACCATCATGTGTTCAAGGACATCAAAGGTCAAGCGACTCTCCCAGGAGAGAAGATTTCCCATCCCCGATGCAATCCATTAAGTTCTCTGTCATCCTCACCGCTCTCTACCACAGGTGCAGCCTGTGGGAGCGGGCTCGGGGGGATTTGAACCCCCGGCCACCTGGTTAAAAGCCAGGCGCTCTACCTAGCTGAGCTACGAGCCCCCGCACCCTCACTCCTCTTGGCATTAGTACAACGAGAGGTAAGTATAAAAACGTTCTCTCCTGAAATGAAGGTTTCCGTGCCGGACGGGCGTCCCTCTCCCCGGATCGCGGCCGGGAGGGTGCCGGGACCCTGCAGGGTATCCTGCGGATAGGAATGTTTATCTAACTGCATTGGATAGAGCTGGGGTGGATTGGGGGCTCTCCGTGACCTCCCTGCTCACCCGAGGACTATGATGGAAACGCACCTCTCCTTCCAGTTCATGACCGGTATCCTCTCGCTCGTTACCCGGTGGATCTACCTCGCCCTCGCCCTCGTGCTCTCCTTCCTTGCCCTCATCTCCCTCGTGGACGTGATCAGGGGCTTCATCGATATCGGGAGTTCCCCCACCCTTACCGCTGGCATCCTCAATGTCCTCCACGCGGTCCTCCTCACCATCATCATCGTCGAGATCCTGGAAACCGTCATCGTCTACTTCCAGACGAACCGGGTCCTCGTCCGGCCCATCCTCGTCGCCGGCCTCACCGCCATGGTCCGGCGGATCCTCTTCTACGGGGTCGGGGTCATCCAGCCCATGGATCTCCTCGTGGACGCCGTGGTCATCGCGGTGCTCACCGCCGCCGTCGTCCTCATCGGGAAGGAAGAGTCCCGGGACATCAAGGGCAGCTGAAGGGGGAAGCGGAAAAAAAGGGCAAAGGGCCAAACGTTCCGGCGGTCCTACTTCTCGTTCAGGACCTTGTCCAGCTCGGTCCGGATCTGGGTAAGCCGGCCTTCCTGGGTCCGGATGCTCTCGGACATGCTCTTCATGGCCTGGGAGATCTTGGAGGAGACCTGCTGGTTGGAGTCATAGACATTGTAGGTGGTCTCGAGGATCTTGAGGAGCCGGTTGTTTACGTCCACGCTCTTCGCGAGCCGGGAGTACTCGTCGATGATCCCCTGGTCGAAGCCCGCCTTCTTCGCCTCCTCCACGTCGAGCTTGATGGTGTTCCGGCGCTTGAGGACATGCTCGATGGTGTCGTAGAGCTCCCGGTGGGTGATGGGTTTCAAAACATAGTCCTCGATGTATATCCCGTAGGTCTGGGCTTCCTCGGGGGAGAGCTGCTTCGCCGTGAGCATGAGGACGGGGATGTCCTTTGTCTCGGGGTTCCGCTTGATCTGCTCGAGGGTTTCCCACCCGTCGATAGGCTCCATCATGATGTCGAGGAGGATGAGGTCGGGCTTGATGTTCTTGAGGATGTCCAGGCACTCGAGGCCGCTGTAGGCAGCAACGGCCCGGTAACCCCCACGCTCGAGCATGGTCACGAAGACATCCACGATGAACGGACTGTCATCTACAACGAGTATGGTATACATTCAGGTCCCTGATCTTTTCCTGGTCGCTGCCTGCATTGAAGTTGATACCCGCCGGGATTCGTTCCGGGCAGTCTGCGGCTGCCGGGTGTATGAGAATGTTTTTCTTCAAATTACTGATAACAGTTTCGTTTCTTCATAAACATATCCTTTTCCCCCCCTCACCCCTCATGGGGGATGCAGCTCATGGATTTCTGTCCCGGTCACGTGTATACCCGGTCTTCCCATTTCGAAATGCTTATATATCGACACTCCGGAAGCAAGGGGTCACTCCCGGCCGGCCCTGATCCGGCCCGATCCGGGAAATGGCCGGGATCTTGCCAATTTCTTTCTTGATCCGGCCACAAAGGTGGAAAACGTGGTTGATAGGGAGCTCGGGGAACAATAACATTATTTAAGTCTGCACACCAGCTATCTACAATGCAGCTCCCCCGGGGGAAATTCCGTTCTGTTATCAAAGGGGTCGCTCTGAATTCACTCATCCAGGAGCTCGCAGAGGTCCGGTACACGGGCGTCATCACCATCACGAGGAACCACGAGGTCATCTCCCTCGTTATTCAGAGGGGCCGGTACCTCCTCGCGGAGTACGGGCCCCTGAAGGGGGACACGGCCTGGGAGGCCATCAATGCCCTGGGGGAGGCGAACGTGGATGCCATCCTCTCGGACTTCTCCGATGCAGGGCTCAAGCTCGCCACCGAGTTCAATGAGGCATGCCTCCTCTCGTCCCCCATCATCACCCGGGCCTTCAAGGCCCCGCGGGAGAAGGCGAGGGAATCTCCGCACCCGGAACAACCCGGCATGCCGGCACCGCTCCCCCCGGCAGCCCAGGCACCCCCGGCTCCCGCCGGTATCTTCCCTCCAAAGAAGGAGGAACCGCCGGTCCCGGGGAAGGGCGGGGCACCGGCCGGGGCATGGGCGAAAGGGGAACCGGTGCCGGCGGGTGGGGCCACCGCGGCTGAGCAGGCCGAAGGCGGGGGGGCCCCGGCCGACGGGTACGACGAGCTCGCCCTCCTCCACATGGAGATGTCTGCCCTCGATGACGTGGACGTGGAGCACATCGCGACAAAGATCCGGAAGAACGCGAAGGGGATCGTGCGGAAGCTCAACCTGGGACACATCATGAACGACAAGGAAGACGAGAAGGGGACCTGACATGACAGCCGAGTTCGAGAGCATCGCGGAGCTGCTCCTCTTGATCCTGACCATCGTCTGCATCGTGCAGGCGGTCCTCGTGGGGATGCTCCTCTGGTACGTGAAGCGGGTGACGGAGTTCCTCGGAAGCCCGGGGGGAACGGCGATGCCTCCCCCTGCCCCTCCGGCCCCAGCGGCCAGGGCCCCGGAGCCCACGCCGGAGCGGGCGGAGAGGCCGGATAAGGCCCGGGCGGCGGCAGCCTCCACGATCCCCGCGACCCCTGCCGTGCCGGCTTCCCCGACTGTCCCGGCGGTGGAACTCTTTGGAGGAAGCCCCGACATCCAGGGGAGCATCCACCGGCTCTGCGAGAAGTACGGCCTCTCGGACTTTATTATCGCGACCATGGACGGGCTCCTCGTCGTTTCCCTCTCCCCCGGGGCGGCCGAGGAGGCGGCACGCTCCTCGGAGCTCTACCGGAGGAGGAAGAAGCCGTACGGCCCGGGGGTGGCCTTCCTCGAGATCGACCACATGGGCGGCCCGATGCTCGGCATCGCCCGGAGCGACCGGCCGCTCACGCCCGACCGGCTGAGGGAAATCGGGGAGGATGCCCGGAAAATACTCAATTGGTGGCTGTAAATGGAGACAGAGAACTATATAAGAATTTCAAGCCAACATACCAGTTAAGAGTGCTCTAATGATCAGGGCATATACCATCGCATCGGGGAAGGGGGGTACGGGAAAGACCACCTGCACCATCAACCTGGGGGCTTCCCTCGCGAAACTCGGCCTCGAGACCTATATCATGGATGCCGACATCGGGATGGCGAACATCGGCCTCCTCCTCGGCCTCGAGGACGCGCCCATCACCATCCACGAGGTCCTCGCGGGAAAGGCGAAGCTGGAGGAGGCCATCTACGACGGGCCGAACGGGGTGAAGGTCCTCCCGAGCGGCATCTCCCTCCAGGGGTTCCAGCTGGCGAACCCCGACCGGTTCAGGGACATCATGAAGGACCTCGTGAACCGGTGCGACTACCTCCTCATCGATGCCCCTGCCGGTATCAGCCGGGACGGGGTCATCCCCCTCGCCATCGCCGACGAGGTCATCCTCGTGGTGAACCCCGAGGTCTCCTCCATCGTGGATGCCCTGAAGACCAAGGTCCTCACCGAGGTCGTGGGGGGACACGTCGCCTGTGCCATCCTGAACCGGGCCGGGTCCGAGCACACAGAGCTCATCCAGAACAAGCTCGAGAAGACCCTCGGGGTGAAGCTCATCGGGATCATCCCCGAGGACCCGAACGTGCGGGTGGCGGCGGTGTACAAGACCCCCGTGGTCATGAAGTTCCCGGGGAGCGAGGCCTCCCGGTCCTTCCGGCGGATCGCGGCCCAGATCGCCGGGATAGCGCCAGAGGAGACCCCCGAGGCGGCCACCAACGGTTTCGTGGGCAGGTTCGTGAAGATCCTCTTCAAGGGGGCAAAATGACCACCGAGGAGCTCTATACGGTCATCATCCTCATTCTGGGCATCATCATCTTCTTTCAGGTCTTCTTCATGTTCCTCATGAAGGTGAGGATGAGGCAGCTCTGCTTCGAGATCGAGCAAGGATCCTCGCGGGTGGATCTCTCGGACATCGAGCTCGAGGCCCTCACCCGGAACGTCGAGGCCTTCAAGCGTCTCAAGATCTGAGCCCTTCATTTCCGGGAGATCGGGTTCTGATGAACCCTCCCTCCTCGGGGATAAGGGAAGGTACATAAGGGATCGGCTCCCATGAAAAAGGAGGGGCCATAGGGTAGCCTGGTTATCCTAGGAGACTGGGGGTCTTCTGACCTGCGTTCGAATCGCAGTGGCCCCATAGGGCATATTTTTGAGGAGTCGGTTCCCGTGAAGATCCATGACCGGTGCTATGGCTGCCTCCTCGGCCGGATCGCCTACGAGAGCCGGCTCTCAACGGACGACGAGGGAAGGATCGCCCACGTCCTCTCCGAGTGCAATACCCTCCTCGGGAGCCTCCGGGGGGTGCCCCGGCCTGCCTCCCTCGTGGCCTCCGCCGCCCACCGGAGGGCGTACGAGCTCCTCGGGGACCCGGACCCCTACCGGCGGATCAAGGAAACGAGCACCGAGGTGGCGATCCGTGCATGCCAGGCCGTCCGGCCGACCCTTGCGGGATTCAGAGACTATGCCCTCGCGAGCGTGATAGCGAACACCTTTGACTACGGGGTTGCCTCCCACCGGGTCACCGGGGACTTCATGGCCTTTTTCCGGAGGGAGTTCGCGAAGGGATTCCTCATCGACGACACGGCGGAGATGGAGGAGCTCGTGTCAGAGGTGGTCTACTTCACCGACAATGCCGGGGAGATCATCTTCGACCGGCTCTTTATCGGGTACCTCGCGGGGAGGGGTGCCCGGGTCACCGTGGCGGTGAAGGGGGCACCCATCCTGAACGACGCGACCCTCGCCGAGGCTGAGGGGGCAGGCCTCGGCCGCATCGCCCTGGTGACCACCACGGGGAGCGGGGACATCGGGGTGAACCTCGGCAAGATCCCCCGGGACCTCCGGGAAGCCCTTGACCGGTGCACCCTTGTCATTGCAAAGGGGATGGCCAACTACGAGGCCCTCACCGAGTATGACAAGCTTCCTCCAACCGCCTACCTCATGGCGGTGAAATGCCCGACGATTGCCGAAAGCGTCGGGGCCCTGGAGGGGTCGCTCATCGCGATGCTGGAGGAATGAGGGCGTAGGCCTAGGTTTTCTTGGCGACGACTTCCTCAAGGGCCTCGACCCGCGGGTTCGCGGGGTCGATCGCCTTCGCCTTCCGGAAGAAGGCTGCGGCATCGGCCTTGCGCCCGGACTGGACGAGGCGGTTCACGAGCTCGATGATAATGTCCAGGTTCGAGGAATCGATCCGGTACCCCCGGAGGAGGAGCCGGAGGGCCGCGTCATTGTCCGGCTCGGCGAGGGCGAGGTAGTAGTAGAGGGCCGGCTGGTTCGGCTTGAACCGCATGGCATTCTTCAGGGCGTCCGCGGCCTCGACGGTCTGGCCGAGGGAGTAGAGGGAGATCCCGAGGCCGAGCCAGACCACGCCGTCGTACTCGTTCATGGACCGGAGCTTCCGGAAGACCTCGAGGGCGTCCCCGTACCGCTGGAGCTTGAGGAGGGTGACCCCGATCTGCATCCAGGCCTTGTAGTTCTCGGGGTCATGGACCACCGACTTCTGGTAGAGGAGGAGGGCCTCGGCAAACCGGCCCATGGCGAAGAGGACGTCGCCCTTGCCCACGAGGAAGTCCGGGTGATCGGGGATGGCCGAGAGGGCCTTGTCGAAGAAGGCCATGGCCTCCTCGTACTCCTGGATGGAGAGGTGGGTCACGCCCTCATGGTACCAGCCGAGGGCATAGCGCTTGCTCTTCGGAACCTCCTTCATCGTACCCGATCCTGTGCTCCCGGATGCCTGCTCGTACATACCATGAGCCATTGATATATCTATAGTCTTTGGATTCTTTCCAGGGGAGGAAGGCCCGGGTATGCCATGCATTACGCCATTGCATTGCGGCCTGGGGGTCCCCGTGCCCGGGGTCCGGGAGGCGGCCCGCTCAGCCCGGCCCGACCATGGTGAGGAGCTTCGCGATGGAGGGGATGGTCACGATGAGGATGATCAGGGCGAGGATGACGAGGCTCACGGCGAGGACGGCCCGGTCGGCCAGCTGGGGCTTCCCTATCCGTCGGAAGAGGCCCGTGACCCCCTCCTTGAAGATGAACCCGCCGTCGAAGGGGACCATGGGGAGGGCATTGAAGGTCCCCACCATGAAGTTGAACCACCCGCACCAGAAGAAGAAGTGGACCACCGCCCAGAAGAAGGGGAAGGGGACCCTGAAGAAGGCCTCGTCCGGCGTGTACATGAGGATTACGTGGAGGGGGGGCCACTTGTTCTCCAGGATGTCCACCGGAAGGATGCTCAGGAGTAAGAGGCCGGTAGGGGAGCCGAGGCCGTTCAGCACCCCGGCAATCCGTGCGGTGTCATAGTAATTGATCCCCATATACCCGTAAATCCGGTCAGGTGCCGATCCCAGGCTGATGTTGTACGTCGTGCCCGGCGGCTCCGGGCCGGTGGCGGGGAGGTCCCGCACGACCTCGGCGGGGAGTACCGTGAGGCCGACGGTGTCCCCGGGCTTCGTTCCCGAGAGGATCTGGCTGACACCCTCCGGGGTGGAGACCTGCTCCCCGTCCAGCGCCCGGATCACGGAACCGAGGGGTATACTTGCGTTGTGAGCAGGGGACCCCTCCTGGACCATGTAGATAATGGGGCCCGGGACGGGGGTCACCATCCCGAGGAGGAGGATGAGGATCCCGAAGCAGGCGAACCCGAGGACGAGGTTGTTCGCTATCCCTGCCCCGTACATCCGCGACTTGGCGACCGGGGGGGCCCGCTCCAGCTCCTCCTCGTCGGGCTCCACGAAGAACCCGATGGGGATAACGAAGATGAGGACGCCCATACTCTTCACGAGTATCCCCTCGACCCTGCAGAGGATCCCGTGGCCCATCTCGTGGATGGCGACGGTGATGAATAACCCGAGGAGGACCGGGAGGGTGAGGGGGATGAACTGGTTCACGCCGGGGATGACGAACCAGTTCGGGGGTGCAAAGACCCCCGTGGGGGCCGGCGGATTCTTCACTTCGCTCTGAAAGGCGAAGATGACGAGGGCGGTCATGGCAAACGAGACCACCACCACCATGGCGATACCGATGGTGCCGTAGGCCCGGAAGAAGGCCGCGTACGGCCTGAACCGGTCAAAAAATCCGACCCTGCTGGTTTTTATTGCCATGACGGGGCCGTAGAAGGCGATGAGGTCCTCCCGGATCCGCTTCTTCTTCACGTACCAGGCGACGAGGCCGTAGAAGAGGAGGATCAGGAGGGCGACGGTCAGCCAGTCCACAGGTACCATCTGCGCTGGTGCGTGATAAAGGCTGAGCCGACCCCGGTGCCCGGCCTGCCGGCTCAGAAATCGGTTACCCGGGTCTGGAAGAGCTCATCCATGAGTTCCCTCGTGGTGGCCCAGCTCGCCCGGGCAAAGGGCGGAGGGGCCCTCCGATCCCTGAGGTACGCTCTCAGCCAGGCGATGGTCACGGGGTCGGAGGGGTAGCCGCTCCCGATCTCCCCGTGCTCCCGGGCGAGCCCGGCGATGGCCCGGTCCCGGAGGACCTTTGCGACGATGCTCGCGGCCCCGACGACCGGGTGGATCCGGTCCGCCTCGTGGACCGAGCGAATCCGGCACCCGAGGGTGAGGTAGCCGGCCACGGTCCGGCCGTAGCGCCCCGCGTCCACATCGCAGGCATCGAGAATGGCGAGGTCGGGCCCGAGGTCAGAGACAACGGCGGCATGGGCCCGGGCGATGCAGAGGTTCAGTGTATGGCCCGGCCTGGCATCGATCTCCCGGGGGGAGATCGTCCTCGTCGCGACCTGGAACCGGGCGACGATGTCGGCGTAGATCTCCTCACGCCTCTTCGGGGAGAGGGTCTTCGAGTCCCGGGCGCCGGTGGCCGCGGCCTCCTCGTCGCTCCGGCACGCCACCCCCGCCACGACGAGGGGCCCGAGGACGGCTCCCTTCCCCGCCTCATCCACGCCGCAGATCACAGGAGAAGCTATGGCCCCGCGGGTATTTCATGGTGATGGAGGGGCGCCCTGGGGGCGAAGGAAAAAGGCGAAGAAAAAGGGGCGGGGCAGGGGGTCAGTCGGCGGAGAGGGAGTCGTAGAGCCCCTTCAGCTCGAGGAGGAGCCGCGGGTTGTGCCTGATAAGCTCCTTCACCAGGTTGAAGACCGAGAACTCCCTGAGGTTCATCCTCGCCATGGAGTGGACGACGGCATTCAGCTTCTCGTCGGAGAGGGTGATGAAGTACTCCTTGATCCGCCAGTTCCGCTCCAGGGTCTTCCCGAGCTTCGAGTGCCGCCAGGCCTGGTCATAGGCCATGAGGGAAGCCCGGGAGCAGTTCCCCGCCGAGATGCTCTCCGAGGCGACGCCGGCGGCAAGCCTCCCCGTGTACATGGCATTATAGATTCCGCCCCCGGTCATGGGGTCGGCCACCCTCGCCGCGTCCCCGACGACCATGAGCCCGTCGGCGACCGTACATGGGAGGGGCCGGCAGACCGAGACCCCGCCGACGATGTACTCGATGGTCTTCCCCTCCGGGAAGTGTGCTGCGACGAACCGGTCCAGGTAGTCCCGGGCCCGGTTTCCTTCCCGGGCCCTCCGGGCGGAGATCCCGATGCCGACGTTCGCCGTCCGCTCCCCCTTGGGGAAGACCCAGGCGTACCCCTCAGGGGCAACCCGGTTCCCCACGTAGAAGACGGTTATGGCCGGCTCGATGTCGATGTCCGTGAGGATGTACTGGGCGCAGCTCATGAGCTCCCGCATGGGGACGGCCGAGTCCATCCCGGCCCACCGGGGAAACTTCGACTCCACCCCGTCCGCGGCGATGACCACATCGGCCCGGACCTCCCTCGTCTGGCCGCAGGTCTCGATGGTGGCCCCCTTCACGGCACCATCCTCGACGATGGCCCCGGTTGCCCGGGTCTTCACATGCACCTCGGCCCCTTTCGAGGCCGCCTGCCAGACGAGGTCCCGGTCAAAGACCTTCCGGTCCAGGACGTACCCTACCTTGGATCCTGCCATCTGCTGCTCGAGGGTCATGGAAACCCCGTCAGGGGCAACGATCCGGGCGCCGTTGATCTCGGAGGAGATCCACCGGTCGTCGGGCTCGATGAACTCCTTCAGCACGTCCTTCCCGATCCCCTCGGCGCAGCGCACGGGGGCGCCGATGGCAGGGCGCTTCTCCACGAGGCAGACGGAGTGGCCCTTCGCCGCGAGGTCCCCGGCGGCCACGGCCCCGCCGGGCCCGCCACCGATGACGAGGACGTCATACCGGCTCTTCATCGGTCACCTCCAGGGCCCCGACGGGGCAGGCCCTGGTACAGATCCCGCAGCCCACGCAGGAGTCCTCCACGGTGAGGAAGGCATCGATGAGCTCGAGGGCGCCCTCGGGACAGACCGAGACGCAGGCCCCGCAGTACCCGCAGCACTCCCTGTGAATGACAAGCATGCAGATCACATTGTCACAGGATTTCCATTAATCTTTACCCCTCAACCCTGCCTGCTGCCGGGAAGGGGGGTTCGGGCTGGGCAGGCCCTCCGAAAGATCCGGCAGGAAATTGCCGGGAAAATACAGGGAGGAAGGGTGTGACGGGATGGCCCCTTGGAGAATACAGCCGGGCAGGATTACCTGAAGTACCGATTCCCGTCGTTCTTCTTCAGGAACTCCCGGATTTTCTCGGACTCGATCCATCCCCGGTCGAGCTGGGTAATGATCTGGTCGATGATCCGGGCCTGCTGGATGATGGAGGAAGAGGTGGGCCCGCCGTCCAGGTCCGCGATCCCGACGATGACGGTAAGGGGGTTCCTGATATGGTCCCCGAGGATCGCGAGCTGCTCGATGTTCTTCTCGATCTGGGCATAGGCCTTCCGCTCCACCTCCTCCATCATTTTCGTCGCGGTGATGTCCCTCCCCACCGACTGGAACTCGGTGAGCACCCCTTCCTTGTCGAAGATGGCCCGGTCGGTCCACTGCATCCAGGCGATCCCCCCGCCGGGGAGGATTACCCGGTGCTCGATGGTCCCGACCGGGTTCTCCCGGGTGAGGGAGGCGAAGTGTTTCTTCACGAGGGTGGCATCGGGGTCCGGGATGGGGGGGATGAAGTGTTTCCCGATGAGGTCGGCCCGTTCCTTGCTGAAGAACCGGAGGTAGGCCTCGTTCGCGAAGAGGTGGGTGCCGTCGGGTCGGAACCGGCTGATCATCTCGGCCTGGACCTCCACGACCGCCCGGTAGAGGGCCTCGCTCTTCTCGAGGGCCTCCCGTCCCCGGATCCGGGCGATGTTCACCCCGACCTGGTGGCCGATGGTCTCGAGCCCGTTCTTCGTGAGGGAGGGGAACTCGTCGAGGGTCTTCGAGCATCCCACGAGGACGGCGATGACCTTTTTCTCGGCGAGGATGGGGAGGAGGGCCATGGCCCGTATTCCCGCAGGAGAGAAGATCCCAGCGATGTGCGGGTCCGCCGTCCGGGTGTGAAGGTAGGCCGCGTTGCCGGCGGCGAGTTCCCGCTCAAGATCCGGAGGCATGGTGCAGGTCAGGGGGGGCGGGTTCGAGAGGGGGAAGCCGTGGAGGTGGGACGGGTGAAATCCGTGGTCGGCATCATCGAGGGTGCAGGCAAACGAGGCGTCGATCCCCTCCACCCTCACGAGGGCGTCGGTGGCGATCCGGAAGGCATCGTCCATCCCGACGACCTGCCCGAGGCGCTCGGCGAGCTTGTGCTGGATCCGGGCGATGTCCTCTGTCTGCTTCCTCACGGTGATATCCCGTACAACGGCGAGGAGACGGTCCTCTCCCCCGATGATGGCCCGTTTCACGTTCACCTCAACCCAGAAAAGGCGGCCGGTCCGGTCCTTCGCCCTCCACTCGAAGCCCTGGGCTTCACCGGCGGCGGCCCTGGTGAAGACCTCCTGCCCGCCCTCCAGGTTATACCCGTGCTCGGCATCCGAGAGGGCATCCATGCCGAGACCCCGGAACTCCTCGACCGGCCGGTCGTACATCTCGCCGGCCTTTGCATTCGCATCGAGTATGCGGCCGTTCGCCGGGTCGATGGTGAAGATCCCCTCGTTCACCGCCGAGAAGATCTCCCGGTAATTGGCCTCCGAGGCCTTCAGCGCCTCCTCTGCGAGCTTCCGGGCGGTGATGTCCCTCACCACGGCGAGGACACGGGGCTCTCCCCAGATGGTGGCCATCTTCAGGTTCATCTCGACCCAGAAGGTCTTCCCTGCCCGGTCCCGGGCCAGCCACTCGATGAGCTGCGGCTTCCCCCCGATGATGTCCTGCCAGAGGTCCTGGATCTTCAGGAGGGCATCCTCCCGGGTGAAGGGAGGGGACCCCGCGGTCATGTCCTCGAACCCGAACCTGGTGAACTCCTCGGGGCTGTACCCGAACATCTCCGCGGCCTTCTGGTTCACCTCGACGAAGCGCCGGGTCTCCAGGTCGTAGATGGCGATGGCATCGTTCGCCCCGTTGAAGACCGTCCGGTAGTTTGCCTCCGACTCCCGGAGGACCTCCTCGGCCATCCGGCGGTCGGTGATGTCCCGGATGGTCTCGATGGCGCCGGCCAGGTTTCCGTCCCGGTCCATGATGGGGGAGGCCTTGACCCACAGGTGGGCCCCCACCCCGTTTCTCAGCACGGGGATGAAGTTCTCGGCATAGATGCTCGCTCCTTCCCTCCGGACCCACTCGTACCGCCCCTCGAGCTCAGGGGCTTCTCCGAAGATGAAATCGACGATGGCGGGCCTCCCCTCGCCGTAGAAGGGCACCGAGTACGCATGGTCCCCCTTCCCGAGAACGTCCGCCTTCGGGACGCCGGTCATGACCTCGATGGCCCGGTTCCAGGCGATGACCCTCTTCTCCCGGTCGATGACGAAGGTTGCATCGGGGAGGAACTCGATGATGTCCAGGAGTTCCTGCCGCTCCCGTTCCACCGCCCGGGCGGCCTCGATCCTGTCGGTGATATCGGCCACGGTGCAGGCGATCTTTCCGTCGGGGAGCACACCGGCTGAGATGAGGGCGTCCCTCACCTTCCCGTCGGTGCATCTCACCCGTCCCTCGAGTCCCGCGACGCTCTTCGCCTCGCCTATCCGCTTCCGGAATGATTCCATGGTGGCGGGGTCCTCCCAGAGGAGAGAGAAATCCCTGCCCGAGAGATCGCCGGGGGCACAGGCGACGAGACCAGCCGCCATGGGGTTTGCATCGATGATCCTCCCAGCGTCCGGCGAGAGGAGGAAGACCCCGTCCTGTGCATGGTCGAAGATCCCGTGGTACTTCTCCTCCTCGTCCCGCATCTTTCTCACGAGGAGGGTGATAACCGACCCGATGGCGACGAAGAAGAAGAACCGGGTGGTCGCACCGCCGAGGGCGGCGATATCCGGGTAGGCGAACAGGTAGACGAGGGTGAGGTAGATGCCCCCGATGACCACCGAGCCGTAGATCCCCTTCCGTGGGTAGGCATAGGCGATGAGGATGATGGGGATGTAGAAGAGGTGGGGGAAGATGTCAATGACACCCCTGTAAAGGCAGTAGATGGAGATGATGACGGGGATGAGGGTGGACGCGAGGATGAGGTACGCCGTGAGGTAGATCCGGTTTACTGGGTGATCCTCGGAGGATGCGGGAGAGACCATAGGCTGATTTATAATAAATTTACTTTTTATTATATATACTTTTCTCTATTGATTTTGGTGAAAATCAAGATTAAAAAAAATATTTTCGATAAAAAAACGCGTATCCTGGGAAATGGCCCCGGAATTATGAGCATCTCCCTCTCCAGACATCCGCGAGTTGCTGGGGGGTCCGCCGGTATGAGGACCGCCCGGTTCTCTTCTTCGGCTCCATGTCCCCCGGCGGAGAAGGCATCGTCCGGGGCGGGCCAATCCCTTTAAGTGCGACGAAGACCCGTATGTATTAGAGCAACGCTGGAGATACCATGGCAGATGATATTCCTGCACCTGACGGGAAGGTGGCGAGAAGGACCCTCCACTTCTTCTGGCTCACCGATTACTCGGCATCGATGGGCGGCAAGAAGATCGCGACCCTCAACCAGGCCATCCGGGAGTCCCTCCCCCTCATCCAGAAGGCGGTCGCGGCCCACCCCCAGGTCCAGGTGATGATGCGGGCCATCAAGTTCTCCGACGAGGCGGCATGGCACGTGGGCCCGGCCCCCGTCCCTGTGGAGCAGTTCTTCTGGCCCGAGCTCCAGGCCGACGGCCTCACCGCGACGGCGAAGGCCATCCGGCTCCTCATCCCCGAGCTCTCGGTGGAGAAGATGCCGAGGAGGGGGCTCCCGCCGGTCTGTATCCTCGTCTCTGACGGGTACTGCACCGATCCGGAGGGGGAGTACGACAAGGCCATCTCGGAGCTGAACCACCTCCCCTGGGGCATGAAGGCCATCCGGCTCGCCATCGCCATCGGGGACGAGTCTGACTACAATGAGGCCGAGCTCCTCAAGTTCTCGAACCAGGACAAAGTGGGGATCCTCAAGGCCCACACCCCTGAGGAGCTCCTGAACTTCATCAGGTGGGCCTCCACCGAGGCGACCCTCGGGTCCTCCCGGTCCAAGTCCCAGGACCTCGCCGGGGGGACGGGAAACGTGTCCCTCCCGCCGCCTCCCCCCACCATCACCTCGAGCACCGAGCCCTTCTAGGAGTGACCGATGGAGGAGAACCGGGAGTCCGTGCCGGTGAGCATCCCTCCCCTTGGCTGGGCCTGCGGCTGCACCCGCCGGGGGAGCTCCCATGCGAGGGACGGTAGGCCCTGCCAGGACGCCCATGCCCTCTGGAGCTCCTCCTTCCTCGGGGAACCCCTCCTCGTCCTCGCCGTGGCCGACGGCCACGGGGGCGAGCGGCACGACCTCTCCCACTGCGGGGCGGCCCTCGCCGTCCAGGCCGCGGTGAGCGAGGTGGTCGCGTCCCTGCCGGGGCCGTCTGGCGGGGAGATCCTCCAGGTGGCCCCGCATGGGAGGAGGGAAGGGTTCCACCAACGGGTCACCGATCGGTGGAAGGAGGAGGTGAGGGCAGATGCAGAATGCAGGACCGGGCTTCGGGAGGGGGTGGAGGCGGGAAAGGAGCTGTTCACCCGGTACGGGAGCACCCTCCTCGTTGCCATCATCGACGGATCGGACTGCTGGGTGGGGCAGATCGGGGACGGGGACATCCTCCTCGTCCGCCCCGACGGGGGTGTCGAGGCCCCCCTCCCGCGTGACGAGGAGCTCCTCGGGACCGTCACCTACTCCCTCTCCTCCCGGGAGGCCCCGGCTCTCTGGAGGACCGCCCGGTTCCCCGTCAGGCAGGGGGGGCTCCTCCTCATGGCCACGGACGGCCTCTCGGACTCCTTCGAGGACCCCGAGCAAGGGATACGGGTCTTTGCCCGGTCCCTCTCCGAGCGGGTGGCGAGCTTCGGGATCGAGCGGATCGGGGCTGCCCTCCCGGCATGGCTGGACGGGTACTCCCGGGACGGCAGCGGGGATGACATGACCCTTGCCATCGCCCTCCTGAAACCCTCGCGGGGGGCCGAGGAAGCGGGAGAAAAGGCGGGCGGCCCGGGGGACGAGACCCCGGGGACTGTCGGCGAAGAACCGGCGGGGGATGCTGGCATGAAGGAATCCGCGGCCGGGGAAGGCGGGGAAGGGGGAGGTGAACCCGGTGCCCCTTGAGATCGGCCGGAGGGTGAAGGCCGAGATGACGGGGATCGCCCTCACGGTGAAGAAGAAGCTCGGGGAGGGGACCCAGGGGGAGGTTTACCTCGTTGACGGGCCACACGGGCAGCAGGCCCTCAAGTGGTACAAGCCTGCCCAGGCCACCATGGACCAGATGGCCGCCATCCGGGCCCTCGTCCAGGCCGGCCCGCCGAGGGGCGCCGCCGGTGCCCGGTTCATCTGGCCCCTGGACCTCGTCACCGCCCCGGGCGCCCCCTTCTTCGGGTACCTCATGCGCCTCATCGACACCTCCCGGTTCGCCGAGCTCGGGGAGGTCCAGGCCCACCTGAAACCCGTCCCCGGGTTCAGGGCCCTCACCCGGATCTCCTACCAGCTCGCGAACAGCTACCGTGCCCTCCACCTCTCGGGGCTCTGCTACCGGGATATCTCCGACGGGAACCTCATGTTCGACCCCGTCGCCGGGGAGATCCTCATCTGCGACAACGACAACGTCGGGGTGAACCGCCAGTCCCGGAGCCAGGTTTGGGGCACCATGGAGTACATGGCCCCCGAGCTCATCCGGGGCGGGGCCGACCCCTCAACCGAAACGGACCTCCACTCCCTCGCTGTCCTCCTCTTCAACCTCTGGTGCTGGCACCACCCTTTCCACGGCCGGCTGGAGTATGAGCTCCGGGTCTGGGACATACCGGCGAAGCGGAAGGTGTACGGGGACCCGGTCTTCATCTTCGACCCGATGGACCGGAGGAACCGGCTCCCCGAGGATCCCGAGTACGAGACCTGCGCCCTGCGCTGGGACTACTGCCCCGCCTCCCTCCGGACCCTTTTCACCCGGGCCTTCACCGACGGGGCGAGGGACCCGAGGCGCCGGGTCACCGAGGGCGAGTGGCAGCGACTCTTCCTCCAGCTCGGCGACGGGATCCTCTCCTGCCCGAAATGCCGGGCTGAGAATATCTGGGAGCCGGGGACGGCGGCCATGACCTGCTGGAACTGCGAGGCACCGGTCCCCGTCCCGCCGAAGCTCCTGGTCACCACCACCGCGGGGCCGCACCACCTCCTCCTCACCGAGGGGGCGACCCTCACCAGGGACACCCTCGGACAGGGGGGGAGGGACGAGGGGACTCCCGCCTCCGTCGGACAGGTGGTGAGGAACCCCGCCGACCCTGCCATCTGGGGGATCCGCAACCTCTCGCCGGCACCGTGGCGGGTTACCTTCCCCGACGGCCGCAGCCTCGAGGTCCCGCCCGGGAAGTCCGTCCCCCTGAACCCGAAGACCCGGATCGACCTGGACGGAGTCCAGGCGGAGATCATACCGTAGGAGCGGGGAATCGCCATGGCCACCGACCGTCCCAGGGAAGAGCTTGCCCGGATCATCTCCACCTATGGCCGGGAGATCGTGTCTGACCCCCGGCGCTGCGAGGGGCTTCTCCGGGACACCTGCAGCTCCTGCGACCGGGAGGTCTTCATCCTCGCGAGCGTCCAGAAGAAGCGCATCCCCGGGGAGCTCCTCGCCCTCGCCCCGACAGTACCGAAGGAGATCCTCGTGAGGCGGCTCGCCGAGCGGGTGGTGAAGGAGCTGGGCTTTGCCCCGGAGCATGCCCTCTGGGCCGTGGTCTCATGGGCCCGGGCACTCGGGGTCCTCACACCGGAGGATGCGAAGGCCATCGAGAAGAAGGGGGGGAAGCGGCGGCTGGCGGCCGGGGCATCGGTCCTTGCCTCCCTCCCCACCACCCCCACCCACACCCAGGCCGGAGGGTTTCCGCCCGAGAGCATCATCGTTTCCCCGGCCGGTGACGGGCAGTTCCGAACCATCGCGGATGCCGTGGGGAAGGTCGCCCCGGGAGCACGCGTCTTCGTCCGGCCGGGGGTCTACCGGGAGACGCTCCGGATCGAAAAGCCCGTCGATATCATCGGGGAGGGACCGGCCGGCGGCACCGTCCTTGAGGCGGCAGGAGGGCCGCTCGTCCAGTCGAAGGCCGATACCTTCTCCCTCCACGGCCTCGCCCTGAAGAGCCAGGCCGTCGAGGGCGCCATGACGCCTCTCGTCGAGGTCTTACGGGGGACCGCGCTCCTCGAGGACTGCACCCTCGCGGGCGGGGGGACCGGGATCTCCATCGCCGGAGGGAAGACCCGGGCAATACTCCGGCGGCTCTCCCTCCACGGCCTCAGGACGAGCGGCATCAGTGTCTCGGGCCGGGCCTCAGCACGGGTAGAAGGATGCCGGTTCATCTCATGCAGGTCGGGGATCACTGCTGCGGACGGTGCGGAGGCAGGGATCCGGGACTGCCGGGTCGAGGGGGGCTCCTATGGCATCGAGTTCGGCTCCCGGTCCGGCGGGCTGGTCGAGGGCACCGAGATCACGAAGTACGCCTATGCGGGGATACTCGTCCGGGACGGGGCCGACCCGGGGGTCCAGCGGTGTACCATCCACCATGGCAACTTCGGGATCGAGGTGAGCGACCGGGGGAAGGGGGTCATCTCGGACTGTGATGTCTCGGGAAATGCCCGGGGCTTCTTCATCACCAGGTCCGGTAATCCCGTCGTAAAAAGGTGCACCATCCATGACGGGCAGTTCGGGGTGGGCGCAAGCGAGAAGGGTAAGGGCAGATTCGAGGAGTGCCGGATCACGGGGAACCTCTATGCGGGGATTTCCTCACGGGGAGGAGCTCACCCACACTTCCTCAGGTGCCAGGTGACCGGGAACCGGGATGTCGGGGTCTGGGTCTACGAGAAGGCCATGGCCACGGTGGAGGGGTGCGACCTTACGGGGAACGCCCGGGGGCCCTTTACCATCGAGGCAGGCTCGAAGGTGACAAAGAAGGACAACCGGGAAGGGTGACGGGCACCGGGGGCCGGCTAATCCTTCGCCCGGCAGAGGGAGCGGATCTGCTCCGCGAGGTCCTTCACCGCCTGCTTCGCCAGGCTCCTGTCGGGGATGGAGACGATGGGCCGGGCCTCGAGGTCCGCCCGTTCCACCTCCGGGTCGTCGGGGATGGCGGCGAGGATCCTCGAAGGATCAAGAACCGGCTCGGGGGGTGCTGTGGACCTGCCCACCGCATCAGTCCCGGAATCTGCTCCTGTACTCGTTCCCGGACTGCCCCCGCCCACCCCCGCCACCGCGGCCCATCCTGTATTCCCAGGAGTGACCGGTCCAGCCCTGTTGATAACGAAATAGATGGATCCCGAGGGAATCCCCAGCGTGATGGCAAGGTCATGGATCCTCCGAGCGGTCCTTACACCCCGTGCTCCGGGGTCGGTGACCACGAGGAGAAGGTCGGGGATCCCGATGGTGCCCCGGGAGAAGTGCTCCATCCCGGCCTCCATGTCCATGACCACGAACCGGTAGTGCCGGGTGAGGAGGTCCATAGCCTCGGAGAGGAGCCGGTTCGCGAAGCAGTAGCAGCCGGTCCCCTCGGGCCTGCCCATGGCGAGGAGGTCCACGCCCTCGGACTCCACGAGGACCTGCTGGAACCGGTACCCGATATAGCCGGTCCGGGACATCCCGGGGGGGATGGCCTTCGTGAAGGCCTCCTCGCGCATGGACCCGAGGGTCTCGACGAGAGGAAGCCCGAGGGCCTCGTTCAGGTTCGCGTTCGGGTCCGCGTCAACGGCGAGCACCGGGGCCTCCCCCGCCCCGATGAGGGCCTCTATGAGGAGGGCGGAGATGGTTGTCTTCCCCGTTCCCCCCTTCCCCGAGAGGGCGATCCGGCAGGGTCCCTTCACGCGATTATCCCCCTGACCTTCACCGAGATTGCCGCCGCCGTCTCCATGATGGCCACCGCCTCCGCCTCGGTCCCGAGCTGGATCCCGCAGCTCGGGGTGATGAGGGACTGTCCGTCGAAGACCTCTGCATCGACATGTTCGATGACCGTTTTTCTGATCTCCAGGTACCATCCGGTGAGGGAGTCCACGCTCTCCCGGGAGAAGACCTTCGGGTCCGACGGGACGATTCCCCAGCCGACGACCCCGCCCCCCTCCAGGTACTTTGCCACGTCATCCATGTAGAGGAGGAACTCCCGGGCATTTCCGTAGGCATCGAAGGAGATCACCGACGGCCCGAGGGAGATGAGGAAGGCCCAGTCGGTGTTCGTGCAGCAGTGGACCCCGAGGCCGTCCTCCACGAGAGCGGAGATGTCCTGCCAGCCGGCTATGACCGAATCCCGGTCGACGGGGACCACCGAGGAGCCGAGGGAGGCGAGGTAGGGCTCGTTCAGGATCACGAGGGTGCGGGAGAGGCCGGTCCGCCTCCGGATCTCCTCCTCGCACCACCGGGCCCGGAGGGCCATGAGCTTCCCGAGGATATCGGCGAACTGGGGGTCATAGTAGATCGGCCGCTTGTCCGAGTCCACCACCTGCATCCCGAAGGTCACCGGCCCGGTGACCTGGCACTTAAGGAGGATGGCATAGGGGAGTCTCCGGGTCATCATCTCGTAGAAGCCCGAACCGTACTCAGGCGGGGTAGCGTACGGGGCGGTGTTCTTCTCCAGGTAGTCGGTATAGATCTGTTCCATCTCGGCGGTGATGTCCCGGGAGGAATCGACAAGGATACGGCCGTCCCGGATCATCCGGCCGGGGAGCATGGCCGAGTCGGAAAAGACGATGCTCTCCAGGAACCCCCGGTTCGGGAGGGTTGGTACGAACGGGAACCGGGGGAAGATCCGGAGGACCTCGTCCACGGCAACACCGGGGTCCCGGTGGGGGAGGGCCCCGACGCCGGTGGCGAGGGACCCGGGGGGAGGGATGGGCCCCGACAGGGCGATCACCCCCTCCGGACCCGGCAGGAGTCGAGGATCCTTTGTACGCCGGGGAAGAGGGAGAGATCGGTGTGGGGGAGGAAGGAGGCCCGGGTGTACTCGTCCATGAAGGCCGGCTCGGCGTTCAGCTCGATGTAGGCCACGGTCTTCGCGATCTCGTCGAGCCTCTTCCTCATCCTCCGGTTCACGAGGGCGATGTTCGCCCCCTCCACGGCACCGTTCCCGATGTTTTTTATCTGGTCCACGGGGATTTCCGGGACGAGGCCGACGAGGATGGCGTTCTCCTTGTTAATGTAGTTCCCGAAGGCGCCCGAAAAGTAGATGTGCTTCACCGCCTTGCGCCCGATGCCTGCCTCGTTCATGAGGAGGAAGCAGGCAGCGAGGACCGAGGCCTTGGACATGATGAGGCTCTTTATATCGTTCTCGGTGATCACGATGTCCTTCCCGGTGTCGGTCTCCTCCTTCCAGGCAACGACGAACTCGGGGTGGTGGGGACCCATGCGTATACGGTCATTCCGTATCCCCATGTTGATCCGGCCCGTCCGGTCGATGGCGCAGGCCCGGAGGAGCTCGGCGAGGAGATCGATGAGGCCGGACCCGCAGATCCCCTTCGGTTTGATCCGGTTGATGGTCTCGTACCTCGGCTTCAGGGTGTCCAGGTCCAGGGTGATCCGCTCGATGGCCCCGGGGTTCGCCCGCATCCCGAAGAGGACCTCCCCTCCCTCGAGGGCGGGCCCCGCGGCACCGGCGCAGGCGAACATCCACTCCCGGTTCCCGAGGACCACCTCGAAGTTCGTCCCGATGTCGATCATGAGGGAGACCTCCTCTTGCCCGCCCATCCCGCAGGCGAGGATGTCCGCCACGATGTCCCCGCCGATGAAGTCACTCACCGCGGGGAAGATGAAGACCCCGGCACTCGCATGCACCGCGATCCCGAGGCGCTGGGCCGAGGCGGTGAGGTACCGGCGGACCACGGGGACATAGGGCTCCTCGATCATGTAGGCCGGGTCCATGCCCATGAGGATATGGGTCATGATGGTGTTCCCCGCGACCACCACCTCGTACACGTCGTCGAGGTCGATCCCCGCCGAGTTGGCCGCGCTCCGGAGGGCCATATTGATGCTCTCGGCGGCAAGGGCCTGGAGCTTGGCAAGGCCCCCCTTCCGGGCGTAGTTCACCCGGGAGAGGATGTCCTCGCCGCAGCTGATCTGCCGGTTGTAGTTCGAGGCCACGGCGATGACCTTCCCGTCCACGAGGGAGCGGAGGTAGACGACGATGGTCGTCGTCCCGAGGTCCACCGCGGCGCCGTAGAGCCGGGCGGCGGTGTCCCCCTTCTCGACGTTGATGAGCCGGAAGCCGCCGGGGACCCTGGCGACGGTCCCCGTCACCCGCCAGCCGCTCTCCCGGAGCATCCGGGGGATGGTGTGGAGGACCTCGAGGGGGGCATAGATCTGGTCGACGAGCGGGCCGCCCTTCTTCTGGATCCCCCAGAGGAGCCGGGTGAGGTCGGGCGAGGGGTCATCGAGGGTCGGGGGCTGGAGCTCGAGGGCGTACTTCCAGACCGCGGGGGAGAAGGCGGTCTCCATCCCGAGAGACTCGATGAGGATCTTCTGCTCCTGGATGAGTGTGCTCTCGGGGACGAGAACCTGGAGGTCTCCCGTCACCTCCGCCTGGCAGCTGAGGCAGGCCCCCGCGTCGAGCTCCTCCGGCGTGAAGAACCTCTCGAACTTCTCCCGGTCGAAGGCGGCCTCGCCTGCCTTCACGAAGACGACGCACTTCCCGCACTTGCCCTGCCCCCCGCAGACGACATTCATCTGGAACCCGGCCTGGCGGGCGGCGTCGAGGATGGTGGTGCCTGAGCTGACGGTGGTCTTCCGGTAGCTCGGGAGGAAGGTGACGACCGGCATCAGTCAGCCCCCCTCACGGCATCCCGGCGGGGCCAGCCTTCCGTCTCCATGGTACAGTCTTGGAAGAAGGGGCCACATATACATATGGTGCCGCCGGGGGACCGGGATGAAAACAGGAAGGGCCGGGTGATCCGGGTTTACGGTGCCGCCTGCCCCTGCCCCTTCGCCACCCACTCCCTCTCGAGGAACTCCCCGATGTCCGCGGCGTCCCTCGGGCCCACGATGACCTTCCAGCCGGTCACCTCCTCGATCCGTCCCGAGAGGGGGGCCGCGTAGCCCGGTATGATGAGGGAGCGGTGTTTCACCTGCCCGGCGACCTGGAACCGGTCGAGGGATTCCTTCACGAGCCGCTCGGAAAACTTCCCCGCGGCGACGGCGGTGAGGACCGAGAACCCCTCGGTATCCATGATGAGGAGGTGGCAGGGGATCCCGGAGGCCTCGAGATACCCGAGGAGGGTGAAGTACGTAAGGGAGAAGTTCACCGTCGCGAGCACCGGGGAGGCGGGCCCGGGCTCCCCGACCCGGTAAAGCCCCGGGGTCATCTGGATGGGCTTCTGGGGGTCGGTGTAGATGTTCTGCCTGAGGGTGAGGACCATCCTCGCCGTGCCGGGCGGGAGGACGGAGGTGACGATGACCCCCGCGTACTTAAGGATGCCGGTGACTATGGCCGCCTCCTCGGGGGTGAAGGCCGTCGCGTCCAGGTACACCGGGTGCCCCAGGTCTGGCTCGCTCCGGTCTATGGCCTTCCCCCGGATGGCAGTGGACCGGGCGATGAACTCCCCGAGGTTCGCGGGGGCAGGGTCAAGGATGAGGTTCTTCACCCCGAGATCGGTGCAGGCCTTCGCGAGCCCCGCGAGCTCCGTGAGGTCCCCGGCCCTGACCACGAGGGGACACCCGAACCGCTTCGCGAGGGCCGCGAACTCCGCATGGTTCGCCTTCGTCGCCGCATGGATCGTGGGGTGGTAGTTCCCGCAGTGGGCGAGGCCGGCGGCGAGGGCCTCCGCCGAGTCCGAGATAAGCACCTCGGGGAACTCGGCCTCCTCCTCCACGGCGGCGACGGCCTTCCCGAAGCTCGCGGGATCCCGGCTTTCGTTCCGGATGGCGAGGCCGCTGAACCGGAGGTTTTCCCCGACCCTCGGGAAGACCTCGTCCATCACCCGGGTGGCGGCGGCGACGATCCGCTCCCGGTCCCAGAGGTCGGAGACCGAGAAGAAGATCCCCGGCGGGTGGTAGAAGGCCTTCTCGTGCCGGAAGAGGACGATCTCGTCCCCGACGGAGACGGAACGCTCCCCCACCCCGAGCTTCACGAGCTGGATAGGCGGCCGGGTCGCCCCCTTGAGGAGGTTTTTCGTGGTCTCGTCAAGGTAGGGGCAGGTATCGGCATCGGCCTTCCCTGCCGCGAGCTTCATGGCGAAGGTGAGGCAGGTGGGGTACCCGCATTCCTTGCAGTTCTTCTTCGGGAGCATCTTGTAGATGTCGAGGGCCTTAAGCGCCACCGGCACCACCTCCCCGCGGGCTTTCGGCCAGGAGGTCCGCGAAGGCCGCCTTGAGGAGCCTCACCGTCTCCGGGTGCCGGACCGAGACGATGTCGGCCCCGGCGATTACCGCGGGGAGGGCGAAGCCGAACTCCCACCTGACGGCGATTTCCCGCTGCCACTCGGGAGGGGCCTCCCTGACCTCCTTGACCGTGAGGCTGTCCGGGGCCTGGCTGATCATGGGCATGGCGAGGTCCCGATCGCCCTTGAGGGCCGCGTCCCGGATCCGTTCCATGACCGAGAACGAGTACTCGAATCCGTACCCGAGGGCCCCCGTATACGGGTCGATGACGACCCGGTCGTGGGGCATCCCGATCTCCCTGAGAAGGATGTTCAGCTGCTTCGCGAGGTTGATGTCGATGGGGGACTGGGCAACCACCGAGTGGCCGTAGGCGAGGGCCGCCGCCGCCACCGACCGGTACCGGTCGGCCTCGGCGGTCCCGAGGAGGAGCCGCTCCCCGGCCCCGGCCTCGCCGCACCGCTGGAAGATCTCCCGGTCCAGCTCGGGCTCGCTCGAGCCCTCGATGATGAGGGGGAGGGTAGTCGCCGAGAGGACCGCCTCCACCGTCCGCCCGACCGCGGGGAAGTCCGAGAAGGACCGGTCCCTCGTGGAGGTGAGGACGAGCCGGACGAGGTCGGCCGAGAACCTCCCCTCGGCATCCCGGGCCCAGGCCGCCACGTCGTGGGCAAGCTCCCCGAGGTCCCGGGTGACCACCGCGGGCCAGATCCGCGGGTCGTCGCAGATCTCGAGGGCCACGAGGGGGGACCGGACGCCGGGGGGCCGGGGGCCGAGGAAGGGGAGGCCGGTCCACCCGCCGATCCGGTAGGAGACCGAGCGGGTCCCGCCCTCCTGCGCCGTGGCCCCGAGGGCGACCTCGTCGATGGCGTTCGCGGCCGCCGGGGGAAGAGGGTCGCCCATGAAGAGAGCCCCCTTCAGATGAGGTTCCTCATCCCGAGGGCCGGGTGGTCGACCTTGGCGAGGAAATCCTGGAGGGCCTCGAGGGTGGTGGCCTCGCGCTCCGTGGCGATCTTATCGAAGAGCTCAGGTTTCCCGATGGTTTCAAGCCGTTTTTTGAGCCTCGGTCCCAGCTCCTCCTTCAGGATGGAGGGCATCCAGACGAGGCGCCCGATCCCGCCCTCGGCCTGGAGGAACCGCTCGGAGAGGATGAAGCCCTTCGATATTCCGGCGAAGCCCGGGGTCTGGGCCCCGCCACCGATGGTCCCGGCGAGGGTGGAGAAGGACATCCCGCAGGGGGTCTCCCCGGTGAACTCCCGGTTCACCACCATGACCCCGTTCACCTCGGGGAGGACCACGGCGATGCACTCGAAGCAGCCGCAGCAGGTCATGGGGAACTCCATGAGCCCGTAGAGGGAGCACCGGTCCACCTCGCCGTGGGAGGCCTTCTTCACGAACTCGTTCACCCCCTCGAACTCCCCCCGCTGGGCATCGATGAGCCGGCCCTTCTTTATCGGCTGGTTCGCCCCCGCGGGGGAGATCTCGTAGGCCGTCCTCCCATCGAGCCAGCTGATGGCCCCGCAGAGAGCCGGCCGCTGGGGGGTGATGATACAGACATGGTTCGGGGCGAAGGTCTGGCAGAGGGTGCACGAGTAGTAGGTATCCACCTCGTCGTCCTTCATCCCGAGGACCCGGCGGTCCCGCTCCTCGTAGACCTTCTCTGCCTCCTCCATGAGCTTCACCACCTTCTTCCCGTCGGTGACGATGGTTACCTGCACCGCGTCGAGGAGCTCGGGGAAGTCCATCTTGAACTTGGCACCGATGAGTTTCCCGAGGTGCTCCATCTTCACCCCCTTCGCCACCGCCTCCTTCGAGAGCCTGACCCAGACGAGGTTCCGCTGGGCGACATGCCAGGAGCCCTCGCCGTAATTCACGAAGTTGTGGATCCGGCGCTCAAGGACGGGCTCGAACTCCTTCCTCATCCGCTTCCCCGCCACCTCCACGAGGATCCCGAGGGGGACCGCCGATCCCTGCTTCATCTCCCCGATCTCGGGACCGAGGACCGTGACCCTCCCATCCACGACCTCCTTCGGGTCCCGCATCCTGAGGAGCTCGAAGGCGGGCGACCTCCCGCCCCCGAACTCAACGTACATCTCCTCCTTCCGGATGCTCTTCCCCTCGAAGGCGGGCGAGCAGCCCATGGGTATGGGGATGGCGGTGACCTTCACCCGGATATCCTTTGCCTCCATCCCGCGCCGGACGGCCTCGTCGGCGGCGGCCCGGATCCAGGATCCCCCTTCGTAGCCCCCGACGGTGATGACGGGGATGGAGAGGACCCCGAGCGTGTCGAAGAAGGCCATCTCCTCGTCGGAGAGGCCCGGGAAAACGATGGCAAAAACCTTCGCCCGCTCGGCGGCATAGGCGAGGAGCCGTCCCGCATCCCCGGGGACCACCCCGCCGAACATCATCGCGACCCGGGCGATAATGTCGACGAAGTGGACCGCGTGCATGGGACGGGAACCGAGGGGGACGAGCCGGTAGTCGAGGCCGGTCTTCACCCCGGCCTTCGTGAGGGTGCCGATGATGTCCCCGGCGAGGAAGGTGAGCATGTACTTCTCCTGGAGCTCCCTCGCCATCCCCGCCGCCTGGTCGGCCGAGGCAGGTGAACCCGCGAGGAGAGCCATCCCGAGGATGGAGCCATCCACGAGGGAGTACCCGAGCTTCCGGAGGACCGTGTCCGGGATGAACCCGGTGTAGGGAGCCCCCTCGGGGCCCGAGGCGGCGGCCCGTGCGGCGAGGAGACACTCGGAAGCGACGAGGGGGTTCTCCCCGGCCTTTGCCCATGCCTGCCGGGCCGTTGCCCCATCCTTCACGGCAATCCCGGTGAGGGCATAGGAGATGGGGAGATGGTAGGCGGTCTCGGGGTACCCGGGGGATCCGGCGATCTGCGCCATGTCCTTCTTCAGCTGCTCCGTTCCCCGGCGGGTCGAGGCCTCGATCTCGGTCATCGCGCGTCCTCCTTTCCATCCTGTACTGGGAGAGAAAGCTTAAAAGTATTCCCTGAAGGCCATCCGGGGCACAGGTGGAGGTATTTTATGGTTATGGCAAGCTATGTGGTCATAAATGGTGAAGGAGCGCATTAATCTCACTGGAAAAACACAAAAACCTCTTTTTACTGGTATCTGAAAAACAAAACTGGTTTTTGCGGGAAATCCCGTTTTTCGGCAGAAAAGACCCTCTTTTTCTCTCCTCCGGCGTTCCCATACATTTAAAAAAATGAAAGGAAAAGACTAAGTCAATGGTTCCCGCGAAGATCTTCTTCACGAAGGGGGTCGGCATCAGCAAGGACCGGCTCGCATCCTTCGAGCTCGCTCTCAGGAAAGCAGGAATCGAGAAGTTCAACCTGGTCCATGTCTCGAGCATCCTCCCGCCGGGATGCAAGCAGGTCTCCTCGGACGACGGGCTGAAGCTGCTCCAGCCCGGGCAGATTGTCTTCGTCGTGATGGCCCGGAACGAGACGAATGAGCCGAACCGGCTCGTCTCGGCGGCCATCGGCCTTGCCCGCCCGAGGTCCCCGGACGAGTACGGGTACCTCTCCGAACATCACACCTTCGGAGAGACCGACGAGAAATCGGGAGAGTATGCCGAGGACCTTGCGGCCACCATGCTCGCCACCACCCTCGGCATCGAGTTCGACCCTGACCTCGCCTGGCAGGAGCGGGAACAGATCTACAAGGCGAGCGGGAAGATCTTCAAGACCACCCACATCTGCCAGTCGGCGCAGGGGGAGAAGACCGGCAAGTGGACCACGGTCATCTCTGTTGCCGTCTTCGTCGAGGACAACAACAACCAAGCCCCGGCGAAGGCCCCTGCCGCTTTACCGCCCGCGCCGGAACCCGATCAGAAGACAAAGTAAAGGATGAGGATCGCCGCCGTGAGGGCGGCCCCCAGGCTCCCGACTATCGTTTCCCGTATTCCTCCCCCGAGCCTGAGCGCCACCAGGCAGATGGCGATATAGGGGATGAGGGTAGTCACCACCGCCACCGAGGCGAGGAGGTCGAAGGAGTTGGAGAAGAAGAGAAGTCCCCCCGAGATGATGCAGGAGATGATGAGGGCGGTCCTGGGGGTCCCCCGGTCGGTGAGCTCGGCGAGCCGGGGGAGCCTGAACCTCCCGGCCATGTTCTGGAGGACCCGGGATGTACCGACGATGTAGGCGTTCAGGGCCGAGAACATCGTAATGATCCCGATGATGGCGACGAGGGGTGCGGCTCCCGAAAAAACGATTCCCGCGGCCGTGGCGACGGGTGCTGGTGACGCGCCCAGCGCCTCTGACCCCACCGCGCCGATGAGCGCGACGTTGAGCACCAGGTAGATGGTGCAGACGAGGGCCATGACGATGAGGAGGGAACGGGAGATGGTCCGGGGGTCCTTCGTCTCCTGGACGGGGATGGCGCTGATCTCGAAGCCCGTGAAGGGCCAGTACACGATGATGACCACCTTGAGGAGGTCGGCGAGGGATACCGGCCGGGAGGGCACCAGGTTCTCCAGCCGGATGAAGGGAATGAGGGCGATGGCGATCACGACGATGGGGACGATCTTCGCCGCGGTGAGGAGATTCTCGGTCCGGCCGGAGAGCGCGATCCCGACAAGGTTGATCCCGAGGAAGGCCATGATGACAAAGATCTCGGCGGCGAGGACATGGGGGACGGCAAAAAAGCCGAAGTACTGCCCGAGGCCCGAGGCGATGGTGGCGACACCGAAGACCGAGGAGACGAGGTAGATAGTGGTGAGCACCGCGGAGGCCCGGGGTCCGAAGACCGGTTCGAAGATTCCAACGAAGGGGGTCCCAGATGGCGAGCGGGACTGGATCCAGGCGAGGGAAAGGGCGACGCAGACCGCGGAGAGGGCGACCACTACCCAGGCGAGGAGGGAAGAGGGCCCGCCGATACCGGCTGCGATGCCCGGGACGACGAAGATGCCCGAGCCAATGGTTCCCCCGACCCCGAGGCTCACGAGCTCCACGAGGCCGAGGGACTTCCGGTAGGAAGGCTCGGCCTTCGGTGGATCCTCCACGGGGACATCCCTCTGGACTGCAAAATATTGGAACGTTCCTGTTATGAACGCAGTGGTAGCTAACCGGAAGCTGGCCCTGCTGAGGGAGCCCGCACGGGAGGACCTCCCTGCCCCTCCGCCCGCCCCGGGCACTTTCGGGGTGCCCGCGGCGAGGGTTTATCCCAGCGCCGCGACGAGTCACCCGCATGAACGTCAAGGAAACCCTGGAAACCTTCCTCGAAGAGGGGAAGGACTGGGAACGCAAGCAGACCTCGATCAGGGGCGTCTCGATCCTCCGGATGCCCCGGACCACGACGCGGCCACCCACCCTGGCCATGGAAATCAACCCCGTGGACGAGCGGGGGTCGCAGATGAAGCGGAAGGGGGTCATGATCCGGAGCTCGAAGGAGCTCGATGCCCTCCGGGTCCTCCTCTCGGACCCGAAGGTCGTGAACCTCATGGAGGCCCTCGCCTCCGTTGTCCACCCGGTCCCGGCCGCCGGACAAGAGCAGGCGGCCGGCGTCATCGAGGTCTAGGAGGCAGGGAGGGGCACCTGTTCATACGAGGAGGAGCGGATACCGGTGACGGATACTCCCGAAGGGCAGCACAAGGGTCCCCGGACCCGGGCTATTCAAAGGAGAATCGTCCGTAGCGGCCGCCGCCGCCCGGGAAGAGCGTTACCCTTCCTGTCCGAAGCCTGGCGATGGCATCGGCGGCGCCGGGGTGGAGCTCCCGCAGATCCCCCTCGGGCACGTCCACGAGCACCCTGATCTCGGTCCCGAAGGCCCCGAGGAACGATTCATAGAGGGCGGCAACCTTCTTCGTGTTCGGGCTCGAGGACCCGAGGACCCTCATGAGGATCTCGGCGAGGGGGATGAGGTGGAGGTACTGGGGCCGGGGTCCGGAGGGCATGTCGGAGAGCTCCCGGGCCCGATCAGAAACCCCCTTCTTGAGGAGCCCGCCGTCATCAGGGCACCGCCAGGAGAACCTCACCGCCTCCTCGAGGGTGAACTGCCGGTAGCACCGGGTACAGGCTGTCCGGTTGTACTTCCCCTCCTCCGGGAAGAACCCGGCATTCATCCGGATGCCGCCCTCCCGGACCGCCCCGAGGACCGCCTTCAAAGATTGGTCCGGGACCTCCAGCCGGTTGAACTCCCGGCCGAGTTTCGCGGGCGACGGGCTGTGGGCATCGGAGTTGGTGAGGAAGGGGATGTCCCGGAGATCGGAGATTCCCGCACCATAGGATGAGTCGGCGGAGAGGCCGAGCTCCAGGAAGTCGGGCCGCTCGTCCCCGTAGCAGTCCCCCAGGAGGTCAAAGGAGGCATAGAGGGAGGTCCAGGGGGTGAAGGCATGGGCGGGGCCGATGAGGCCCCCCGCCTCATGGGCCTCCCGGGCGATCTCCTCACCCGAAAGGCGCACGTGGGGGCGTCCCATGGAAGCGATGGAGGGGGCCGACGGGGAGAGCCGCCCGGCGAGATCCGCGAAGACCCCGAAGGACTCCGCGAGGATGAGGTGGTGGACCCGGTCCCGGTCCTCGACCTCGGCGGAGGGGATGACGAGCACCCCGCCGTCTCCGGGGGCCTTCTCCCACATCTCCCGCCATGCGCCGTGGAGGGCATCACCGCTCGCGACGGCGCCGATCCCCTTCCGCCGGCATCCCTTGAGGATGGCTTCGGGGACCATGGTCCGGGAGGAGGCGATGGAGAACCGGGAATGGATGTGGAGGTCGGCGTCGAGGAGCATGGCTCACCCGATGTACCGGAGGGCGTCCTCATCGCCCGCCCGCTCGCTCTCGGTGAGCTTCGCGATGACCTGCTCCATCTCGGCGGCCCTCGTTTCCAGCTGGCTCCTGTCCACCTCCACCCCGATGAGTCTCGAGAGGACGGTGAGGAGGGCCGAGGCCGCCCGGGGGTCTACGAGGTACCCGCTCGTTTCCCCCATGAGGCAGACGGCGTCCATCCCCCTCCGGGGAGAGAGCCCGAGGAGGAGCCCGGAGGCCCCGATGATCCCGCCCGGCGGCTCATCCCGGTTGAACTCCGCCCCTGCTGCCTCCACTGCGGGCCGGAGCTCCTCCCGGTTCACCGCCCCGAGGACCCGGGGTTCGGAGACGAGGTGCCCCACGCCGTAGCCGCCGAGGGTGTAGATGCTCCGGACGCCCAGCTTTTCGGCGATGTCCAGGTATGCGTCGGCGAGGAGGTAGTGCCCCTTGGCAGAGGCGCTCTGGTAATCCCCCACAAGAAAGGCGATGTTCTTCTCCCCCTCGTGGAGGAAGACCTCGTTCCGGGCGAGGCGGGCGACGCCGTCAGGGCCGATGATGACCTGCGGGGGAAAGTGGAGGGAGTAGATCTCCGCGACCTTCACGGCATGGAGCTCCTCGATCATATGCTCGGCCACGAGCTTGCCCACGTGCCCGATCCCGGGGAGCCCCTCGATGAGGATGGTGACGGCCCACGGCTCCCCGCGGAGCCACCGGACCTCTATGCCGTCCATCCGCGGCTCATCCTCCGGAACCTTCCCCTCCGGTCATCGGGGGAAAATCGTGCGGGGTGCGCAGTGCGGGTGGGGCCCCCGCAGGAAGGACAGGTGATGGCGAGGGTGTAGGTGGAATCGGCGGGGCAGCGCCTGATGCGGCCGCTCACACGATCAGCCTGCCTTCTGTTTCCGGACGAACTCGCCGGTATCCCCGGACTTCTCCATGACCCGGATGGCGGCCATGGCCGCCTTCTCGATGGCCTTTTCTGCCTGCTTGTAGTCCGGGGCGGTGACCTTGATCCGGTAGACGGGGGCACCGACGTAGAGGAGCTCGATGTCCACGTTGTCGATCTTCGGGAGGGCGGCCTTGAGGGCCTTCCTGATGATGCTCACCCCGTCGGCCTTCGTAGAGGTGAGGTGAAGGTTCCCCGAAATGGTGACCCGGGGGATTCTGACGTTCTCCCCGGCGATGCGGAGGAAGGCCGGCCGCGCGGCCTCGGGGATGCCGGACTTCCCGAAGGCCTTCTCCCCCTCGATGACGGCGTCCTCGAAGGCCCGGTAGAGCCGGGTGTAGTCCTTCCGGATGGCGTCCTCGATGGCCTGTGCCGGGACCTTCGACTCCTCGGCCACGAAGCCGATCCACTTGTGGGCCTTCTGCTCGTTCTTCCACTCCTGGATCTTCTCGCGCCGCTGGTGCTCGTTCACGTCCTTCAACGAGAGGTCAATGTGCCCGCGGCTCCGATCGACGTGGAGGACCTTGCAGACGACCTTCTGGCCCTCCCGGATGTGGTCCCGGATGTACTTGACCCAGCCCTTCGCTATCTCGGAGATGGGGATGAGCCCCTGCCGGCCCCCGTACTCGTCGAGCCGGACGAAGGCCACGAAGTCCTTCACGGCATCGACGGTACAGACGACGAGTTCGCCTTCCTCGGGCCAGTCCCTCTCGGCCATCCGGCCCCTCACTCGATCTCGGAGAGGATCTCGGCGGTGATGCGTGCCCTGCCCCCCGCCGGCTCGGCGAGGACCTTTCCGCAGACGATGCAGTCAACGACCGTTGCAGCCTTGCCGAAGATGACCTGCTCGTTCTCGCAGTCGGGGCACTTCACCCGGTAGAACCTGCTCCGGTTCTCGCGGTTCAGTCTGACCATGTTCTCTACTCCGTGAGCTCAAACTTGGAGACCCGGAAGCCGGGCCTGAGGTGGGCCTTCTTGCACTTCAGGCACCGGTACCGGACATTGATCTTCTTCGTCGGCTTGTCGCCGCCGGGCACCTTGGAGAACTTGCCCATGTTCCCGACCTTCCCGCGCCGCGCCTTCTGCCGGTCGATCCAGTGGAGACCCCGGGATTTGCCTTTCTTCACCCTCTCCACCTCGTGCAGCTCGTGTTTCCGGCAGAAAGGGCAGTATGTGTTGAATTTTACCGGCATCTTCATGGCATTGGCTCCGAACTTCCCTTACCGAGTGGCATAATAATTTCCCGGGCATGATATTTAAGGGTATGCGAAACCGACGGCCCGGGCTGCCGCGGCCATGATCCCGGCGCGACGGAGGCAGGTCCTCCGGGACAGCCTGGCCGGGCCTAGCTCTCCGGTTTCCCCATGACGTCCTGCGCCATGTTCCGGTCGATGAGGACCCCCGCGTTCTTCCCCGGGAGGGTAACGAGGTCCTCGGTCTTCAGGTCGTAGACCCTCCCGTCCACCCCCATGAAGGGCTCCAGGTCCGCGAGGATACGGACGAGGACCATGGTTTCCCCGGGGGGAGGGGAGGCCTCGGGGATACAGGCCGCGGCGGCGGGCGTGGCGCCGGGCGCGGCCTCCCTCGGAGCGCCCCCCGCGATGGCCGCCTTCCCCTTCCCGAGCTCCCGGAGGACCCCGTCGAACATCTCCCGCTCCTCGGGGAGCATCTTCTTCAGCTCGTTCCGGTCCGTCGCCTCGGCCTCCACCTGGACGAGGGCGAGGGAGAGGATTTTCCGGGACCGGATCCGGAAGATGTCCCGGCCGATCTCCCGGACGGCCTTCAGCTCCTCGATGAGGGTCTGGGCCTCGTCGGAGAGGGGATCACTGCACCGGTAGACCTCCGCCTGGAGGGCGGCGAGCCGGTTCCGGATATCCGCGTAGAGGGTGGGCGGGACCTCGGAAAGCCTCCCGGTTTCCCGCTCGTTGAGGACGATGATCCTCAGGTCATGGAGGGCCACGGCCGCCCTCCCCGGCAACCTCCGCGAACCCCCGGGCGCAGAGAAAGACCGCGAGGGCCTCGGGGACCGCCGCGGTCCCCTTCGCGAGCTGGTAGCTGCTCCCCATCATCTCCATGGAGAGGTTCATCCCCATCTCCACCTTCACGCTCCGGTCGGAGAAGACCACGGCGTCCCTGAGGGGGTCGAAGGCATCGAAGTCGGCGAGGGGGACGGGGGTGACCCGGAGCCCCGAGCCGCCGTGGAGGGAGGTGGGCATCCGGATGAGCCTCCGCGTGTCGGTGGTGACCGGTTCGTCGGCAAGGGCTGCACGGCTGCGGAGGAGCTCCCGGAACTTCCCGTCCTCCGTCCCCGCGATGGCGGCAAAGACCTGGTTTGCGAGAAGTGGATCGAAGTCATCCTTCCCGAGCCCTTCAAGATATGTATCGATGGAGTCGTGGAACCGGTGGGCCTGTCTCTTATCGATCCCGGGCAGCTCCATGAGATGTTCCACCGCCTCCTCCCGTCCAAGCCCCTTCAGCCAGAGAAGGTACTCGGAGATCGTGGATATATACCTCTCCTTCCAGCCCCGGACCCCGCCGGCGGATCCACTCAGGAGGACAAGGGGGTCGATGCCGATGCCGCAGACGTAATCGATGAGCTCCCGGCGCTCCTGGCTCCTCCATCCCCGCACCCCGATCTCCTTGACATGGATGTGGTAGCCCCGGCCGCCGGAGAAGACAAGGTGGATGTTGTGGGGGGAGAAGCCCAGCTCGTCGGTGAGCATGGTGAGGAGCTTCCCCGTCTCCAGCTTCACCCGGTCGAGCATTGCCGAGTATGGCGGATAGGGCTTCCGCACGAGGTGGTCGGCGTCGAGGTCGAAGATGAGGTCCGCGCCCGTCCACCCTTTCTCGGCCATGGTCCCGGCCCCAGGCGCCGTGTAGTAGGCGCTCGAGTAGAAGGCATGAGCCGGCACGAGTGACCGGATGTAATCCGTGAGCTCCCCCGCCGTGCCGAACCCCATGTGCCGGCGCATCCGCACCTCGGGGCTCCCGGGGTCAAAGAGGATAAAGCCGAATTCCCGCTCGCCCACCGACGGGGGCGACTGGATCCGCTCCTTCCGGTAGTACTCGGTGAACCGCTGCCTGAGGAATTCCGTGGTGGCGGGCTTCATGCGAGCTCCTTAACCATATATGGCCCGCGCCTCTCATATCCCCTCTTCCGGTAGTAGGGCCTGACCCCGATCCCGGAGAGCACGGCCATGCGGCGGAACCCCCCTGCGCGGGAGAGATCCTCTGCCCGTCCGAGGAGGAGCGCGCCGTACGAGCGGTGCTGCCACTCGAGAGGCCCGGCCCCCTGCCCGAGGGGGACCACCGGCCCGTACACATGGAGCTCCCGGAGGAGCGACGCCGAGGGGGGCGCCTCGTATCCGGGAGAGCCCGGGAACCTGAGCCGGGCATAGCCGATGAGCGCATCCCCCGAAACGGCAGAGATGAAGAGCTCGGTGCCGCCGCAGCACGGGTACGCGAGGTCCCGGATATCGGAGGCCTCCCCGACCGGGGTCCTCCCTGCCTCCCGGCAGCGGATACACCGGCAGGAGCCGCCGAGCTCCGAGAGCCGGGCCTTTGCCATCTGCCTGAGGTTCCCGTGGATAGACCCGGCGGTGATGAGCTTCGCCGGGATGTCCCGCTGGACCCGCTGGAGCCGGGTATACGGGGGGATCAGGGCCTTCGCCCGGGCGATAAGATCTACGAGCACCGGCTCCGGGTAGGGCTCGTACTGCCCCGCCCGGAAGAGGGCCTCGATCCCCGACCCCGGGGTGACGAGGGTCGGGTAGATCTTGAGGAAGTCGGGCCGGAGGCGCTCGTCGGCGAAGAGAGCCTTGAACATTGCTTCATCGCCGGCAGGGGTGGCCCCGGGGAGGTTGGGCATCACGTGGAACCCGACCTTGAGTCCGCTGTCCCTGAGGAGCCGGTTTGCCTCCATGGCGTCCCCGATGGTGCAGCCCCGGCGGTTCAGCCCGAGGATCCGATCGTCGGTGTGCTGGACTCCCAGCTCGACCTTGGTCACTCCGAGGGAGAGCATGAGCCGGAGATGCTCCTCCCTGCAGTAGTCGGGCCGGGTCTCGAAGGTGATGGCGACGCACCGGACCGGCGCGGTCTCGTTCGCGGTCGCGATGGCCTCGAAGCTCCCCGTGGACCGGATGTCCCCGGCGGATTCGTTCATGGCCCGGAGGCACCCGGAGACAAACCACCGCTGGTACTCGGGCGGACGGGCCGTCATGGTGCCGCCCATGACGATGAGCTCGGCCTTGTCCACGTGGTGCCCGAGGGCCCGGAACTGGTCGAGCCGGGCCCTCACCTGCCCGTACGGGTCATAGCCATGCTCCCGGGCCCGGAGGGCCGCGGGCTCCTCCCCCGTGTAGCTCTGCGGCGTTCCGAAAGGATGGTCGGGGCCACCGGGACAGGGGAGGCATTTCCCGTGGGGGCAGGGGGCCGGGGAGGTCATGGCCGCGACCGGGGCTACCCCGGAGAGGGTGCGGGTGGGCTTCAGGAGGAGGAGCCCCCGGAGGCGCTCGCGCTCGCCGGGGAGGGCGGCGGCGAGGATGGCGGAGTTCTTGGGGATCACCGGGGAATGGTGGGCCCGGCAGACCTCGATCTTGACATGTTCAAGGGATGTCAGGGGGCCCGGATGAGAAGAGATCCGGGAGATGATCTCCCGGCAGAGGGTGAACTCATCCATGCATCACTGTTCAGCGGCGACGCGTCCTGTTGCCGCTTCGGGACTCATCTCCACCATGGGTGGGCGGTGGCCCCTGATGTGGGTAACGATCTCATCCCCGAGGGTGAGGATGGCCTTCTTGTGAAGGATCTTGTTCTTGTGGATGTGGACCGGTGATATGGTCAGGGCATTGTACCTGTCCGTGAAGATTTCATCAGAAGTGAGGTTCTCGTAGTATTTCTTTACATGAATGAGGAGCATATGTAAGTGGAGCAACTCTTCCTTCTGCACGCTATCACCATCTTTAACTCTACTTGCCGTTCCTAAATATATTTTATTGGTGATCTTTATATTGCAACAGGGACACGCTGAGGGGGTGCTCATGGGGCTCGCTGCAGGGGACGCTTTTGGTGCGCCCCTGGAGGGCCACCCGCCTCCGACGGTGCGCGTCACGGACATGCCGCAGGGAGGGATGTACACCGATGACACCCTCCAGGCAATGGCCGTTGCCCGCTCCCTGGTGGTCTCCCGGGGGTTCTCTCCCGAGGATTGCATGGCACGCCTCCTCGAGGGGTTCCGGGGATACCCGCAGTTCTACGGCCCGACCTCCACCGCGGTCTTCACCCTCGTCCTTTCCGGGGTGCCGCTCCCGGTGGCGGCTGCCCGGGTCCACCACTCCCGGGGAGGGGGCCGTTCGAACGGCTCGGTGATGCGGGGTCCCCCGCTCGGGGTCTTCACCTCCTCCCCGCAGCTGGAGGAGCTGAGTGCCGCCTGCTCCCGTCTCACCCACCGGGACCCCGTGGCGGGCGCCTGCTCCGCCTTCGTGAACCGGATGGTGGCGGACCTCGCGCGGGGGGCCTCCCGGGAGGAGGCCTTCCGGCATGCCTGCCGCACCTGCCGCAATCCCGAGGTGCTCGGGTACCTGGCGGAGTACCGTGGCTATCCCCCTGAGCCCTCCCTGGATGCGCTCCTTACCACCCACTGCGCCCTTTCGGTCTTCATGGGGGCGCAATCCTTCGAGGCCGCGGTCATCGGGGGGGTGAACCTCGGGGGAGACGCGGACACCATCGGGGCGGTCACCGGGGCACTCGCGGGGGCTTACTGGGGGGTGGCGGCCATCCCACCCCTCTGGCGCCTGCGTCTCAGGGACCATGACCGGATCCTCGCGTTGGCGGAGGAGCTCTACCGGGTGGCGGTGGAGAAGGGAGAGTAGGGCCTTACCCGATCTGACTGGATGCTCCCGGCTGACTTGCCTACGGGAATTGTTTGTTCCAACAGGGAATCAGGACTAGGTGGTGACATCATGGACGTTCCTGGGGGAGGGAGGGGTCATCAGAACCCGACCTGGAGCGCCCCGCTATCAGGTAGGGCGCGACCCGAAGCCCCCCCAAGAGCCTGACAACGAAGCCGGATAACCCCGTAAAAAGCCAGATCTATGTATTTCACTACACAGATCCGCCATGGACCCCGACGAAGACAACGGCGTTACCAGCCAGGTAAATCAGTATCTCAAGGAATCGGGCGAAAAAAACTCTGACACTACTTAAAGCGGCCTGAGCTCGACGAGTTTCAGCGCCCGCCCCTTCTCGCAGACATCGGGGGCGTTCCCGAGGATCTCCCCGACGAGGTACCGGTCGCCGTCGATGACCCCGTCCGGCCGGCAGAGCTCGAAGGACTTGCACTCCTCCTTGTTGCAGGAGAACTCGAAGGTGATCCGGGAGTTCATGATGGCCATG
>DATKMC010000088.1:0-41950 GCA_035542115.1 Methanomicrobiales archaeon | reverse complement strand
GGATCACAGGTCAAGCCCCCGCATCCGGTCCAGGGCCTCCCGTATCCGGTCGGCGGACCGGGTGATGGCAAACCGGACGTACTCCTCGCCGTACTTCCCGAACCCGACGCCGGGTGTGGCCACGATCCCCGCGTCGTTCAGGAGCCTCGTCGCGAAATCGAGGCCGTTCCCCACCTTCATCCAGACGTAGAAGGTGGCCTGGGGCAGGGCGACCTGGTGGCCGAGCTCCCGGAGCCCGCCGACGAGGAGGTTCCGCCGCTCCTGGTAGATGGCCGAGGCTTCCCGGATGCAGTCCCGGGGGCCGGAGAGGGCCGCGATGCCAGCGTGCTGGACCGCGTTGAAGACCCCCGAGTCCACGTTCGTCTTCACCTGCCTGAGCCCTTTGATGACCTCCATCCTCCCGCAGGCCATCCCGATGCGCCAGCCGGTCATGTTGTAGGTCTTCGAGAGGGAGTGCATCTCGATCCCCACCTCCATCGCCCCCTTTGCAGAGAGGAAGGACGGGGCACGGTACCCGTCGAAGGAGACCTCGGAGTACGCGTTGTCATGGACCACCACGAGGTCATGCTCGCAGGCATAGTCCACCACCCCCTCGAAGAACTCCATGGGGGCCGTCGCCGCCGTGGGGTTGTTCGGGTAGTTGAGGAAGAGGAGCCTTGCCTTCTTCACCACCGCCCGGGGAATGGCTGCGAGGTCGGGGAGGAAGTCGTTCTCCTCGAGGAGCGGGATCTCATATACCCTCCCCTCGGCAAAGAGGGTGGAGGTGCGGTACACGGGGTAGCCAGGGTCAGGCACGAGGACGTAGGACCCGGGGTCCACGAAGGCCTCGGGGATGTGGGCGATCCCGTCCTTCGAGCCCATGAGGGCCGTGACCTCGGTCTCGGGGTCGAGGTTCACCGAGAACCGGCGCCGGTACCAGGCCGCCACCGCCTCCCGGAACTCCCGCATCCCGGCATAGGAGGGGTAGTGGTGGTTTGCCGGGTCCCTCGCCGCGCTGCAGAGGGCGTCCACGATGTGCGGGGGGGTCGGGAGGTCGGGGTCCCCGATCCCGAGGTCGATGACATCCACCCCCCTCCTTACCTGCTCCTCCTTCAGCTCGTCGATTTGGGCGAAGAGGTAGGGGGGGAGGCTGTCCAGGCGCTTCGAGTACATCCTGCTCTTACCTTTGGGGGCCGGTTCTTATTAATTTCGCAGGTCGGCGGAGGCATTGGGGGGGCAGGAGGTGAGCGGAAGGGAAAATCCTTTCCCATGGACGGGCAACATCCCTTGCAGGGGAACCCGGAGGGGGATCCCGAGCCACGAGGGGAAAATCAATTCCCCGTAGGTGAGGGATATGTATTTCCTGAGCCCTGGACGGTTTCCCGGGTGAGAAGGTGAAAAACGAACGGGTCGTCATCATCCTTTCCACGGTCCCGGAGTCCGAGTCCCCGCGTATTGCCGGGACCCTCGTCTCCGAAAAGCTCGTCGCCTGCGTGAACGCGACGCCGGTGCGTTCCTGCTACCGGTGGAAGGGGGAGATCTGCACTGACCGGGAGGAGCTCCTCGTCATGAAGACCAGGGAGAGCCTCTTCCCCCGGGTCATGGAGCGGCTGAAGGAGATCCACCCCTACGAGGTCCCCGAGATCCTCGCGATACCCGTGTGGGGTGGCTACCGGGGCTATCTCGACTGGGTGCTCGGGGAGACCGCCCCCGGGGAGGCTTAGGATAAGCTCATGAAGCTCTCCGCCCCATCCTCCGGGGGCAGGGTGTCGTGACGATGGAAACGGAAGGCGCCGGGAAGGGGGAGAGGACGGCCCTCCTCCTCCTCGGGTGCCCGGAGGTGCCGGTCCAGATGGGCATCGCCCTCTACCTCGCGGGCCGGCTCGAGAAGGACGGGGTCCGGGTCACCATGGCCGGGAACCCCTCGGTCATCCAGCTGGCCCGGGTCTCGGACCCTGACCGGCACTATGTGAAGAAGGTGATGAACCTGGAGAAGGCCATGGCCGACCTCATCGAGAGGCGGATCCACCCGGACCTCGTCGTTGCCTTCGCCCACAACGATGCCGGGATCGCCTACGCGGCGACGGTCAGGCACGTGTTCCCCTCCCGGCTCTGCCTCATCATCTTCGGCAGGGAGGCCGAGGAGCTCGCGAAGCTCGCAGAGTTCGACTGCGAGAAGATCGTGGAGCGGGCGGTTCACAACCCGGGACAGCTGAAAAAGAAGATCGACGGGGTGTTCGGATGGGCTGCATCGAGGAGCTGAAGTATGAAGTGGTCCTCTCTCAGGCGAGCTTCAAGGAGTGCCGGGAGTACGTGAAGGAGCATTTCGCCGAGCGGTACGAGGTGGAGCCCGGCTTCCGGATCTTCGAGTCCTACATCATCGGCCTCCCCCCCATCTTCGTCGGGGTCGAGGGGGACATGGTCGTCTTCCCGTACACGAAGCCCTGCCACGGGACCTTCCTCCTCCGGATCGAGAGCCCGGAGGAGGTGGGACGCCTCCGGTCGATGAAACAGAAAAAACGGTGAGCAGGGAGTGATGGCCCTGTGACCGGACTGAAAGGAATGAATGGAACCCGTGCACTGCTCTTTGTCTTCTCTGTCGGCATCTGCTATGCCGCGGCAGCAATCGGCTCATTCTTCACCGCGCTTACGGTGAACACCTGGTATGTCACGCTGGTGAAGCCCCCCATCGCCCCTCCCGGCGGTGTCATCGGGACGGTCTGGACTGTCCTCTTCTTCCTCATGGGGGTCTCCCTCTTCCTCGTGCTCGAGGCAGACCAAAGCTCACCTGTGGTGCGGTGGGGCATCGGCCTCTTCGCCGTCCAGCTCGGGCTGAACGTGTTCTGGTCGTACCTCTTCTTCGGCATCACCTCTCCATCCCTCGCCCTCGGGGAGATGCTCGTCCTGTGGGCCGCCATCGCAGCGACCATCTGGCAGTTCCTGAAGATCTCGCGTCCTGCGGCATACCTGCTCGTTCCCTACATCGCCTGGGTCAGCTTCGCGACGGTCCTGACGATCTGGATAGTCGTCCTGAACCCCTGAGATACGGCAGGCCCTGGGCCTCACGGTCCCCCCCCCTTGGTCATGGGTTCAGACCCCGGAGAGCCTGCCGCGCTTCTCCCAGGCTGGTGGGGAGCAGGTCCGGGGAATCCCCCGATCACGGAAGATACCGGAGGTGCAATGCATAAAACATATGAGGCGATAGTGAGAACCTCATCTCCTCAAGGAAACCGGATATGGCAGAAGAGAAGAAGGATTCCTTCCCCTGGGTCCAGCTCATTGCCACCATTGGGACCATCGCGGCCGCCCTCATAGGTATCACCCCCTATCTCCTGAAGCTCAACACCCCGGCCCCCTCGACCCCGACCATCGTCATCGTGACCCTCCCCCCGGCGGAAACCACGCCGGCCCCCGTTACCACCGCACCTCCCGCGACGACAGAGACGACCCCCGCGCCCACGGCGACCACCGTCGTTACCACCGCCGCCACCACCGGTCCGCCGTCAACGGGTAACGAGACGGTGGTCCCCACCACGATCGTCACCACGGTGGCAAACACCACGGCGCCGACCACCCTGCCCCCCACGACGACGGTCGCCCCCACCGTGGCCACCACCCTGCCTCCCGGCCCGGCCATCCAGATCGCGGTGAACACCCCGAGCGTTCCCCAGGGTGGGACCATTCTCGCCAACATCTCGACGGACGCGTCCGTGTCCCAGGTGACCATCACCCTCAGGAACAGCACGACCTTCGAGTCCCAGCCCATCACCCAGGCCCTGGTCCAGGGGAAGGTTTCCCTGTCCCTCGATACCTCCCCGTATGCCCCCGGGGACTACACCATCTCTGCTGCCATCCCCGATACGACATCGGTGGCCTCGGAGTCCTTCGTGATCACGGCCGCGTGATCCGTCCCTCCTCTTTTTTCCGCCTTTCCCCGGGGCTCCGTCCCCTGGTCCACCCTTTGAACAGGGTCGGGGTGCCTCCCTTCAATGGGCGATGAGTCCCGATATCCATAAATAGCGTGCCGGGCAACACAGAGCCTTATGCGGGAGATACGGCCCGGTGTCATCCCGGTCGGTGCCCTCGACTGGGACCGGAGGATCTTCGACGAGCTCATCCCCCTTCCCGAGGGGACGAGCTATAATGCCTACGTGGTGAAGGGGAGCACCGGGACCGCCCTCATCGATACCGTGGACCCCACGAAGCTGGAGATCCTCCTCGGGAACCTCGGCGAACTGGGGCTGGACCGCCTCGATTACATCGTCGCGAACCATGCCGAGCAGGACCATTCGGGGGTGATACCCCGGATCCTCTCCCGGTACCCGTCTGCACGGGCCATCACCACGCCGAAGGGGAAGGAATTCCTGAAGCTCCTCCTCCACGTCCCTGACGAGAAGATCCAGGCCGTCCAGGACCGGGAGACCCTCTCCCTCGGGGACCGGACCCTCGAGTTCATCCATACCCCCTGGGTCCACTGGCCCGAGACCATGCTCACCTGGCTCCGGGAGGACCGGATCCTCTTCACCTGCGACCTCTTCGGATCGCACTATGCCACGGACGAGCTCTTCGTCAGCGAACTCGGGCGGGTGTACTGGGCCGCGAAGCGGTATTACGCCGAGATCATGATGCCCTTCCGTGGCCCGATCAAGGGGCATCTCGAGAAGATCCGGCCGCTCCCCATCGGGATCATCGCCCCGAGCCATGGGCCGGTCTACCGGAAGCCGGAACTGATCCTTGATGCCTACCGGGACTGGGTCTCGGACCGGGTGAAGAACGAGGTGGTCATCCCCTATGTCTCGATGCACCACTCCACGGCGGTTATGGTCCATTCCCTGGAGAAGGCCCTTGCAGACCGGGGCGTCCCTGCCCTCCCCTTCAACCTCACGGTGACCGATATCGGGGAGCTCGCCATGGCCCTCGTGGATGCGGCGACCGTGGTGGTCGGCACCCCCACGGTCCTCACCGGCCCCCACCCCGCGGCCGTGTACGCGGCATACCTCGTGAAGATCCTGAAGCCCAAGACAAGGGCCATCGGGATCATCGGTTCCTACGGCTGGGGCGGGAGGACGGTGAAGGACCTCGCGGGCATCCTCCAGGGGCTCCCCGTGGAGTTCCTCGAGCCGGTCCTCGTGAAGGGGCTCCCCACCTCCGCGGATCTCCTGGCCCTCGACGCCCTCGCGGAGAAGATCGCGGAGAAGCACCGGGCCTATGGGATCCTCTGAGGGATGAGAGACCCCCCTCCTTCATCATCCCTGCCTCCGACTCTCCTCCGGACTATGGACGGGAACTTCAAGGATGTCATCGCCGAGTCCCCCTGCGTCTTTGCCATCGGGGTGGCCGGGGACAGCGGCTCGGGGAAGACCACCTTTACCGGGGCCATCCGGGAGATCTTCGGGGCGGACCTCGTCTCCTCCTTCTCCCTCGACGACTACCACCGGTACGGGAGGAAAGAGCGGAATGCCCTCGGTATCACCCCCCTCGCACCCGAGGCGAACCACCTCGACAGGATCGCTAGGGACCTCGCGGACCTCAAGAGGGGCAGACCCATCGAAAAACCGGTCTACAACCACCGGACCGGCACCTTCGATTCCCCCGTCCCCTTCGCCCCCGCGAGGATCCTCATCCTCGAGGGGCTCCACACCCTCTTCACCCCGCGACTCCGGGAGCTCCTCGACTTCACCCTCTTCGTGGACCCCGACGAGGAGGTGAAACGGGCCTGGAAGATGAAACGGGATACAGGGGACCGGGGGTACCGGACCGGGGATGTCGAGGGGGAACGGGCCCGCCGGGCCGCTGACTACCGGAAGTACATCGCCCCTCAGCGGCAGTTCGCCGACGCCGTCATCTCTGCGGGCTTCTCCCGGTACGGGAGGGAGCTCGGGCAGCAACGGAACATCTACCAGGTCACCCTCCTCCAGACCCGGCCCGAGGAACGGATCCGGGACATCGAGCTCTCCATCGACCTCTCCGGCCTCCTCTCCCTCTCGGACCGGGACTTCCTCATGGAGTTCCGGATCGAGGAGCTGGACGAACGGGAGATGGGGGCCCTCACCTTCGACGGGGAGCTCCCGTACGCCCTCATCCGGCGGCTGGAGGCCGCCGTGGAGCGGCAGACGGAGGTCCGCCCCATCCGGATCTACGAGAACCGGTCCACGGTTACGGCGGGGGAGATCGTCCAGCTCATCCTCGCGTGGCGGATCATCAACCGGCGGATCTCGATGGAGCCCTGCAGGGAATAATATTTATCAAATATACTATAGTTGATAATTAAATTTACTTGCTGTAGATCAAGTAATCTATATACCGGGCGAGCCCACCGGGTAGAGGATGAAACAGATCGCCCTCTACGGGAAGGGCGGGATCGGGAAGTCCACGACGGCCGCGAACCTCTCGGCGGCCCTCGCAGAGATGGGCCTCTCGGTCCTCCAGATCGGCTGCGACCCGAAGAGGGACAGCACCCGGATGCTCATGCACGGGAGCTGGATCCCAACGGTCCTCGACCAGGTGAGGGAGGGCCGGGAGGCCTCACTCACCCCGGACCAGGTAGTCTACCGCGGGTTCGGGGAGGTGAGGTGCGTCGAGGCCGGCGGGCCGGAGCCCGGGGTCGGTTGCGCGGGCCGGGGCATCATCGCCACCTTCCAGCTCCTGGAGCGGTTAAATTCCCTCACGGGGGACGTCATCGTCTACGACGTCCTCGGCGACGTGGTATGTGGGGGCTTCGCCATGCCCATGCGGGAGGGATACGCCGAGGAGGTGTACCTCGTCACCAGTGGCGAGCTCATGTCCCTCTATGCGGCGAACAACATCTGCAAGGCCATTGCCCGGCTTGCTGGCAGGGCCCGGAGCCGGTGCCGGCTCGCTGGTGTCATCGGGAACGGGGCCGGGCAGGCCGGGGAGGAGGCTCTCGTCCGGGCCTTCGCCGACCGGATCCACTCCCGGCTCGTCATCTTCATCCCCCGGAACCCCGTGGTCCAGCGGGCCGAGATCCACCGGATGACCGTCATCGAGTACGCCCCGGACTCGGCCCAGGCCGGCGTGTACCGGCAGCTGGCAAAGAGCATCGTCGAAAACCGCGAGCTCGGGATCCCCACCCCGCTTTCCATGGATGACCTCGAATCCCTTGCCATGGAGTTCCTCCCGGCTTGAGGGGTGCACCCTCTCGGGGGCCCTCTCCGTTACCACCGAGGTAACGGACGGGATCTCCGTCGTCCACGGCCCGGCCGGCTGCTCCCAGCACAACGCCTCCCTCCTCCATGCCACCCTCCTCGGGGAGGACATCCCGCACCTCCTCCGGATCCTCTCCTCGGACCTGGACGAGGCCGGGGTCATCTTCGGCGGGGAGGGGGCCCTCGCCGCCGCCCTCGGGGAGGCCACCTCCCGGGGGCCCTCCGCCATCTTCGTCCTCTCCACCTGCGTCGTCCAGACCATCGGGGACGACGTGGAGGGGGTCTGCGGCCGGGGCTGGGGGGTCCCGGTCATCGCCGTGCCGGGCTCTGGATTCCTCGGCGGAGGGTTCCAGGATGGCATGAGAAATGCCCTGATTGCCATTGGAGAGCGGGCAGGGGAGGGCGAAGGGAAAGGGAAAGGAGGAGGAAGAGGGAACAGGGACGGGGGGATCACCCTCATCGGGGAGAAGAACCTGGAGGCCGACGTGGAGGAGAACTTCGCCGAGGTCTCCCGGCTCCTCGCCCTCCTCGGGGAGCGGCCGGCCCTCCGGTTCATCCGGGGGATATCGTGGGACTCCCTCGCCGGCCTCCCGGCAGGGAGGCTGAACATCCTCAGGGAACCCGAGCTCCGGCCCGTCGGGGAGGCCTTTGCCGCCCGGTTCGGAACCCCCTTCCTCGACTCCTTCCCCGTCGGGCTCTCGGGGTCCCTCCGGTTCCTCAGGGAGGCGGCAGGGGTCCTCGGGGCGGACCCCTCCCGCGCCCTCGGGGAGGAGCGGGGCAGGCAGGAGGAGGCGCTCGCCCGGTTCGATGACCTGAGGGGCGAGCGGATCCGGTTCTCCCCCACCCCGGGTCACGCGGCCGGGCCTTTCACCCGGGAGCTGGCCTCCTCCCTCGGGCTCGTCCCCGGGGAAGAAGGCATCCCCCTCCCCCTCCCCACGCCGCTCCCCGTGGGAACCGCGGGCCTCGTCCGGCTCCTCCACCGGTGGAGGCGGGTGCTTCATGCCTGATGACACGAAAACCTCCGCCTGCCGGCAGGAGGTTCTTCATGCCTGATCCCTCAATGCCCGGGTGCACCTCCCCCCTCTGGCCCTGCGGGATGACCGGGGCGGCGGCCTGCCTCGCGGGGATCCCCGACCTCGCGGTGGTGATCCATGGTTCGAGCGGGTGCTTCTTCTACCCCCAGAGCCTCATCCCCGTCCCCCTCTTCTCCACCTTCATCGAGGAGCGGGAGGTGATCTTCGGCTCCGTCGACCGGCTCGGGGAGGTCCTCGGCTCCATACCCCCCTCGTACCGCGGAGTGGCCGTGGTCACCACCTGTGTACCCGCCATCGTCGGGGAGGAGATCCGGGAGATCCTCGACGACCGGACGATCCTCGTGGATGCACCGGGCTTCGCCGGGCAGATGGAGGAGGGATACCGGAGAGCCCTCGACGCCCTCGGCCCTGAGACCGATCCGGGCGAGGGGGGGGTGAACATCGCCGGGCTGAACCTCCTCGACCCCTTCAGCCAGGGCAACCTTCTCGAGGCGGAGCGGCTCCTCGCCCTTGCCGGCGTGCCGGCAGGGGTCCGGATCACCCGCGATCCCCTCGACCGGATCGGCCTTTGTGGACCGGTCACGGTTTCGGTGAACCCCGATCTCCCCCCGGGGGCCGGGGAGGAAGCGGGAACCTTCCTGGGCCTTTCCGCCGTGGAGAGGACCTTCGCCCGGCTGGGGGATCGCTACCCGGAGGCCGACATCGGCCCGGTCCTCGCCGAGGTCTCCCGGACAGGGGAGCGGATACAGAAGGCGGCGGACAAGTACCTCCGCCGCTTCGACCCGCCCGTGGCCGCGGTCTTCGGGGGGTCGGCCTACGGGGAGACGGCCGCGGAGGCCCTCCATCGCTACCTGGACGCCGATATACTTGTCATCGGGTCGAGAAACGCCCCCCCGGGGGCTTCCCGATTCCCTGCCCGACAGATGGCGGACCTGGGGAGCATCACGGGGTTTCTCGCCGCCGCCCGGCCCGACCTCGTCGTCGGGTCCTCCTTCGAGAGGTCGGCCTGCCCCGGCGCCGCCTTCGCGGGCCTCACCCCGCCGCTCAGGGGCCGGGTCCTCCTCCGGTCCCGGGCCCTCGCCGGCATCGAGGGGACCCTCTCCTTCATGGAGGAGGCCCTGAACGCCTGCATTGACAGGAAAAGGAAGATTGCCCGTTAAGCTGAGGGGGAAAGGGATTCTCTCCGGCGAAACCCCACTGCATGGAAAGAAAAAAAGATGGTATCAATTTCTTCACGATCGGTGGAAAAGGTAGTGTCCACTGAGGTGAAGAAAATCATTTCTTCACGATCGGTGGAAAAGGTAGTGTCCGCCGAGGTGAAGAAAATCATTTCTTCACAACGGTGATCTTTGCGCCTGCGCCCTTGTTCGCGAGGAACGCCGAGAGCTTGGCCTCCATGTCGGGGGTCAGGGTCCCCATGAGGATGACAAAGAGCTCCTGGTAGGTCTTCCCGGCATGGTCGATCTGCTCCATGAGGAGCCTGAGGTCCGCGAGGTTCGTGAGGTCGCGCTTCATCACGATCCCGACCGACTCCTCCTGGGGGCCCGTCTTCCGCTTCACGCCGATGTCCATCCCCTTCCCGTCCACGAACTCGAGGGAGGTTTTCTTCCCGCCGAAGAAGGACTTCGCCGGGGTCGCCATCCGCTCTTTGAGGAAATTCTTTAAGTCCTCGAGATAGTTCGGTCCGATGTGGTAGGTCTTCCGGGGCTGCCAGATTCCGATCAGCCCGCTGATGTCCTGCATGAGTGCTGCGCTCATCGCCAATCCTCCACGAATGAGAAACTCCCTGTGCTCTCCGGATTACCGTGATCTCCCGTGCCCTGCGGCCCGTGAAACACGATCATTTCCCCTTCCGGGATAATAAACCTGTAGGATTTTCCCACCCCCGGGCCCGGGGAAGATCCACGCGGGGGGAAACCGCAGGTCCCGCGACGGAATCGGGCCGTGTCAGGAGTCCCCGAGGGACGCGGCGATGAAGCTCCCGACCTCCGCGGTCCTGGCCTTCCCGCCCAGGTCCATTGTCTTCACCCCGGCCGCGATGGCCTTCCCGATCCCGTCGAGGACCGCGGCCGCCGCCTCCCGCTCCCCGAGCTGGTCGAGGAGCATCGACCCTGCCCAGATGGTGGCCACCGGGTTCGCCACCCCGAGGCCCCGGTACTTTGGGGCCGAGCCATGGATGGGCTCGAACATGGAGGTCCCCTCCGGGTTGATGTTCCCGCCGGGGGCGAGACCGAGACCGCCCTGGATCATGGCCCCGAGGTCGGTGATGATGTCCCCGAACATGTTCGGCGAGACCACGACATCGAAGGCCTCGGGGTTCTTCACGAACCACATGGTGATGGCATCCACGAAGGAGAACTCGGAGGCGATGCCGGGGTACCCCGCGGCCACCTCCGAGAAGACCTCCCGCCAGAGGCCGTACACCTCGGTGAGGACGTTGGCCTTGTCCACCGAGGTGACCTTCGGGGCAGCCCTCGCCCGCAGGCGTGCCTGCTCGAAGGCGAACCGGATGACCCGCCGGGCCCCCTCACGGGTGATGACCCCGATCTGGTACGCCACCTCCTCGGCATCGCTCTCGGCGTCCACCCCGAACTTTACCTGGTAGAGGGAGCGAACCACCTCGAGGGCCTTCTTCTCCTCCCCCCGGAACCGGGAGCCGATCCCGACGTAGAAGTCCTCGGTGTTCTCCCGGACCACGAGAAAATCCACGTCCGCCGGGCCCTTCCCGGCGAGGGGCGTCCAGACGCCCGGGAGGAGCTTGACCGGCCGGAGGTTCACGTACAGGTCGAAGTGGAAACGGAGGGAGAGGAGGATCCCCTTCTCGAGGATGCCCGGTTTTACCCGCCCGTCCCCGATGGCCCCGAAGTAAATAGCCCGGCACTTCCCGAGGGCGGCGAGGTCGGACTCCGTGAGGAGCTCGCCGGTCCTGAGGTACCGCTCGGCCCCGATGTCGAGGTCCTTCCACCGGATCCCGAACCCGTACCGCTCTCCCGCCGCCTCGAGGACCTTTTTCCCCTCGGCGATGATCTCGGGGCCGATGCCGTCGCCCCCGATGGCGGCTACGTCGTGGCGTCGCGGCATGTCGTCACCTCCGAGAGCCCCCTGGCGTACTCGACGAGCCCGCCGGCATCCACGATCTCCCTGAGGAAGCCGGGCACAGGTTCGAGCTCGTACCGCCTTCCCCCGACGCTGAGGACACCTCGTTCCAGATCGAGCTCGCCCCTCAGCCCATCCTTGATCTCATGGGCACCGGGGCAAACGAGAGGGAGCATGCCGGAGTTGATGGCGTTCCGGTAGAAGATCCGGGCAAAGGATCCGGCGACGATGACCCGGATCCCCGCCCCCTTCAGGGCGAGGGGGGCATGCTCCCGGGAGGAGCCGCAGCCGAAGTTCCGGCCCGCCACGATGAAATCCCCCTCCTTCGCGCCTCCGGCGAAGTCGTCCCTCGTCCCCTCGAAGGCATGCTTTGCCAGTTCCCGCGGGTCGTAGAGGGTGAGGAACCGGCCGGGGATGATGGCGTCTGTGTCCACGTCGTTCCCGAACCGCCAGACCCTCCCGTGGAGGACTGCCTGCGGTGCCTCCTTCACCTTCTCTGCCGCCCGTACCATTTTCGCCTTCCGTGCCATGGTCACACCTCCCGGGGGTCGGTGATCTCGCCTGCAATCGCCGTCGCCGCGGCGGTCGCCGGGGATGCCAGGTAGACCTTCGCGTCCGCCGATCCCTGCCGGCCCTTGAAGTTCCGGTTCGAGGTCGAAAGGGAGACCTCCCCCGGCCCGAGGAGCCCGAAGGCCCCGCCCATGCAGGGGCCGCAGCAGGGCGCCTCCACGAGGGCCCCTGCCTCGACGAACCGCTCGATGAAGCCCGCCCGGAGCGCCTTCAGGTACTCGACCCGGGAGGCCGGGATGACGATGACCCGGATGCCCTTCGAGAACTTCCGGTCGCCCATCACGTCGGCCACCTCCTTCAGGTCCTCGAACCGGCCATTGGTGCAGGAGCCGATGAAGACCTGGTCCACGTGCGTCCCGGCGACCTCGCTGATGTCCACGACATGGTCCACGTTGTGGGGGACCGCGACCTGGGGAGCGAGGTCCGAGACGTCGTAGGAGCGCTCCTCGAAATACGTCGCGTCAGGATCGCTCTCGAGGTTGAAGGGCTCAAGCTTCCGCCGGCCCTTCAGGTACTCCCACGTGGTCTTATCTGGCGGGACGATGCCGGTCTTCGCCCCCATCTCCACGGCCATGTTGCAGCAGGTCATACGCCCTGCCATGTTCATCCGCCCCATCGTTTCACCGACGAACTCGAGGGCCCGGTACGTGGCGCCGTCAGCCCTGATGTCGCCCTCGATGGAGAGGATCAGGTCCTTCGGGCCAACCCGGTCGGGGAATACCCCGTTCACCTCAAGGAGCATGCTCTCCGGGATCCGGAAGTAGAGGGCCCCGAACTTGAGGACAAAGCCCATGTCCGTGGAGCCGATGCCCGTCGCAAAGGCCCCCGTCGCCCCGTACATGCAGGTGTGGGAATCGGCCCCCACCACGACCTCGCCCGGCGCGGCGAGGCCACGCTCCTCGACTACCTGGTGGCAGACGCCCTCGTTCAGGTCCAGGTTCTCTATCCCCTGCTCCTCTGCAAACATCCGCATGAAGATGTGGTTCTGGGCGGCGGGAATGGAATCGGCAGGCACCTGGTGGTCGAAGAGCATGATGACCCTCTTCGGGTCATACACCCTCGACCCGCCCATCTCCCGGAACTTCTGGATGGCGAGGGGCCCGGTGATGTCATGGATCATGGCCGCGTCCACCGGCGCCATCACCACCTCCCCTGCCCTGACCTCCCGCCGGCACCCGCGGGAGAAGATCTTCTCGACGTAGGTCGCTCCCATGGACGATCCCGGAGCTTAATGGACGGGGGAGGGTATGGTTGTTTCGGGAGGAGATTTACAAATGATCTGCTCGCTCATCGATGTTTCTTTCAATATTCAAAATTCGAGAGCAGTCAGCTGGATGATAATCCGGAAACAATCCCGTTACGATCATGAAAATGAGTAATATCAGTCGGGAATTATTCTTTGAATTCGTGCGATTCCTATATCCATCTATACCCCTAAAAAATTGTTTTAGAAGCTGGGAAGGTTGTTTGACATCGAATTTATTTTTCATCAACTCGGCAGAAAACAGGTCTACCTTGAATTCCTCCTTGTAAAGCGTGATAAACAATCCCCTATAGACAACCGCTAACAAAAACAATAGATAAAAAATAGACATGAACAGGCCAATTTGATAGCGATAAACCAGGACCAGAAAAAGTATTACAACGGCTCCGAAAGCTGGAAATGGTAATTTTGTTCCACTTTTAAGGTGGCCTTCTTCATGGAGTAAGATAAATCGAAGGACATTATCGTCTAAGTCAACTAAATAACTGTTGTAAAATTGCTCATTATACCTGATTTTCCCGAAAATTCCCTGAAATTGTGATACAAACCTGTCACTCACTAATTTTCTGTTCTGATCGACTAAATGCTTCTTTTTTAAATCCTCAAAGAGAGCATGTAGCCGAGAAGAATCAGATTTTTCATTCATCGTTTCCTTTCCTTCGCCGGCGGCCCCTCCCGGATGATCTCCTTCATCCGGTCCACGAAGGAAAGGATGGTCCCGAGCCGCTCGGAGAGGGACCAGAGGTCATCGTCGGTGAGGTCGTCGTACTGGTGGGCGATCATGTTCCGGTAGAAGACGATACGGGCCATCTCGTCGGCGAGCTTCCGGTCGATGAACCCCCGGCGCCTGAGGATGTCGAAGATCTCCTTGTATGACTGGGGCATCCCGAGCCGGTTCGTGATGATAATCTCGTCGGCGAGGTCGAGGGCCCGGTTGATGATGGTGAAGAGGAGCATGGAGAGGGCGTAGAGGGTCCGGCGGTCCTCGAGGTCCTCCCGGCCCTTTATCCCAAGCTCCTCGAGATCCTTCGTGTACCGCTCGATGTCGGAGACGATCTTCGAGACCTGTTCCCGGTCATAGGGCTTATGCATCGAGCATCCTCCGTTCATGCCGGCGGATCATCCGCCCGATCTCCCGGTAGCACCTGAGTGTCGACCGGCGGATCCGGTGAAGTTCCAGCCCCTCCTCGCCCCAGAGAAGCCTGCCCTCCTTGAGCACCCGGAACCGGATGGGAAGGGGGAGGTCCCAGAAGAGGGTGAGGTCAAGGTTCGGGGAGGCGTGGACGAGGATCCGCTCCTTCTCCGCCCGGGAGATGCCCTTTCCCGTGACGATGCAGAGGTCGATGTCCGACATGGGCTTCCCCTCCCCCCGGGATACGGACCCATAGAGGAAGATGGCGATGATCCCATCCTTCGGGACGCCTGAGACGGCCCGGTCAATGGCGGCCTGGACCCCCGCCGGGATCTTCTTCGCCCTCGGGTTCACGAAGGAATGGTTGGGAGGAGGGAGGGATATAGGTTCTCGTGCTCAGGTCCGGGGATTTCCCGCCCGGACCGCCCGCACCACCACGAGCCGTTCCCCTTCGATCACTTCCTCCCCCGCAATCATCGCCCTGAACCCGGCATCCCCGAGGAGGCTCCGCACCTCATCCACCCCGGTCAGTTCGGAGACCACGAGGAGGAGCCTCCCGCCCGGTGCGAGGAGCCGGGGGAGGTCCGGGAGGAGCCGGGCAATGACCTCCCGCCCGGTCTTTCCCCCGTCGAGGGCCTTCTCCAGCCAGTCGTCCATCCGTTCTTCCGGTTTCGTGGGAAGGTAGGGCGCGTTGAAGAGCACGAGGTCGAATTGCCCCCTGATCCCTGCAGCCAGGTCAGCCCTCGCGACCCCCACTCCGGGGGACGCCGCCGCCCGGCAGGCATGGGGGTTCACGTCCGTTGCGGCGACGAGGGCGACCTTTCCCGCGAGGTGCCGGGCGACGTACCCGCTCCCGGTCCCCAGCTCGACGACCCGGTCAGAGGACTTTGCCTCGGCGAGGGCAGCCCTGAGAAGGAGGAGGGTGTCTTCGCGGACCGGGTAGACCTGGGAAGGATCAGGGTCCATCTAGACCACGGCCGCGATGGCGGCGAAGTCCCTGAGTGAGAGGGCCTCGGGCCGGAGGGCGAGCATCTCCGCGGGAAGGCTCCCGATCATCCGCTCCACGCGGTCGGCCCCGAAGATCCCCCTCCCCGATTTCAGGCCGTTCCTCACCGTCTTCCTCCGCTGGGAGAAGAGCACCCGCACCACGTCGGCATAGTGCCTTTTGTCCCCGATTGGCCAGGGCGGGTCGCGGGGGGTGATCCGGACGACGGTGGAGTGGACCTGCGGCCTGGGCGAGAAGGCGTTCGGGGGCACGTGGAAGCAGCGCTTCACCCCGGCAAAGGTCTGGACCATGACCGTGAGCCGGCCCGAGGCCGGGGTGCCGATCCGGGCAGCCATCTTGTCGGCGAATTCCGCCTGGAACATGAGGATTGCCTCCGAAAAGCCCATATCGAGGAGCCGGAAGGTCATGGGGGAGGAGATGGAGTAGGGAAGGTTCGAAACGACGAGCTCGAAGGGAGGGAGGGGCACCTTCACCGCATCGCCCTCGACGAGCTGGAGGGAGCCGTCCGCGACCTCGGGGGCGAAGGTCCCCCGGAGCTCCTCCACGAGCACCGGGTCGATCTCCACCGCCGTCACGGTGGCCCCCCGGTCGAGGAGGCCCCGCGTGAGAACCCCCTTCCCGGGACCGACCTCGAGGACCTGCCTCCCGGAGACCTCCACGACGGAGAGGATCCGCTCCACGGCCCGCTCGTCCACGAGAAAGTGCTGGTCCCGCCGGGCGGTCATCGCGCGGTGAAGATCCGGTACTTGGTCTCGGGGTCCTCGATCTCCTCGAGGACCCGGTTGATGATCATCCGGTCCGGGTGGGGCATGGCCTTGATCCGGCGGGCGATATCGGCGAAGGACTCGAAGGGCTTCTTCTGCCGCTCGTCGAGGATCTCCCAGAGGAGCTTCTTCCCGATCCCGGGAAGGAGGTGGAGCATGTGGAGCTTCGGGGTGATGGGGACCGAGGTGTTGAAGAACTGGACGAAGCGGGGCTCGTTCTCCCGGACGATCTGCTCAACCACGAAGGGAACCTCGACCCGGGCGGTGGGGGTGAGCTCCTCGTACCCGATCCGGCGCTTCACCCGCTCCACCTTCTCCCGCTCGTCGTCCCCGATGTAAAGCTTCTCGTGGATCTGGATGACCGCGGTGGGCTTCGGGACAAGCTCCAGGAGCTTGAACTGTTCGATCCCGATGGCCTGGACGATGGGCTCGCGCTTGTAGACCGGCCGGGGGTCGTCTGCATGCCCCTTCTGAAGGATGTCCAGAACTATGCAGTAGTTCTCCTTCTTCTCGGTCTTCATGGCAGTTCCCCTAGAGGTGCTCGGAGACGAGGGTGAGGATCTGGTCCAGCTCCTCGCCCGTCAGGGTGAAGCGCTCCTTGGCGTAGATGGAGCGGAGCTCGTCCCTTGTCCTGGGCAGGATGTTCGCGATACGGTAGGCTATGTCGGGCTTCATCTTCTCGAGCTTGAGGAGGGAGTCCACGAGGGCCCTCGCCTGCTCCGTCGTGTTCCGGGCAAGGTGGGTGGCATGCTCGATGGAGCGCCTGAGCTCGTAGGACATCTCGGTGGCATCCTCCTGCCGGGCCTCGGCCACCTGCGTGAGGACCTCCTTCAGCTCGGCGAGGGTGATCCTCTCCTCTCCCAGTACCCCTTTTACCCGCATTGCCGCATCCCTCTTCGGTACTTCACCTTTGGGCTTTTAGATGTTGTGGTCGCGCGATGACGGTCTTTACGCTCCCGCCGTCCCGGATCTGGAGGAGCCAGGCCCGTCCCCGCTGGCCGATGATGGTCCCCGTCTTGCCGTGGAACCGCCGGTGGGGCATGCCCTGGTGGGTGCTCGGCTCGCAGACGATGTGGACCTTCTGGCCGACCTCGAACTTCTGGATGGCCATCATGACCGGGGGGACCCCCCGGGCCCGGATGGCCTTCTTCAGCTTGTAGCGCGTCTTTTTCCGCGGACCATGGTGGTGTGGCATCGGTTTTACTCCATATCCCCGCTTCCCTCGACCTCCAGGACGTCGAGCTGGACGACCCGGGCCGGCCTCCCGACGAGGCCGGCAAGGCTCGGCCGGGTCCTGCCGCCGTCGCCTGACACGAGCTCCTTCACGTAAAGGCCTGCCTCTCCGACGACATCAAGGAAGAATCTGCCGTCCTCCTGGCCAGCCACCCTCGCATCGACGACCTGGCGTTCCCGTATCCTGTCTGCCCTCCGGTGGACCACCCGGGCTGGGGTTCGCTGCTCGACCACCGCCCCTCTCAGGCGATCCAGGGCTTCCTCGAGTTCTTTTCGGGCGATTCCGCCCTCAACCTCAATGGAGATCCTGTACTTTTTATGCGGTTTTTCCGATTTAAGGGTTTCCACCGCCTTCCTCGTGGACCAGCCCTCGATGGTAATGGCGACCCTCCCCGCTGCGGCGTTGTTCACCGCCTCCTCCAGGGCGGCGAGGTCCACGGTCCTCCTCAGGGGCGCGACGAGCTCCAGGACAAAGGGCCTTCCCGTCCCGAGCATGAGGGCATCGATATCCTCGCGCCCCGCTCCGTGGAGGACGGCATCCGCGGCCTGGAAGGCGGGAGCGGCGGTCCGCCCGATGAGCTCCTCGACGGAGTCGGCGTACATCTTCCCGGTGAAGCCGCACCGCCCGCACCCGGCCCCGTGGCATTCCCGGCAGGGCCACCGGGTCTGGGGGATCCCCCGCTCGAGCTTCCGGTACCGGCCCCGGAAGAAGAGGGGGGCGATCTCCAGCTCCACGGTGCCGGAGCCGGGGTCGAGGATGGCGACCACGTCGGGGCGGGCGAGGTCCGCCGCCTTCCCCGTCCGTGCGGCAACGGCCTTCCCTACCTCCCGGTTCACCTCGGACTTCAGGGGCTCGGGGGCCGGAAGACCGAGCTCCGACCAGACGAGCTCCTCGCTCTCGGCCATGAGGGGGGGCACCCTCGTCCCGATGAGGAATGTTGCGTACTCGATCCCCCCGAGGGCCGCCACCACCCGGTCTGCCCAGAGATCCACGCCGGCGAAGAGGTCATGGCAGATCCAGCAGCTGCCCTCGTGGGGCCTGAAAGGGACGTTCTCCCGGAGGGCCTGGGCGACCCGGAGGCCACGACCCCGCTCGGCGTTCGTGAGGCCGTGGGAGCGCTTGCCGAAGAACCGGCCGAGGCAGTGGTCGCAGATCTCCCCGTAGGCCAGGATCCGATCCACCTGCTCCTCTAGCTCCATCCAGCCTCCCGCCGGTCCAGCTCGTTCTGGAGGACCGTTATGGCCTGGTCTGCCTGCAGCACCCGCGGGCCCATGGAGAGGCGCGGGAGTCCTGTCATGAGGCCCTCCTCCTCGGGGGTGAAGTCCAGGTGGTCAGAGAGGACGAAGCCCGGGGGAAGGGCCTCCTGCCCCCGCACGTCCTTCCCCTCCTCGGAAAGGACCGCGTATCCCCCGCCCGCGAGGAGCCCGGGGAGGCCGCCCCGCCGGACAAGGATGCCCGGGGTCGATTCCCGGAAGGCCTCCCCCACCGGGAGGGCGAGGGCCTTCCTGATGAGGGCGGCGGTGCTCCGCTCGTCGGGCGAGAGGGACCGGACGGAGTCCCCCCGGAGGAGCACCTCCTTCGGCGGAGCAGGGGGCCCGAGGAGGAGGAGGTGTATCTCCGCGTCCCGCCGGATCCCGTGAGAGAGGGCAAGGGCGGCGTTCACGCACCGGCAGAGGAGATCCATCCTGCCGGCCGAGCCGGGGAGGTCATCGAGGGTGAAGCCGTTCCCCGTGGCCGCGAGATGCCCCACCACGGCAAAGGTCCGCATCTCACATCCCGGAGAACCGGCGCATGAGGCGCTGGAGGTTGAACTTGCCGCCCCGCATCCCCTTCAGGGCCCGTTGCATGAGCCGGTAATATTTGAGGAGTTCCCTCACCTCGTCAGGCGAGGAACCCGCCCCCCGGGCGATCCGGTGGATCCGGGAACCGCCGATGGTGTTCGGGTCGTCCAGCTCCTGCGCCGTCATGGAGTCCATGATCACCCGGTACCGGGCCATCTTCGTGGAGGTCACATCGATCGCCTCCGAGGGGACGTCGGCCCCGCCGAGGGGGAGCATGGACATGATCTGCTTCAGGGGGCCCATGCGGCTCACGGCATCGAGCTGCTTGTACATGTCCCGCAGGGTGAACTTTCCCCGGAGCATCCCGGTGACGTCCATCTCCTCGGGGTTGATGGCCTCCTCGGCCCGCTCCACGAGGGACTTGAGATCCCCCATCCCGAGGAGCCGGGATATGAAGCTGTCCGGGTCGAACCGCTCGAGGTCGTCCAGGGTCTCCCCGCTCCCGATGAAGACGATGCCGGACTGCGTCTCCGAGACCGCCGAGAGGGCCCCGCCGCCCTTCGCCGTCCCGTCCATCTTCGTCACGATGACCCCGTCGATCCCGATGGCCTCGTGGAACCTCCGCGCCTGGTCCCGGGCCTGCTGGCCGAGGGCCGCGTCGATGACGAGCCACCGGTGGTCGGCCTTCGCGATCCCGTTCAGCCGTATGATCTCGTCGATGAGGTCCTTCTCGAGGGCATGCCGCCCCTGGGTATCGACGAGGATGACCTCGGAGCCGGCGAGGGCGGCGAGGCCCCGCTCCACGATCCCGTCGGCGTCCGTCACCCCCGGCTCGCCATAGCAGGGGACGTTCACCTTTGCGCAGAGAGTCGAGAGCTGGTCGTACGCCCCGGGCCGGAAGGTGTCGGCGCAGATGACCCCCGCCTTCAGGCCCTTCCGCTGGAAGAAGCGGGCAAGCTTTCCCGTCGTGGTTGTCTTCCCGCTCCCCTGGAGGCCGGCGAGGAGGATCCGCTGGGGGCCGAGGGCCACCTCGGCCTTTGCGCCCATGAGCCGGATGAGCTCCTGGTACACAATCCTGAGGACATGCTCCCGGACCGACATCCCCTTGGGGGGCTGCTCGTCGAGGGACCGGGTTTTCACCGCCTGGGAGAGGGCCTGGACGAGACGGACGTTCACGTCGGCCTGGATGAGGGCCCGCTGGAGGTCCCTGACGAGCTCCTCCACCGCCGCCCGATCCACCACCGTCTTCCCCGCGAGCTTCTTGAGGGCGTCCTTGAGGGAGCCGGAGAGCTTGTCGAGCATCAGGCACCCCCGAGGAGCTCCTCCACCACGGCCCCGGGAGAAAAGGGCATGAGATCGTCGTATCCCTGGCCGGTCCCGAGGAACATGATGGGCTTCCCGACAGTATGGGCGATGGAGATGGCAGCGCCACCCCTCATGTCCATGTCGGCCTTCGTGAGGATAACGGCATCGGTCCCCACGAGCTTCTCGAATTCCGCGGCCCGGACCACCGCGTCGTTCCCGGCCACGGCCTCGTCCACGTACACGACGAGGTCGGGCTGCATGACCCGTTTCATTTTTTCGAGCTGGTTCATGAGATTCACCCGGTTGTGGAACCTGCCCGCCGAGTCGGCGAGGACGACGTCCAGCTTGTGGGCCGCGGCGTACTCAACGGCATCGAAGAGGACCGCCGAGGGGTCCCCGCCGGCCTTGTGCTGGATGACCTTGATCCCGAGCCGCTCGGCATGGATGCCGATCTGCTCCAGGGCCCCGGCCCGGTAGGTGTCCCCCGAGGCGATGACCACCGAGAAGCCGAGCTTCTTGAGGTAGCCCCCCACCTTCGCCACTGTTGTGGTCTTCCCGGTCCCGTTCACACCGGTGAAGAGGATCTTGACCGGCTTCCCCCGGCCCCGGATGTAGCCAGGGAGGTCGAAGCCCTCCCCGAGGACCCGGACGATGGCGTCCCGGAGGGCCGCGAGGACGACCCGTTCCGGTGCCTCCCCGATGCCCCGGCGCTTCCCTGCCAGGTCCTCCTTCACCACCCGGAGGATCTCGTCAGTCACCGGGAGAGCGACATCGTTCTCCAGGAGGACCATCTCGAGCTCCTGGAGGGGGGCCTCGATCTGCCGGGCGGAGAGGACGAGCTCCCCCTCGGTGACGAGGATCTTCACCCGCTCGCCGAGGCCGGGTGCCTTTGCCCCGTTCGCCCTGCCTCCTTCGGCCGGAGGCGCAGAGGCAGCCCGCATGCTCGCCCCGAAGGCCTCCTGGACCGAGCGGAGCTTCTCCCTCAGGCCGTCGAACATGCCCTGACCCTTATCCTGATCCTAACCCTGGGACCGCCCCTGCTGGACGTAGGCCGCCTCGAGCTGCCGTGCGATCTCGGCCATCTGGCCCCGGAGCTGGTCGATGGTCGCCGCCACTTTCTTCTCCATGGCCTCCATCTCGGTGATCTTCTCCTGGAGGAAGGTGATGGCCTCGCCGTTCGTCCACTGGACAATGACATCCGACCCGATGTTCACGAGGACCTTCTCCGGGTCGGCCACCTTCGCCCGCACCATGGTCCCCCCGCCGATGGAGAGGAGGACGGGGGCGTCCCGGTCGGCCGGGAGGGCCTTTATGGTCTCGATGGCGGCGAGGGACTCGATCCGCTTCTGCTCGATCATCTCCAGCTGCCGGGAGAAAATGTCCGCCTGCTGGCTGTACTCGTTCAGGTAGAACTGGAGGGTCTGGAGATCGGCCTCCGGGCCGGCCATCTCACTCACCCTCGGCTGGCTGGACCTTCACAACCCGGATCTCCCGGCGCTTCAGCCGGTGCTTCGAGCCAAGGAGGGTGTAGACCCGCTCCTTTGCCTGCGCCTCGTTGGGGGCGGAGACGACCTTTGCGTACGGCCTCCAGTCCCCGCCCATCTGAAACGTTCCCTCCACCCGGTAACTCTGTGCCTTTGACATGACAATCACTCCAGAAATCCAAGGACCTCTTCGATCCGGCCGAGCTCAAACCCGCTCGTCCCCGTCCCTGCGAGGTAGCCCCTGCTGTTCGCGAGGAGGCCGCTCCCTACGAGGCCGCTTCCCATGTTCACCGTCCCCACGCCGATGGGGAGGTCAACCGCCTCCTCGAGCTGCGCGATCTCGGCGGGGTTCGCCCGGGGGTGGACGAGGATCCCGCGGTTCGTGGCCACGGCGACCTTCCCCACGGCCCGGTAGCCTGCAAAGGAGAGCCGGATCACGGGCACCCGGAGGAAATCGCCGATCTCCTCGGCGGTGTCCAGGGGCATGTCAGGGTGCACCGCGGCAAAGATGTCGTTTGCGAGGATGATGTTCCCCGCGGCGTTCATCCCCTCCTCGAGGACCATCACCTCCCGGCGGTCCGAGATCCTCGCGATCTCCTCCCGGGAGGCGAGGCCGCTCACCACCACCCCCTGCCGGTTGCCCGCGGCAAGGGCCCCCACGATGGCCGAGTCCTGGATCGTGGTCTCCACCACCTCTGCGCCGAGCTCCTCCTCGATGGCCGCCCGGAAGCCGTCGGGGGCCTGGGGCGCGAGGATAGCGAGGTCCTCGAGGACCCGGGCGAAAACGCCGATGTGGGGGTCGCCCGCAAAGGCGATGGTGGTTGCCATCTCACTCCTTCGCGAGCTCGGCCTCGACCTGCCCGTCCTCGAACTTCATGGCCCTGACCCGGATCCGGGACGGGGGCTTGTGGCTCCCCCGCTCCCAGATCGCCTCGTTGATGGACGGGTCTATCTTGATCTCCTCGCTCTTCATGTGCTGGGCGAGGAAGTCGCGGATGGCCTTCATGGCCCGCTTTCCCCGTTCCCACCGGGGGGTATGCTGCACGTCCCGGAGGGGGATGATATAGATCTGTTCCTTCAGCTTCTCCACCATGACTTACACCTTCAGGGTGGACCGGCGCCAGGTGCGGCGCTTCGGGTGGGTCGAGACCGCCCGTTTCGTCTTCATCATGACCCAGGCGGGTACCCGGCGGTTCTGTTCACAGGCCTTTGCCAGGCGGATCTTGAGACCTTTCGTGACTCTGCTCATAGGAAATTCTCCGGGGGATTTCGGGGCCGTCAGGCCCTCCTGATGTTCCAGTCCTTCTTCTGCGGAACGAGCTGCTGGAGGAGCTCCTTCAGCTGGGCATCGGTGATCTTCTGCTTGAGGCGCCCGCTCTGGGCGAGGGCGACGAGCTGCTGCTCGATGGCACGGGCGAACTCGGGCTTCGTGAGCTTGATATTCGCGAGGCGCTCCCGGGCCTCGGGCTCGAGGATCTGGAGGAGGACGTGGTGGATCTGCGCATCCACCTGCTTACGGCGCCTGAGCTCCTCGTCCATGGCCTGCTGGTCCAGGGACTGCCGCTGGAGCTGCTCGAGCCTCCTCCTCCGGAGCTCGGCGAGCTCGTCGTCACCCATGGGTTACCACGCTAGTACTTGGCGAGGCCGGCGACCTTCTCCTCGGCGGTCTTCCGGAGGCCGTGGGCCACCCCGTCGAGGAAGGCCCTCCCGGCCACCGAGAGGTTTCTCCCTGTCTTGTCCTTCGAGACGAGGCCGGCCGCCTCGAGCTGCTGGAGGATCTTCCTGAGGGAGGAGCCGCCGCCCTTCCGGAACTGGAAGGGGCTCGAGCCCCGGTCCCTCTTCCCGCCGTACGCCGTGCGCATCCGCTGCACGCCGACCGGCCCGTCGATATAGAGCCGCCGGAGCACCGATGCGGACCGGATGTACCACCAGTCCGGGTCCTCGGGGGGCATCTGCTGGTGGACCCCCGCCTTCGCAAAGGCGGCCCACGCGGGCGGCTGGATCTCCTTCCTCTTCTTCAGCTCCTCGGCTACCTTCGGGATGAGGAGTTCAGCCGGGATATCATAGAGCGTTGTCATGGTTCACTCTCGCCCTCGCGCCTGCTCTTGTCGCAGTCTTTACATATTCGCGGCATACGTTTTTATATATTTCGTGACGCATCGAGGGTGATCTCAATCACCCGAGTGGGAGAGAAATGCCCCGAAGGGCATATCTTGACCCGAAGCGGGATCTCAATCCCGCGAGTGGGAAGGAACGAAGTTCCTGACCGGGGCTGATCTCAATCAGCCGAGTTCCCCGAAGGAGAAGGGAAGGGGTATTTACCATCCCCTGGAGGAGCTATCGCCCTTCTCGAGGACCACGGTCCTCCCCCGCACGCCGAGGACCCTGCCCCCTGCCCGGGCAGCCAGGTCCTCCGGGTCCATCTCCGCCCCCCTGAGGAAGCGCACCTTCACCGGCTTCTTTGCCCCGAGCTGCCGCCGGATCTCGGCGACCGCCTCATCCGAGAGGCCCTTTTTCCCCACCCAGACCGTGGGCTTCAGGGTCTGCATCGGGGACCTATCCGTCACTTCGCCTCTCCTCCCTTCCTTTCCATCCGGTACCTCCGGCGGGCACTGCACCGGAGGCAGGTCGTGACCACCTTCCCGTGGCGCACGCGGACCCGGAGGGTGGACCCGGGGACGAGGTAGGCCGAGCAGCGACGGCAGAACCGCCGCCTGAGCTCCCGGGGAATACGCACCCGCTGGCGCATGGCGATCCGGCGGGCGAGGTCGACGCAGCGGTCGCTCGCGCGGGGGTTTTCGGGGAAGAACTCCCGGGCGCGGTCGAAGAGGATCTCGATCCGCTCCCGGGCGAGCCTCCTTGTCTCCGGTGTCTGCGATCGCCGTCCCATTCCACCCATCCTTGGTTCGCGGGCCGTATAGCCGTTGCGGGGATCCCGGGTCCCGCAGGGAGCCGGGATCGTCCAGGGGGGAAGGGGCCCCTCTGGACAGGATCCCGGGATTCCCGGCCCCCTCACCGGATCTCGACCCGCCTGCCCACGACCTGGATCCTCCTCTCGAGGAAGAGCCGGACGGCCTCGGCGAGGATCCGGTGCTCCTCCACGAGGATCCGGGCCGCGAGGCTCTCCTCGTCGTCCCCCTCCTCCACGGGGATGCACCGCTGGATGACGATGGGGCCCGTGTCCGTCCCCTCGTCCACGAAGTGGACGGTGCAGCCCGAGACCTTCACCCCGTACTCCACCGCCTGCCGCTGGGCATGGAGCCCGGGGAAGGACGGGAGGAGGGCCGGGTGGATGTTCAGGATCCGGCCCGGAAAGGCCCGGACGACCGCCGGGGGGAGGATCCGCATGTACCCGGCGAGGACGAAGAGGTCGGGGTCGCACTCCTCCATCTCCCGGAGGAGGGCCGCCTCGTAGGCCTCCTTCGTGGGGAAGGAGGCGAAGTCGAGGACCGTGACCGGGATCCCGGCGTCCTTTGCCCACCGGATGGCGAAGGCATCCGGATTGTCGGTGAGGAGCCGGGCGATGGTGCCCGGGAAGTACCCCGAGCGGGCGGCATCGATGAGGGCCTGGAAGTTGGAGCCCCGCCCCGAGGCGAGGATTGCGATCTCCCTGATCCCCGGCGCACCTTCCCGCGGCATCTCAACCCTTCCCTGCGGCTGCCGGGGGGACGGTGACCTTCACCCTGCCGACCCGGCGGCCGAGCATCTGGATGACCGTGAGCGTGAGCCCCGACCCGTCCACGGAGACCGCGTCCCCCCGCCGGGGGATGTGCCCGAGCCGCTCGATGACGAGGCCCCCCACCGTGTCATAGGTGGCCTCCTCGGGGAGGGAGATCCCGAGCCGGTCGTTCGCGTCCCTCACCGTCACCTGGCCGCCCACGAGGTACACGCCCGGTTCAACGGTCTGCACCTCGGGCTCCTCCTGGTCGAACTCGTCGAGGATCTCTCCCACGAGCTCTTCGAGGATATCCTCCACGGTGATGATTCCGGCGAACTCCCCGTACTCGTCGAGGACGAAGCCCATGTGGATCTTCCGCCTCTGGAGCTCCCTGAGGACGTCGTCGATCTTCGCCGTTTCGGGGGTAAAGAACGGCTCGTGCATGAGGTCCCGGATGGTGACCCCCTGCCGCTGCTCGAGGGCTACGGGGAAGACCTCCTTCACGTTCAGGAGGCCGATGAGGTTCCCCTTCTCCCCCGAGAAGACCGGGAGCCGGGAGAAGCCGGTCTCCTTGAAGATGGCGACGGACTCGGCGAGAGTGCCGCCCACGTCGATCATGGTGACGTTGACCCGGGGGGTCATCACCTCCCTCGCCGTGGTGTCCCCGAACTCGAGGACATTGAAGAGCATCTGCTCCTCCTCCCTCTCGAGGGCCCCCTCCTCCCGGCCGAGCTCGATCCAGCCCCGGAGCTCCTCCTCGGTGATGGCCGGCTTCGCAAAGGCCTTGGTGAGCTCCATGGACCGGGAGAGCCGGTCGAAGACCCAGATGAACGGGGTGAGGAGGGTTGCGAGGAGGAAGATGGGCCGGGCAACCGCGAGGGCGACCCGCTCGGTGAACCGGACGGCGAGCATCTTCGGCCCGATCTCCCCGAAGACGAGGAGGAGGAGGACCGTGACCCCGGTCGCGATCCCGAGGCCGATGCTCCCGAAGGCCTCGATGGCAAGGGAGGTGGCGATGGTGGCCGCCCCGACGTTCACCAGGGTGTTTGCGATGAGGACCGTGATGATGATGTGGTCGGGGGACCTCTTGAGGGCAGCGAGGGCCTGGGAGTCCTTCCCGCCCCGGGCGAGGAGGGTCCGCACCTTGGACCGGGTGATGGAGAGGAGGGCCACCTCGGACCCGGAGAAAAAGGCGGAGAGGAGGATGCAGAGGAAGAAGAGGAGGACCAGTATCTCGGAAGCCATGGATTCCCTGCGCAAACCGGGGGAACCGAATGGGCCGCAGCCCCCGTTCCCCGTCTACCGAAAATGTGGGAGAGGGATGCAATAAAGGTAGCGAATCACCCGATCTCCGACCGGATGAAGGCAGCCTCCCGGGCGAGGATGGTGACCTTCTCCTCGAGGGAGAGGTCATGGTCGAAGTTCCGATCCTCGATCTCGAGGGTGAGGGGACCGGCGTACCCCGCGTTGCCGAGGGCCCGGAGGACAACCCGGGCCCGCGGGCTCCCCTCCACGGGCAGGTGGGTCCTCCTGCCCTCGCTCCGGGAGAGGTGGACGTTTGCCAGCCGGTCTCCGCAGAGATCGATGAACCGGGTGACCTCCTCCACCGAACGGGCCATGGCATGGGAGACGTCGAGGGTGAAGGAAAGCCAGGGTTCACGGTCCAGGAGCTCCCTGACCTCCTCCGGGCGGGAGAGGATGGCGTTCACCGCCCGCTCCATGTTCTCGATGGATATCCGGACCCTCTCCCCGGACGCATGTTCCCGGAGGAGATCGACCAGCCGCTCGAACCGCTCGTACTCGGGTGCGCCCGGGGGCCGTTTCGCAGTCCTCAGGCCCGGGTGCATAGTCACCACATCTGCCCCGATCCGCCCCGCGAGCCCGATGGCCTCGGCGGCGTAGGAGAGGCTCGCCTGCGCCACCCTGGGGTTGACGGAGCAGGGATTGAGGTCAAGGATGGGTGCATGGACGTTCACGGGGATGAAGCCGGGGTGTTCCGCTATCCGGGCCCGGAGCTCCCCGACGGGGTGGCCGTACAGCCAGAAGGCGGGGGTCTCGACCCAGAACTCTATCCCGTCGAGGCCTGCCTCTACGATGGCATCAAATCCCTCGGCCAGGGGATACTCGTGGAAGAACATGGTGGAGACCGCGATTCGCATCATACCGGATATTTCACCCTTCATCCCACATGTTCATATCCGTATCCGCCCTACAGGGCAGTGATGGACCAGGTCCCCGCCGGGCCCGGGCCGGTCCCCGGAGCCGGTATCCTCAGCATCGCCGAGATTGCAGAGATTGTCTCCGAGGCCCTGGACGATGAACGGCTCCAGGACATCTGGATCCGGGGCGAGATAACGGGATACAAGCCCCACCAGTCCGGGCATTACTACTTCTCCCTGTCCGAAGACCTGAACGGGAGAACCTACGTCATCGGTTGCATCATGTGGCAGAACCGTGGTCAGTCCCTTGATTTTGACTTCAAGAACGGGCTCGCCGTCATCGCCTTTGGGAACGTGCAGTTCCATGGCCCCAACGGGAAGCTCAGTTTTCTCGTGAGGGAGATCCGCAGTGCGGGGGTCGGAGAGAAACATCTGCTCGTCGAGAGATGGAAGAGGGAGCTCGAGGCCGAGGGGCTCTTTGCCGTCGAGAGAAAGAAGCCCCTCCCCCTGTTTCCCAGCCGGGTCGGCGTGGCCACTTCCCGGACCGGGGCCGTCCTCCAGGACATCATCAACATCATCAGCCGCCGGTACCCGCTGGAGATCGTCCTCTCGCCCACGGCAGTCCAGGGGGACACGGCCCATCTGGAGATCGCAAGTGCAATATGCGCCCTGGACGGCTGCGTTGATGTCATCATCGTCGGGCGTGGGGGCGGGTCCTTCGAGGACCTCTTCCCATTCAACCATCCCGATGTGGTCCGGGCTATTGCGGGCTGCAGAACGCCGGTCATCTCGGCCGTGGGACACGAGACCGACTTCGTCCTCGCGGATTTTGCGGCTGACCGGCGTGCCCCCACCCCCTCATCGGCTGCAGAGCTGGCTGTTCCGGATCAGGCGGAACTCGCGAGGGACGTGAAAAGCTCCCTTGACCGGCTGAAGCTCGCGCTCGACAAGAGGGTGCAGGATGCGATGGATATCATCGTGGACCTGAAAGTGCGCCTGCACCCGAGGAGAATCGAGAAGAGGATAAACGAGAACCGACTGAACGTCGCAGAGTTTGAGGAGGACCTGGAACGGGCTTTCCTGGGGAAACTAGGGGCGTTCCGGGGCGAGCTCGCGAGGGTGCAGGCGCTCCTCGAGGGGAGAAGCCCGCTCACCATCCTCTCCCGGGGTTATTCCATTATCGAGAAGGACAACGAGGTAATCCGGTCTGCCCGTGAACTCCATCCCGAGGACCGGGTCAGGCTGAGGATGGCTGACGGGAGCGTGAAGACCAGGGTTGAGGAGGTGTGCATTGACAAGGAAATTTGAGGAGATGCTCGGGGAGCTGAAGGACGTGGTGAAGAAGATGGAGGACCCGGATACGGGGCTCGACGAGTCCATCGCCCTCTACGAACGGGGGGCTGCCCTCATCAGGGAGTGCGAGCGGCAGCTCGCCGAGGCGGAGCTGAAGGTGACCGAGGTCACGGAGAAGTAGGCTCCTCCTCCAGGATGACCCTTAGCTCCACCTCCAGCTCTGCCCCTTCCCTGAGCGCCTGTATCAGCTCCCGCGGGAGGGTCGCGGCGGTGTGGTCGCAGAGGATGGCCACCGTCCTCGGGCAGACGAAACCGCTCCGACGCCAGACCAGATCGGTGTGGTGGGCGAGGGTCATCTTCGGCGAACCGCACCCCCGGATCTCAACCGTGTGCCCCCCCGTGGAGAGCCTGGTCACGAGCACGGCACGGCCGTCGGCAAGCGCCCGCCGGAACTCCGCCGACAGGCCCGCCGCGCCCCTGTCCGCTGCGATCCCGATGATGCAGTCCCCCTGCCGGGTGAGGTGCCCCTCGGCGGTCACCTCGAAGGTCGTCGGGTGGGTGGCCCGGATAAGAGGATGACCCCGGCAGAGGATACGCTCGGTGAGCTCCATCCTATTATATGGAGGGCGCCCCTTCCCATAAAAACGCATTTTACCAGGGAGGGGAGCCCTTCGAAAAAATAACATTTTTGAGGAGGGCCAGCCCCATTCATATAAAATGGCCATCATCCTCGTCTGCCCCTCCTGCGGGGAGGAGTGCGACCATGTCTTCGTGGACGAGTCCCGGAACCCGGTCGTCCGGTGCACCCTCTGCGGCCATACCCACCGGAGGGTTCCCCCGAAGGAAGATGAGCAGGAGATCCCGGTCCGGGCCATCGTGAGCCGGGAGGGCGAGTCGGGGGTCTGCACCATCCCCCTCGGCCCCGCGGAGCCCGTCGCCGTCGGAGACTTCCTCGCGGCCGAGTGCGGCGAGGAGGTCTTCGGCGTGGAGGTCACCTCCATCGAGGCCGGCGGGAGGAGGGTGAAGCGGGCGAAGGCCCGGGGCGTCTCCACCCTCTGGACGAGGGCCATCGACCAGGTGGTCGTCCGGGCCTCGGTCCACCGCGGACGGGTCACGAAGCCCCTCTCGGTGGCCTGCGAGGGAAACGAGGAGTTTTTCGTCGGGGAGGACTGGACCTTCGGGACCATCCCCTTCCGGATCACCCACATGAAGCTCAGGGAGGGAAGTGTGCTCCGGAAGGAAGGGCAGAAGGCCCCCGCCCGGGCCATCAAGCGGATCTACGGGAACCGGATGCCTGGCGATTCCAGGTAGGCCTTCGCCGCCTGCAAAGGGTACAGCAACCCGATCCCGAGATCCAAGACAGGTGTCCGGGACCGGCACGGCGCCACTTACAGGTTCCCTCTCAGGGCCGCCTCGAGCTCCTCACGGTGGACGAGCCCCTCGAAGCGCCTCTTCTCCACGCCGTTCTGGAGGATGATGGTGGTCGGGGTGACCCGGAGCTGGTACTGCCTGACGAACCGGGGGTTCTTCACCGCGTCGATCTCCTTGATCCTGATGTGCAGGTCCTTCTCCACCTCCCGGTTGATGGGGGCCTGCTCGCTGCACCCCATGCACCCCTCCTGCTGAAAACAGAGGACCGCAACTCCCATGGGTGAAGGGTGGGGGAGAAGAGGCAAAAAGCTATGGACTTACCGTCCCGGTTCTCCCCCTGATGCTCTTACTTGATGGACCTGACCATGATGTCGGCCGAGGGGTACAGGTGCTGGACCTCGATGGAATCCGCAGTCTTGTTGATGACGGTCCCGACCCTCCAGACCGCATTGGTGGGGGTTTCGTTCACCCCTTCCAGGCCGCTCACGAGAGGTGTTTCCGAAATGCCGAGGGGGATAAGGTCGCCCACCCCGATGGTGGTGAAGTTCCCGCCCATGGCCGTGAACTCGTAGTTCTTCAGGGTGAGGATGAGGGGATCGGTGGTAATGAAGTTGACGGTCTTCTTTTCATTGGTCTTCATGCCGAGGACCCCCTTGTCGAGCCCGTTCAGCTCGTCACCGAGGATGCCGAACTCGAGGGTCTGCCCGGTCTGGCCGATATAGTAATTCTGGGCCGCAACGCCGGTGACGGGTTCGTTGTCGGCATACCCCGCCCGGACGGTGAGGGGGGCCGTGTAAAAGGGCATGCCCCCGCCCAGGATGCCGTTCCGGTAGATGTCCTGGTCCGAGGTGAGGACCGGCTGGCCCCGGACATCCCGGAGGGTGAAATCGATGGTGACCGAGTCATTGACCCGCACGCCCCTAAAAAACTGGAGTGTGCCCGCTGTTATCAAGTAATTGAATACAAACATTACGACAAAGACCACTGCAACGGCGATGATCAGGACCTTCTGCCAGGGAAAGCTCTCTTTCTTTTGCTCCTTTTTCATCCGTACTTAGGAGATTCTGTGGCGAGATAAATCTTTCACCGGTTCCCCCGGTGGGCCGTCTCCCGCCGGAGAATCCCCCAGGAAACAGCCTGGGGGCTTACCCGGCCCCGGCCAGGCTCACGGCGATGATGACGGCACCAATGGCGAGGAAGAAAAGACGTGCATCAAGGTCGGGGAGGATCAGCTGCTCCATGATGAGGAGGTTGATCCCGATGAGGCCGGTGGACATTATTTCTCTCCCCTTCACCGGGTGAGGAAATGGGGTAGTTTCTTATACAATGAGACCTAACCGCTGGTTACTCCATGCCCCCGGGCATGGACGATTCCATCACACGCGGAGGAACAGGCAATGGCTTGGAGACGGAGATACATGTTCGGCCCCATCTGGCATGAGTTCGACGATTTCATGGCAGACATGGAGTCCCAGTTCAACGAGATGCTCGAGGAGCTGGCCACGACAAAGGCCCTCCCCGGGAAGGACGTGAGGGCGAGGATGCTCCCCGCCCTCAGGGGAGAGTTCCGGGTGGACGTGAAGGAGCACGACGACGAGGTCATCGTGGCCGCGGACCTGCCGGGCGTGGAGAAGGAGGACGTGAGCCTCGAAGTCCTGGACCCCCGGACCCTCAGGATTGCCTTTCACAGGCAGGCGGAGTCGAAGGAGGAGGCAGAGGGCTACTATGTCCGGGAGCGGACCTACGGGTCCATGGACCGGGTTGTACGGCTCCCCGCCGAGGTGACCGAGGAGGGAGGCACGGCGACCTTCAAAAACGGGGTCCTCGAGGTCCGGCTGAAGAAGGCCGCCGTCGAGGCAAAGAAGAAGATCCCCATCGAATAATCCTTTTTTGTCACCTTCGGCGACCGAGGGCCATTTCTCACGAAATGCCTCTCCCTTTTCCTTCGGAAAAAGTGCCGCGTTTCTTCGAAACAGCGGCTATTTCACCGATCATTTCAAGTACAGCACCGCCTTACACTCCTGTGATGGACAAGAAGAAGGTCCGGGACTACATGACCTACGACGTCGTGACCATCGATGTCCATGCCACGGTGAAGGACGTCATCGAGACCATCCAGACGACGAAGCATGACGGCTTTCCCGTGACCTACGAGGGCGAGGTGGTGGGGTACATCTCGGCGAGGGACCTCCTCTTCGTCCACCCCACCACACCGGTGGAGCGGATCATGTCCACCCACCTCATCGTCGCCGACCCCGACATGTCCATCAACGATGCCGCCCGGGTCATCTTCCGGAGCGGTATCCAGAAGCTTCCCGTGGTGGATGAGACGAACAGGCTCCTCGGGATCATCTCGAACGCCGACGTCATCCGGTCCCAGATCGAGCATGTCTCCCCCGACAAGGTCTACAAGTTCATCGATACCCTCCGGAAGCTCTACGGGGTCGAGCCGAAGCTCCACCGGGGCGAGGTGGAGATCGGGAGCCTCCTCCCAACCCAGACGAAGATCTACGAGGACGAGCTCGAGGGGAGGATGTACGAGATCAAGAAGGGCCTCGCCGAGCCCCTCATCGTGGTGAAGCGCCCGGGGAGGATCATCCTCGTGGACGGGCACCACCGGGCCATCGCGGCAAAACGGCTCGGGATCTCCCAGCTCGAGGCCTATATCATCGAGATCGACAAGGACATCGAGCTCGGCATGGAGCGGACGGCCCGGGCCATGAACCTCTCCTCCCTCGACGACATCAAGGTCATGGACTATGCCCGGCACCCCCTCGTCGCCCTCACCCACCGCCTCGTCAGGCACGGGTGACCCGGGGGCCAGGAACCTAAGATCCGCCGATACCGGTGTCGAACTTCGGGTTAAGGACGTGCTCCCGGACGACGGTCTTTTCCTCCACCGTCACCTCGGGCCAGATGCGGGTGCCCGAGTGGACCACGACCCCGTCCCTGAGAACGACCCTCGGGCCGATGATGGTGTCGTTCTCGATGGAGCACTGCTCCCCCATGACGGTGTCGTTGTCGATGACCGACCCGCTGATGGTGCAGTTCCTCCCCACCACGACGTGGTTGTAGATGGAGGAGGAGAAAATCTTCGTGTGACCCCGGACGGTGCACCCCTCCCCGATGGAGGTGTAGGGGCCGATGAGGACGTTGCCCTCGATGGTCGTCCCCGCGCCGATGGAGACGGGGCCGATGATCCGGGAGTGTGACCCGAGGGTCACCGAGCCGGAGAACTGGATGGGCCCCGCGATCTGGGCGCCCTGGACATGGAGGTCCCCCGAGATCGCCATGTACGGGATCTCCTGGAGCTTCCACCGCTCGGCCTGCCGGAGGGAGCGCGGGCTTCCGACGTCGGTCCAGTTGCCCCGGGCGAGCCACCCCCGGAGGGTATGCCCCTCTGAGAGGAGCTTCGGGAAGAGGTCCCGGGCAAAGTCGTACTTTTTCCCGGGGGGGATGTGGTCAAAGACCTCCTGCTCGCAGACGTACATCCCCATGCTCGCGAGGTTCGAGAAGATCTCGCCCGGCCCCGGCTTCTCCTTGAACCGCTTCACATGGTAGTTCACGTCCATCTCGGCGATCCCGAACTCACTCGGGTCGTCGATGGAGATGAGGCCGATGGAGGTGATGCTCTTCCCGAGGGCATGGGACCGGAAGAAGTCCAGGAGGTTCACGTCGGTGACATGGTCCCCGCCGACGACGAGGAACCTGCCCCCCTCGAGGTGCCTCTGGGCGTTCTTCACCGACCCCGCGGTTCCGAGCTTCGTCTTCTCCTGGACGTACCGGATGTCTGCACCGAAGAGGGAGCCGTTCCCGAGGGCCTTCTCGATAACCTCCCCCATATACCCGAGGGTGAGGACCATCTCGGTGAACCCGAGGTTCGAGAGGTGGGAAACGAGGTGGGCGACGGAGGGGATGTTCACGATGGGGATGCAGGGCTTCGGCCGGTCGAAGGTGAGGGGACGGAGCCGGGTCCCCTCGCCCCCGCACATGATGCAGACCTTCATCGGTGGAGTATGGGTTCGGCAGGGTAATTAAGGGTGCATACAGGGATCGGGACCAACCAAGCCTTATTACCCGGCCCGGGGTACTTTCTCCGGATGGCCGTCTTTGAGTGCAGCCGGTGCGGCCTCTGCTGCATGAACTTCGGGGAGCTCATCCGGATCGAGCGGGGGGTCTCGGACATCGAGTTTTACTGCCGGTTCCTCGTGACGAACGAGCTCTTCCGGGCCCGGGTCATGCCCGAGTGGCGGGAGGCCTTCGCTGACACCGCCGAGATGGACGCCCATCCCGCATGGTGCCGGTTCCTCCGCAGGGTTCCTGGTGGAACGGGTTTTGTCTGCACCATCCATGACTCGAACGCCTCCATATGCAGGGATTTCCGGTGCTGCGTCATGCGGATCTATAACGGGAGCGGGACGCAGGTCGGGAAGATAGGCGGGAACCGGAGCCTCTTCACCGAGGACGAGAAGCTGAAGGAAATCTACCGGGAACGGGTGATGGACCTGAAGGCCGGCGACATGAAAGAATGGCTCGCAAAGTCGGCCGGGGTGTTTTCCTCCGCCGGATTCCGGGTGGTCGTGTATGACGAAGGGTAGGCGTGCCCTCCGCGTGGAAAAAGGGAGGGTCATGTGCCTTCCCGGAGGTCCGGTCACCCTGGACCGGTGCCGGTTCTGCGTTCACTCGACCTCCTTCCTGATCAAAGGAGCCTGGATCACCTCTCCCGCGAGGGCCTACTGCCTCCGGAGCAGGGCCGAGAAGGAGGTGGACCTTTCAACGGTCGAAGCGGTGGAGTGCGATGACCTCGACGGCGAGGGCTACCGCTCTATCATGAGCATCATCAGCTAGCGGGCGTGCGGGAGAAGAAGGGAAGGATCTTCTCCATGTCGAGGTGCGCCTCGAAGAGATCGGCGAGCCGGTCATAGGGATCCGCTCCTCCCATGGCCGCGCCATCTCCTTCACCGGATCTTCCTGCCCGGACCGGAATGGCGCTCACTCCGGGGGCGGCCATTCCCTCGAACCGGAGGCCTTTTCCCCGGAAGAGGCAGGAGAGGAGGGCCGTGACCGCGACCTCGTTCTGGAAGAGGCCGTGGAGATAGGTCCCGAAGACGAGGCCGTCCGAAGAGACCGCTCCATCGGTGACCCCACCCTCGGCTGAGAAGGCCTCCCCTGCCTCCCCCCGGTCGGTCTCCCCCATATGGATCTCGTAGCCAGACACCTCGCCCATGCCTGACAGGATGGGACCGACCGGGTTCGCCCTGAACCGGACCTGTTTCGTGGTCTTCTCGTACCGGTCGAACCGGGTAACCACCGGGAGGAGGCCGAGCCCCGGGTAAACCCCGTGGCCGCCCTCGATCCCCCTGTCCTGGATCTCCCTCCCGAGCATCTGGAACCCCCCGCAGATCCCGATGACCGGGACACCCCGTTCCCTCGCCCGCCGGATCTCGGCTGCGGCCCCGGACTCCTGGAGGACCTCAAGGTCCTCCACCGTGTTCTTCGTGCCCGGGATGATGATGCAGTCGTAGGCCGAGAGGCTCCGGCCGGGGTCCACGTAGTCCACAGGGGCGAGCCGTTCGAGGGGCTCGAAGTCGGTGAAGTTGGAGATGTGGGGGAGCCGGATGACCGCGATACGGACCGGCCCCTCCGCCACCCTCTTGTCGCCGAGAGAGAGGGAGTCCTCTGAGGGGAGGGGGATGTCGGCATACGGGATGACCCCGAGGACGGGAACCCCCGTGATCTCCTCGAGGATCCGGACCCCCGGGGTGAAGAGGGAGGGGTCGCCCCGGAACTTGTTCACGATGATACCCTTCACGAGGGGACGGATGTCCTCCGGGAGGAGCCGGATCGTCCCGTACAGCTGAGCGAAGATCCCGCCCCGCTCGATATCCCCGATGAGGAGGATGGGGAGCCGGAGGGCACGGGCGAGGAGGATGTTCGCGATGTCCCGGTCATAGAGGTTCATCTCGGCTGCCCCGCCGGCCCCCTCCACCACGATGTTCCCGTACTTCTCCTCGAGCCGCCGGTAAGCTCCGAGGACCTCACCGAGGAGGAACTCCGTCTCCCGGTAGTATTCCCGGATCGGGAGGTCCCGGTAGGGTCTTCCATGGAGGACCACCTGGGATACCCCCTCCCCCTTCGGCTTGAGGAGGACCGGGTTCATCCCGGCCTCGGGCTCCACTCCCGCTGCAAAGGCCTGGACCGCCTGGGCGATCCCGATCTCGGCACCATCCGCCGTCACGAAGGAGTTGAGGCTCATGTTCTGGGACTTGAAGGGGGCCACCGGTATCCCCCGCCGGTGGAGAACCCGGCAGAGGGCGGCAACCGCGATGCTCTTTCCCGAATGGGAGGCGGTCCCGAGAACCATGAGGGACATGTACCAGAACGTGGGCATGGGTTTTTATTAAAGGAGTGCATTACCCCTGACCGTATGCCACTAACCGAGCCGGCGGAGGTGCTGCTCAGGGCCCGGTACGTGAACCCGGGCGAGTCCCCCGCCCAGGTCTTCCCCCGGGTGGCGGCCGCGGTGGACACCGCGAAGGCCGGCGAGTTCCGCCGGGTCATGGAGGAGCTCCTCTTCCTCCCAAACTCCCCGACCCTCATGAACGCGGGGACGAACATCGGCCAGCTCTCGGCCTGCTTCGTCCTCCCCGTCGAGGACTCCATCGAGAGCATCTTCAGGACCTTGGGCCACATGGCCCTCATCCACAAGAGCGGCGGCGGGACCGGCTTCTCCTTCTCCCGGATCAGGCCGAAGGGGGACATGGTGAACGGGACCGCGGGGATCGCGAGCGGGCCGGTCTCTTTCATGGAGGTCTTTGACAAGGCCACCGAGGCGGTGAAGCAGGGCGGGCGCCGGAGGGGGGCGAACATGGGGGTCCTCACCTGTCACCACCCCGACATCCGGGAGTTCGTCGCCTCGAAGAAGGGCGGCGGCCTCCGGAACTTCAACATCTCGGTGGGATTCGATGCCGGCTTCTTCGATGCCCTGCGGACGGGGAAGGAGATCCCCCTCGTGAACCCCCGGGACGGGAGCGTGCAGGGGCAGCTCCCGGCCAGGGACCTCTGGGAGGAGATCGCCGGGAACGCCTGGTCGACCGGTGACCCGGGGGTCCTCTTCATGGACGAGATCAACCGGCTCTCCACCCTCCCCGGCCTCGGCTCCATCGAGGCGACGAACCCCTGCGGGGAACAGCCCCTTCTCCCGTACGAGAGCTGCAACCTCGGATCCATCAACCTTGCCCGGTGCGTGAAGCGGAGGGAGCTTGACGAGGGAATGCTCACGGGACTCGTCCGGACCGGGGTGGACTTCCTGGATGCCATCATCGAGGTGAACCGGTTCCCCATCCCGGAGATCCAGGAGATGAACCTCCGGACGAGGAAGATCGGCCTCGGTATCATGGGCTTTGCCGATGCCCTCATCCTCCTCGGCATCCCGTACGAGTCCGACGAAGCCCTCCGGTTCGGGGAGCGGGTCATGGCCCTCATCCAGGAGGTGGGCCATGAGCGATCGAGGGAACTCGGGGCAGAGAAGGGGTCCTTCCCCGCCATCGGGAAGAGCACCTACAAAGGGGAGATGCGGAACTCCACGGTCACCACCATCGCCCCCACGGGATCGCTCCATATCATCGCCGACACCTCCTCGGGGATCGAGCCCCTCTTCGCCCTCGCTTTCCAGAGGCAGATGGCGGGAAGGACCGTGAACATGGTGAACCGGCTCTTTGTTCAGGCCGTCTCCCGCCTGCCCCGGTCAGCCGACCTCATCCACCGGGCCCTGGTCGAGGGCTCAGTCAAGGACCTGCCCATCCCCGACGAGCTGAAGGAGCTCTTCAAGACCGCCCCCGAGATCTCCCCCGGGCACCATGTCCGGGTGCAGGCCGCCTTCCAGAAGCACGTGGACAACGCCGTCTCGAAGACCGTGAACCTCCCCGAGAACGCGACCCCGGGGGACATCTCCCGGATCTACGAGCTCGCCCGCTCCCTCGGGTGCAAGGGCATCACCGTGTACCGGTACAACAGCAAGCCCGACCAGGTGCTCTCCCGGGGCTGCGAGGTCTGCAGGGTGGATTAGAGTGGGGGAAATAACGGGACAAAAATCATGCCAAGAAATAAATAAGGAGAATTTGAACATAGATGGTAATGAATGGTGGGATATGTCCGACCTGCGGGCTTCCGAAGGAATTGTGCATCTGTGAGGAGGTAGCAAAGGAACAGCAACGGATCAGCGTGAAGATCAACAAGAGGCGGTACGGGAAAGAGGTCACGGTCATCGACGGCATCGACCCCTGCGACATCGACCTCGGGGACCTGACCAAGTTCCTCAAGGGAAAGCTCGCCTGCGGGGGAACGGTGAAGGGCTCCTCCATCGAGCTCCAGGGGAATCACCTCGAGCGGGTGAAAGATCTTCTCGCCCAGAAGGGATACAAGCTGGATAACATCAGCTGAGGCTCCAATAGGATTTCCATTCTCTTCTTTTAAATCGAAAGGAATCCGGCATATCATTTTCAAGAGACTACGGGTGACATTTTGGACGCTCCCGGGGGAGGGCGGTTTCGGGGAAACCGACCTTAAGCGACGAAGTCGATAGTCCGCCTGTGACTCAGCCGCACCCCGATGGGTGCTCCACCCTCGGGGACAGGCATTCCCTCCGACGCCCCCGCCGCTTTGGCGTCCCCGGTGAGGATAGGCCTTTCCCCGGGTATTCCTTCCAGCTCGCCCAGCTGATAGCAGGATTTCTCCTGGTTATCCCGGTAACTGGGTATCAGCCCATCGCACTCAGGGGTTGCCGAAGCGGCGGGGGGTGAAACCCCCGAGAGCGCCCATTGTGTATTCGGGCAGTTCGGTTGTGTGATAATAAAAAGAGGTTTTCGCCGTTCCCTCAGATAAAGAACCGGAACGTGAGCCAGGCGATGAGGAGCATGATGGCCGAGTACTTGAGCCCGGCGATGGCGTCCCCCTCGCCCATCTGCCCGGCGACGAGTCCCGAGAAGAACCCCTGGATCATGGCCGCGTGGGAGAAGAGCCGCTTGTAGAAGGCGATGTTCACCTTGGACATGAAACCCTTCGCCCCCGTGCTGGCGACCTTGGAGCCGGCCTCGGCCATGGTGGTGAGGAAAGTGGACTCGAGGATGGCGATGACGAAGAGGAACACGAAGAAGGACACGAGAACGATGACCATGTAGATGAGCATGTTGTTCTTCCGCTCATTCTTCAGGTTGAAGAACTCGTACGTGTCGTTCGCCGCGGCCCTGAGGACCTCCGAGACATCGCCGCCTGCCCGGGAGGCCTTCCCGACGAGGTCCACGGACCGGGCGGCGAGGGGGGTCCCGACCCGCTGCCCGAACCGGTAGAGGGCGTCGACGAAGGGGACCGACCAGGACATCTCGGCGGCAAGCCGTCGGATGTACACGGTGAGGGCCCCGTATTCGCCCTGGGCGACGTTTGCAATGGCATTCGGGAGGGTCATCCCGCTGTCGTTCATGCCGGCCACATCCCGGAAGAAGTTCGGGAGGGACTCCTCGAGGCTGTAGACCCTCTTGTCCTCGAGGTACTGGAAGGCGGCGAGGGGGACGATGGCGATGAGGACCGCCCAGACCATGAAGTCATCGATCATGGTGTCCTCGAAGAGGGAGATGATCCCGTAGTTATTGATGATTAAAAGGAGCCCGGCGGCGAAGACGAAGAGGGCCACGGGGACCGTGATGTAGAGGATGTTCGTCGGGTGCTCCTTGATGAAGGCGAGGGGGTGCTTGACGAACTTCAGGAAGCCTTCCTGGATCTTCTTCTGGTACGCGATCTTCTCGGTGATGTCCGCCTGCGACCGCTCGAAGTCGTCGAGGACATAGCCGGGGGCGTCCGCCGGGTGGTAGCGCGACCGGTTCAGGAAGTTGTCGAGGATCTCCTGGAATCCCATGTCACACCTCCGGCGTCATGGAGCTGATGAGGATGACGAACATGATGCTCCCGAAGGGGACGATGAGGTAGATGACGATGAAGAGGAACATGGGGCTCACCTCGCCGCTGATGATGGACATGATGGACTGGAGGATGATGAGGAAGAGGGTCCCTGCCACGAGGGCCGTCACGTACGACTCGGCGATGAGCCCGAGGGTCTCGAGGAAGAGCTTCTGCTGCTGCCGGTTCTCGATGGTATACTGCGCCGCCTTGTTGCGGTAGTAGTCGGTGAGGTTCGTTCCTGCCGAGATGGCGGCGACGGCCCCCTGGAGGAACTCCTTCATCCGATCGCTCGGGGTGAGGCCGGAGACGACCCGGATGGCATCGGTGAGATCCTTCCCGAAAATCTCGATCTCCCGGACGATGTACCGCGCCTCCACGGAGCTCTCCCCGTAGATGGGGCTCTCGGCCAGGAGCTTGAAGACCTCGGCCGGTGTGATCCCCGCCGTGGACATGGCGGTGATATAGTTGATGGCATAGGGGAGGGTGGCATCGATGTTCCTCCGCCGCTCGCCGGCATGGATGCTCGGGTAGACGAGGAAGATGACATAGGTCATCCCCCCGAAGATGAGGAGGGAAAGGACCACCGCGGCGACGGTCCCGAAGATAAGGCGATAGTCGGAGAGCCCGACGAAGAAATCGGGGAGGGTCCCCTTGTAGGTGATCATCTCGGGGATCCGGAGAAGGTACGAGAAGACGCCAATCAGGGCCGCGGCGATGATCCCCACGAGGAAGGATGTGACGTACGCCGAGGCGAGGTAGGCCTCGAAGGGCACGGTGATCCTTGCCCTCATGAGGTTGTTCCTGAGCACCAGGTAGTTCCCCCGCTTCTTCTTCAGCCGTTCCCCCATGATCTTGAAGCAGAACCGCTGGTAACTGTTCATGCAGCCTTCCCCTCGTTGTAGAGGTCAGCCCGGACAAGCTCGATGACCGCCTCGGGGTCCCGGAAGTAGGAGATGAGCATCTTCGCCACGTCCCGGTAGTGCCGGATCATCTTGAGGCGCATCCACTCCAGGAGCTCCTGCCGGCGCTTCAGCTCCTCCTTCATCCGGGCCTCGCTCCAGCCCCGCTCCTCCATGATCTCCTCAAGGATGTAGGACTTCCCCGAGTAACGGATCTCGTCTGTTGTCGGGTGCCAGCGGAAGACTTCGTTCGTGATGAGCTCGTTCGTCCGCGGGTCGATGTCCAGAACCTCGATAATCTGTTTGGACCGGCGGATCCGCTGCCCGCCGATCCGGGCCTGGGCCTGGACGCAGACGAGGTTTAAGGCCGAGAGCATGTTCCTCGGGACCGAGAGGGGCGGGTTCTCGATACGGTGGACCACCGATGCCACCGAGTCGGCGTGCATGGTCGCGTAGGTGACGTGCCCGGTGGACATGGCCTGGAAGAGGGTAAGGGCCTCCTTGCCACGGATTTCACCGACGATCAGGTACTCCGGCCTCTGCCGCAGGGCGGCGCGGAGGAGCTCGTACATGTCGATCTCCCCCTTGCCGTTCGTGTCAAAGGAGTCCCTCGTTACCGAGGGGATCCAGTTCGGGTGGGGGAGCTTCAGCTCCCTCGTGTCCTCGAGGGAGACGATCTTTGCCATCGGCGGGATGAAGAGCGAGATGGCATTCAGGGAGGTGGTCTTCCCCGAGGCGGTCCCGCCGGCGAAGATGGCCGACTTCCCGCTTTCGACGGCGAGCCAGAGGAAGGCCACCGCG
>DATKMC010000087.1:0-21452 GCA_035542115.1 Methanomicrobiales archaeon | reverse complement strand
CCGTTGCAGAGGACCCGGGCTTCCGGTTCCGTGAGCGCGAGGCAGGGTGTCCTCTGCCAGCCGCTCTCAGACGGTGCCCAGCAGGATTTCCCGAAGAGGCCGAGATCCTGAATATGGAGCGGAAGTTCAAGGAGCGTGCCCACGCCGCGGGGCCGGTACACCTGGAGGGTTCCGGCCCTGAAGCCGACATCGTCGTCGTAGCCAAAGGTTGAGTCGTAGGCATATCCCGCTTCATCGAGGTGTTTCCAGCTCTCCTCATCCCGGATGAGCCAGTGGACCCGGTTCCCCGCCTTCTCCAGGCCGAGGGCCTGCATCTCCTCCCTCCCGGCCTGGACACTCGCCCAGTTATCGATCCCATGAACCCCGGCTTCCCAGCCATCCCGGATGAGCTCGGAGATGGGGGCATCTCCGGGCGAATAATAACCGGCACGCATGGGGGGCGCGAGGATACCGGGTTTACTCGGGAAGGGCAGAAAGAAGAAGGTTGAGCGCACCCCGAGGATCTCTTCGAGCATCTTCCACCGCCCGAAGAGGTCCCAGGGATCCCTTCCAGTCCCGCACCTGGCGAGGAAAAACCTCCAAGCCTCGCGCATCCTCCCCTGCCGGAGGCAGCGGTACATGGCAGAGCCGACCGAGGGCCACCCGCGTTCCCGGGCCGAGATGAGATCCACGTCGTGGGTGAGGGCCACCATGTAGGGGTGTCCCCAGGGGACGGGCGGGATCTCCACGAGGAAGGTATGCTCCCGGAGAGCGGCCCTCAGCCGGTCGATCTCATGGTCCACCGTGGGCTCGTGGTTATGGGAAAGGCCGGTGTTCAGGGTGGCGGCCACCTTCCCGAAAAAGTCCTCCTTCGCAAGGTCGATGACCGGGACATCGTCCCTCCCGAGGAGGTTCCGGTCGGCCAAAACCACGTCGTAATCCCCCGTGGGATCGTACCATTCCCAGGGAACCTTGAGGAGCTGGAAGGTCTCCTCGACCGCGTAGGCGTCAGGGTACAACACCCCAATCATGTGCCTTCCCCGGGCCTGCCATGCCGCAGTGATATCCCCTCCATGGGAGGCATTCCTCTCAGATGACCCCCATCTCCGAGAGCCGGGCGGGGAGGTACTCCTTGGTCACGAAGTCCAAGCCCCGGGCCGCGAAGGCCTGCTGTTCGGACTTGAGCTTCATCCCGAGCTGGAGGTTGATCTGGCCCTTCCAGTACTCGCTGTCGAACCTGGGGTCCGAGAGTTCTGCCTTCAGGGCGTCGATGTCCTTGTCCGAGAGGGTGTCCGAGGGGAGGTTGTAGTCCCGGATGTCCGAGGGCTGCACGCCGATGAACTGGGCCTTCGGGGTCGCGAGGATCTCGGAGATATGGGCACTCTTGATGGCCCCGTAGGCCACCGAGGCGAAGATCCGGTAAGACCACGGGTCGCCATCGGTGAAGACGGTGACCGGGATACCGAACTGCTCGTTCAGCCGGTGGAGCACCCGCCGGGTCGAGCGGGCCGGCTGCCCCTTGAGGTGGACCACGATGGCCTCGTGCTCCTCGTCGAAGCCGTTCTCGATGAGCCGGGCGTACATGCCGCCTGTCTCGAGGGCGATGACGAACTTCGCGTCATGCTCGAGGAACTCCACCGTCTCGACGTCGTTCGGGATCTGGTAGCCCGCCTCCCCGACGTCATCCCGGCAGTGGATCTCCCTCACGCCGCGCCGGGTGCGCTCCCGGATCCGGAGGGGCCCGAAGACCGTCGCGCCGTCCTCCTCGGGCCTGAGGTGGAAGGCCTCCCGCTGGAGGTCGGTGATGATCTCGAGATCCTCGATGAGAAGGTTGGACTCGTCCTGCGCCCCGAACTTCGCCCGCTTCCAGCCCTCGGAGATGTAGTAGAGCTCTCTCAGGGTCGAGGACCGGTTCTCGGCGAGCTGCTGCTTGATGAAGCCGATGACGTACGCCATCTTGAGGAGGTGGAGGGCCCCCTTCTCCGAGGTTGCGGCCCGGGTGCTCTCCCGGTCGCCGTACTTCCAGACCTCGCTCCCGATGTCGTACTCGATGTTCGCCTTCGTCCTCGTGGGGAGCCGGATGAAGGGGATCTCCCCGCCCTGCATCTCGTTGTACCACTCCAGCGCGATGGCGAGGAGCTTCGTCCGGGCAAGGGCATCGAACTCTTCCTTAGACATCGAGGTCCACCACCATCTTCACCGCCTCCCCGACCCCCTGGATGTCGAGGGTCCCGCCGCCCTTCCCCGTGTACGTTGCCTCCCACCCCTCACCGGGCGCGAGGGTGAGCTTCCAGACCCGGGTATGGTCGTCCCCGACGGTATGGGTGTACCCCGGCTTCGGCTCGGCGTCGGGCGCCGGGTCCGGGGAGGTGTCATAGACGGTCGGCGAGACCGGCTTGTCGGTGTAGTTCCGGATGGCGATCCTCACCGTCCCGCCCGCGGTCCCCTTCTTTGCGACAAGCCGGTGCATGATCCGCCCCTCGATGGGGGTGGTGTCCGGGACCGGCTTCCCGGTGATCTCGGCGACCTTCACCGCGATCTCGGGGATGATGGCGCAGAGGGCCCTCGCCCGGTCCTCCTGGAGCTTGTGCTTATCCCGACGGGAGAGGAAGGTCTTCAGCTCCCGTCCGAGGTCCTTCAGCGCGAGGTCGATCTCCTTCTCGATCTCGGGGATGGCGGCGATGGCGTCCTTGGACTCGCTCGTGAAGGGGACGTTCGTTGCCGCAACGTGGACGAGGATGAGGGCCGGACCCACCGGGAGGCCGTCCTGGGAGATGCCGTAGTTCCGCCAGTTCACCCTGGCGATGGCCTGGGTGATGGCGCAGGCCCCCTGCTGGTACATGAGGGGGACCCGGTTCGCGAACCGGAGGATGATGGCCTTCTCCTCGGCCGCCAGCTTTCCCCCGTACCCGATGGCCGCCTCCACGACAAAGGGGTGGCCGCTGTACACCGACGGCGGCCGGGTCTTCGCCTTCACGAAGTCGAGCATGAACTCCTTGTCCAGGCTCTTCCTGATGAGCTCCTCGCCGATGGGGGAGAGGCACTGGGAGGTCGGGGGTGCCGGGATGGCCACCGACTGCATGGCGGCGAGGAGGGGCTTCAGCTCCTCGGCAGTGAGGGCCTTCGCCTTCTTCGAGGGGGAGAGGTCCGCCTTTTTGAGAATTTCCACCGCCGCCTTCTTCCCCACCCGGCTGAAGGACTCGACGAGGAACCGGTCGAGGGGGAGGGCGCTGTCCCCGGCCATCCGCTTGAGGAGCCCGATCTCGATGCCATGGGGGTGGGGCTGGATGGGGCAGGGGAGCGGGATGGGGTCATGGCTCACCCGGTCGAAGGTGAAGACTTCCCCGTCGATCTCGGCCCGGATCCGGGCATGGGGATTCACCACCGAGCTGTACTTCAGGTAATCGACGAGCCGCTTCTTTGCGGCGAGGGTCGCCCGGAGTTCGATCTCAACCAGGGTCCCATGGGTCCGGTCCCATTCCACTTCTTTTTGCGAGACCACGTCGGGCTCGTTCGTCTCGATCTTGATCGTAATCTCGAACCGGGTGGCGGGTTTCTTCGCGTCCGTGCGGGATATGACGAGGGATGGGACGCCGGTGGTGAGCTGGGCGTAGAGAACGGCAGCCGAGATCCCGATGCCCTGCTGCCCCCGGCTCTGCTTGATCTGGTGGAACCGGGACCCGTAGAGGAGCTTCCCGAAGACGTAGGGGACCTGGGCAGGGACGATCCCCGGGCCGTTGTCTTCGACGATAACCCGGAAGACCTCGTCGGTCACCCTCTTCACCTGGACGAGGATGTCCGGGAGGACCATGGCCTCCTCGCAGGCGTCGAGGGCGTTGTCCACGGCCTCCTTCACGGTGGTGATGACGCCCCTCGTCGGGGAGTCGAAGCCGAGGAGGTGCTTGTTCTTCTCGAAGAACTCGGCGATGCTGATGGCCCGCTGCTTCTTCGCGAGCTCCTCAGCGAGGGCCAGACTTCATCACCTCGGTGACGGCGTCCTCAAGGGAGAGGGGCACCTGGTCCCCCGTGTGGAGGTCCTTTAAGGTGACGGTGCCCGCGGCTGCCTCCCGGTCGCCGATGATCACGGCGAAGTCCGCCACCTTTGCGGCATGGGACATTTTTTTATTCATATTCTGCTCCGTGAGGTCCACGAGGGCCATGATCTGCTTCCGCCGGCGGTGGTCCACGTCGCCGAGGAGCGTCCCGGCATCCCCGGCCGAGGCGTCCCGGAAGGCCCGGGCGGCGGAGAAGGCCAGCTCGCGGCCCTTCCCCTGGGTGATGACCATGACCACCGGCCACCGCTCCACGGGGATCTCCCGGACGTTCCGGAGGGAGACCATCACCCGGTCGAAGCCGATGGCGAACCCCGCGGAAGGCGCGTCGTCGCCCCCGAAGAGCCTCGCGAGCCGGTACTCGCCCCCGCCGAGGATCTGGTTCTCTGCCCCGAGGTTCGGGGCAAAGCCCTCGAAGACCATCCCCGTGTAGTAGTCGAGCCCCCGGGCGATGGCGAAGTTCCAGGAAAAGGAGAGCCCCTCCTGCCGGAGGATCCGGTCCAGGGCCTCGATGGCCGGTTTCTCGGGGATATCCCCGACGAGCCTCCAGAGATCCGGGAGGGTCCTGGCGGCGGTGAGCTCCCTGAGGGTGGCGAGGATGGCCTGCCAGCCCGGCCCGCCGGCCCCGCCCCCGGCATCGGCGAGGTACCGCTCCATGCCGTCGAAGTCCCGCTTGTCGAGGAACCGCATCACCCGGGCCCGGGCCTCCGGGGCGAGGGGGGCGAGGACCTTCTTCATGGGGGCGAGGTGCCCCACCTGGAGGGTGAACTCCACCCCCGTGGCCCTGAGGAGGTCGCCGGCAAGGAGGATCACCTCGGCGGAGGCCTCGGGGGAGTCCGCCCCGATGAGCTCGGTGCCGAACTGCCAGAACTGCCGGTACCGGCCCTTCTGGGGGTCCTCGTACCGGAAGCAGTCGGCAAAATAGAACCACCTGAGGGGCTTCGGGAGCGATCGTCCCTCGTTCACGTACATCCTGAGGACGGGGGCCGTGATCTCGGGCCTGAGGGCCATGGAGAGCCCCTTCTTGTCCTCGAAGGCGTACACCTCGCTCACGATCCCCTCGCCGGACTTCACCGTGAAGAGCTCGAGGTGCTCGAAGGCGGGCGTCGCGATCTCCCGGTACCCCCAGGACCGGGCATGGTCCCGGAGCCTCCCCTCGACGGCCCTCCGCTCCTCCATCTCCTCGGGCAGGAAATCCCGCGTCCCTTTCGGTCTCTGGAGCATCCCACTTCACCCGGTTATTCTGTTCCTCTCTCCTTATCTTCCCTTCGGGGCGCCCTGCCCAGGATCCGGTCGATGGCCGGGTCCTTCGGGGTGAAGACCCTCTCCCGCTTCTCCCTCCCCTGGAGGTAAAGGGCGAGGAGGAGGAGCCCGAGGCCGAGGGACTCGTTGAGAATGAGGGTGACGTCGAGGGCGATGAGGGCGAGGGTGGCGTAGGCGAGCCCGTGGTACACCGCCTTCCGGTACCCGGGGAGGCCTGTCCTGAGGAAGATCCGGAGGTCCCGGGCCCAGAAGTAGTAGGTGACAAGGGCGCCGAACCCGGCCACCCAGACGAGGTAGGTCATGGCAAGAGTAATTAGGATACCGGCACCCATATGTCTATTCAGCCATGCAGCCCCACGCGACCCTCCCCGGCCTCCTGGAGGCCTACCGGAATGGGGAGATCTCCCGGGAGGAGGTGGTCTCCCGGATCGAGGGCATGAGGATCGAGCAGCTGGGGGACTTCGCCCGGCTCGACCTTGGCCGGGCGGCCCGGTGCGGGATCCCCGAGGTGATCCTCGCTGAGGGGAAGGAGGCCGGCCAGCTCGCCGAGATCGTCGTACGGACGGTAGCGGCCCAGGGCCGGTGCATCGTGACCCGGGTGACCCCGGAGCAGGCCGGGGAGGTCATGAAGAGGTGCCGGGAGGAGGGGTACCGGGCGGAGTACCGGGAGATCCCCCGGGCCCTCGTCGCGTACCGGTCCCCGCCGCCGGCGAAGAACGGCGGGGTCGTGGCCATCCTCACGGCCGGCACCGCCGACCTCCCCGCCGCCGAGGAGGCCCGGGTCATCGCCGAGGAGATGGGTTGCACCGTCCTCACCGCCTACGATGTGGGGGCCGCGGGGATCCACCGGCTCTTCCCGGCGTTGAAAGCGGTCCTCGGGGCCCATGTCTTCATCGTCGCGGCAGGCCGGGAGGGGACCCTCCCCGCCGTGGTGGCCGGCCTCGTGGACCGGCCGGTCATCGGCCTCCCCGTTTCCTCGGGGTACGGGTACATGGGGGAAGGGCGGGCGGCCCTCGCCTCGATGCTCCAGTCCTGCTCGGTCCTCGCCGTCGTGAACATCGATGCCGGTTTCACCGCGGGGGCCTTCGCCGCCCGGATCGCCACCATGGCAGGTGCCCGATGACGAGGGGGTTCTACATCGGCCGGTTCCAGCCCTACCACAACGGCCACCAGGCGGTCCTCGAGCGGGTGGCCCGCTCGGTGGACGAGATCGTCATCGGCGTGGGGAGCGCCCAGCTCTCCCATGAGCTCGACAACCCCTTCACCGCGGGGGAGCGGGTCCTCATGATCACCCGGTCCCTCGCCCCGCTGCGTCGGCCCATCTACGTCATCCCCATCGAGGACATCCAGCGGAACGCCCTCTGGGTCTCCCATGTGCAGTCCATGACCCCGCCCTTTGACTGCGTCTTCTCGAGTAACCCCCTCGTCATGCGCCTCTTCGCCGAGGCGGGCCATACCGTCCACTGCCCCGACATGTACGAACGGCAGACCCACTCAGGGACGGCCGTCAGGCAGAGGATGCTCTCGGGCGAGCCCTGGGAGCACCTGGTGCCCGGGGCGGTGGTGGAGGTCATCAGGGAGATCGACGGGGTGGAGCGGCTCCGCCAGATCGCCCGGAGCGACTGATCCCTTGCCAGGTACCCATGTTCAAATTCCTGAAGGGGCTCGTGAAGGGCAGTGAGGCCCCCGCTGCCGCCGCAACGCTCTCCATCGACGAGCTGCCGGCCTGGATCCGGGGCGAGGAGGAGAAGGTGCGGGAGGAGCTGGCCGGCCTCGTGGCAACCCACCGCCCGAGGGTGAGCGACGCGGTAAAGGCAACAAAGGAGGTCCTCGCCAAGATCGACCGGGTCGAGATGGAGGAGGTGAGCCACCAGAAACTCGCAGGGGTGACGGAGAAGTCCCTCCCCCTCTTCCTGAAGGCCATGGGGATGAGCCTCTCTCGGGACCTGCCCGATGACCCCGAGGGGTTTTACACGGCGACGGCCGAGATCCTGAAGGGCTGCCTCTCCGCCTCCCGGGGGCAGGGGAAATACCTCTCCTCCCGGTTCCCGGTGGAGATGAAGACGCTCCGTCATGGAGCCGACCTCATAGGGCGGGAGGCGAACGCCATGACCCCCGGGATCGCCCGGGCGCGGGAACGCCTCAGGGCCCTCGGGGAGCTCCGGGGTGCCCTCGGGAGCTACCGGGAGGCAGGGACCCGGGTTGCCTCTGCGGCGGAGGAGGCCCGGTCCCTCGAGGGGGAACTCGCGGCATCTGAGGCCTCCCTGGCATCGGTGCGCCAGGCCCTCGGGGAGCTCGGAAAGAGCACGGAGTACCGGGCCTGCGAGGGGGAGCTCGCCCGGATCCGGGGCCTCGAGGAGGAGCGCGACGCGGTGGGGCGCCGCTTCCGGGGCACCGCGGCCACCGCCATCCATCTCCTGGGGAAGGGGGAGAAGATCGCCTCCCGGAAGAGGGACCGCGAGGCCGCCCGGTTCCTCCACGAGGCCCTGTCGCTCCTCGGGCAGGAGCTTCCCTTCCCCCCGGACGTCACGGAGGGGATCCTCGCCCGGGGGCAGGAGGCCCTTTCTGCCCTGGCCGCCTCGGGGGACCTCGTCCCGAAGAACCGGGAGGAGACGGACATCCTCGGGGAGACCGGGCGCCTCGCCACGGAGGTGCGGGACCTCTCCCTGATGTTCTCCGCCCTGTCTGCAGGGATCGACACCGCCCGGGAGGCAGTCCATGCCCGCCCCGCACTCCAGAGGGAGAGGGAACTCCTGAAGGAAGCAGAGCCTCTGGAGAAGCGGATCGCCCGGGCGCGGGAACGGCTGGACCAGCTGAGGGCGGGCGGCCCGGAGCTCCAGGCACGGGTGCAGGCCTCATTCCGGGATCTGGAGGAGCGCGTGACCGCTCTCTCGGGAGGATCGGACAGGATCGCGGCACCCGGCCCTGCCCCTGCCGGTTGAGGAACCTGCGACGGGGGCGGTGACCCTCCGGGGCTAACCGGGACCCTGCAGAAACCACAATCTTGTTCATCGGGAAATGCGAAGGATAAGTCATGGCTGAAGGGTCCTCTCTCCTCTCCGGCTGGCGCCGGTGGATCATCGTCCCCCTCCTCGCCTGGGGAGGGATCCTCGCGGGCCTCGTCCTCCCCTTCCAGCCGCCCTTCCTCTCCTTCGGTTCCCTCGGGTGCGTCCTCGGTTCCATTGCCATCTCGGTGATGGCCTTTCTCCGGCCGAAGAAGGACATCGTCTCCCTCGCTGTGCCCATCTTCGCGGTCCTCATCTTCGTCTTCCCCCTGGAGACGGCTCCGGGGCTCGCCATGCAGCTCGTCTATGCCACGACCCTCACCGCCCTCGTGATCCGGCTCGAGAAGAGGTTTCCCGTGACAAAGGGAGCGTGAGGTGTTCCCATGGACAAGTCCCTCTCCGAGTACCTCGAACGGGTCAGGCCGGCCTTTGCGGCCCTTCCGGAGCAGGCGGGGCACCAGATCGCCTTCGCCTTCCTCTCCTACAAGCTGGGGATCTACCATGACGCGGTCACCCGGTGCGACCAGGCGCTCAGGCTCCTCGAGGGCCGGCCGGTCCCTCCCGTGCTCGGGACCGCCCTTCGGATCGTCAGGGAGCGGGCGGAGGCCCTCGACAAGGCCCGGTTCGACGCGAAGCTCCCCTTCCTCTTCACGAAGCCGGACCTGCCCTTCGGGATCATCGACCCGTCGGCCCCTGTCACGGACCCCGACCTCTTCCAGCTGACAAATGCCCTCGTCATCCTCTATGCCGCGGCCCTCGCATCCTCACCTGACGACGAAGGGGCCCTCGAGGAACAGGAGAAGTACGTCCTCCAGCTCCTCGCCACGTACCAGAGGTCACTTCGGAAGTGAGCGGGGGAGGGCTGGGAGGGGAGGACGGAAAACGGGGGATCAGAGGGAGTCGAGGCTGATCTTCTCAAAGTCCTGGGCGGCCTTTGCCATCTCCGTGACCCCGAAGGCGGTCTGGACGGCGGAGAGCTCAAGCTCGATGGCCGCGTTGCAGACGTAGTCGAGGATGTCCACGGAGAGCTCCTTCTTCTCCCGGGACCTCCTGAGCTGGTCGAGGAGCTCCTTCAGTTTCTCGGGGGGCTCCATCCGGAGCTTCGCGAGGCTGATAACGCACATGTAGATCCGGGTCAGGTTCCGGTCAGGCCCGGTGATGGTCTCGAAGAAACTCCTGATGACCTGGGCCTGGTAGATCTCCCCTGCCATACGTAAACCGGAGGTTTGAATGTCCGCGTTAAATAGTTGCTGGTGTTCCCGGCTTCGGCGGGGGAACCGGGGCCCTGGCGCTTCGTGGAGAGTTCCTAGCGCTTCGTGGAAACGATCTTGATGATATCCCCATCCTTCAGCGGGTGGGTGTCCTTCACACGCATCTTCGTCCGGGCGTCCACCGCGTAGAGGAACCCCTCGCCGATGTCGGTGTGCACCCGGAAGGCCAGGTCCCGGGGGGTCGAGCCCTTCTTCATGAGGAAGGCATCGGGGAGGACCCGGCCCTTCCCGTCGGCGTACTTGTGCTCGTCCTCCACGGGGTAGACCACCATGAGGTTGAGGAGGGAGAAGACCGCGTGGTTCAGGGCCACCTGTACCCCCGTCCCGCCGAACTTCTCCATGACCGCCGCGATCTTCCCGAGCCCCGCCTTCTGGGCCGGGTTCAGGGCCTCCGGCTTCAGGAGGGAGAAGGATGGATCCCCGGGGAGGTATTTCACGAGGCCGGCCGCGGCCGCGTTCCTGAGGGCGAGCTCCCCGGCGGCCGTGGCGAGCCTGACCCCCCGGGCCCGGAGCCCCTCCACGATGGCGTCGGGGGCCTCGTCCACCCGGTTGCCCACGAGCATCATGGGCTTTGCAAGGGCGAGGAGCCGCCGGCAGAACCGGGCGAGATCCTGCTCACCGGCATGGGCGAGGTCGAGACCGGTCTCGAGCTCCACGGCCCGCACCTGCTCGAGGGTGAAACCGAGGCCGGCGATGAGCTCGGCGATGGCATGGGCCATGGAGGAGGCCTTTGCCTGGGCCTGCCGCTGGATCTTGGACCGGTGCTTGTCCAGGATCCCGTAGAGCCACATGGACATCTCGTACTCGAGGAACTCGATGTCGCCGGCCGGGTCGTGGCTTCCGGCCCCGACGGGGTTCCCCTCGGTATCCGTGGAGCCGCTCGCGTCCAGGATGTGGAGGATGGCGTCGGCCTGCCTGAGGTGGTCCAGGAACTGGTTCCCGAGGCCGCGCCCCTTGTGGGCCTCGGGCACGAGGCCCGCCACGTCGATGAGGCCGATGGGGATGAACCGTACCCCGTCGGTGCAGTGACCGCAGGAGAGGCCGAGCCCCCGGCAGACGCAGGGGGAGCGGACGTAAGCGACCCCGTGGTTGGCGTCGATGGTCGTGAAGGGGTAGTTCGCGATGGGCACGTTCGCGAGGGTCGCGGCCTTGAAAAATGTCGATTTGCCACAGTTGGGCTTTCCTGCGAGGGCAAGGGTGATCATGACCTGTCACCTTCGGTAGCCGGGTCTCCTGCATGCGCCGGCATGAACATAGCCATCCTTTTCATGGAAGAGAACGCTCGTACTAGATACCATGAGTTACACGAGAAGGGATATTTATTATTTTGATCGGCCCGGCCCCGGGAACACGGGCGATGCGGCCCGGATGGCCGTGGAGCGGGCAACGGCCCTGCAGATACGGCGGATCCTCGTCGCCTCCACAGGCGGGTCCACGGCCCTCGCCTTCCTGGACGCGGTGAAGGGGACGGGGCTCGAGCTCATCGTGGTGACCCATGTCGTGGGCTTCGAGAAGCCCGGCGCCTGGGAGTTCCAGGAGAAGGCGGCGGAGGCCCTCCGGGCCGCGGGGGTCCGGATCGTCACCGGCACCCATGCCCTCTCCGGCCTCGAGCGCGCCCTCTCCCGGGCGCAGCGGGTCGGCGGCGGGTCGAGGACCGAGGCCATCGCCGAGGCCCTCCGCCGGACCGTCGCGGTTGGCCTCAAGGTGGCGGTGGAGTGCACCCTCATCGCGGCCGACCAGGGGGCCATCCCCGTGGACGAAGAGGTCGTTGCTGTCGGGGGGACTGTGAGCGGGGCCGATACCGTCTGCGTCATCCGCCCGGCCCACACGGCTTCCTTCTTCGACCTCCAGGTGCGGGAGATCGTGGCCATGCCGAGGAACAGGTAGGGGCAGACATGATCCGCGACTCCCTGAGGGAGGCCCTGGCCCGGATGGCCGACACGCCGGTGCTCTGGATCACCGGGCTCTACCTGGGGGCCCTCTTTGCCCTCGACCTCCTCATCCCCGCTGCGGGGGACACCACCCTCGGGGCGAGGATCGGATTCCTCGGCCTCTGCGCCCTCCCCTTCTTCCTCGGGGGAACCTACGGGGTGATCAGGGCCGATGGTGCCGGCCTCCGCGGGTACCTCGAGTCCGGCGCAAGGTACTACTTCACGATCCTCCTCGCGGCGGCGGTCATCGTGGCCGCGGGTTTTGTCACGGTCCTCCTCCTTCTCGTCCCCTTCACCCTTCTGGGAGGGACCCCCCTCGAGTTCCTCCCGGTGGCGGTCCTCGGGGTCGGCATCCCCTTTGCCTTTTTCACCTTCTTCTCTGACACAGCGGCGGTCTTCGAGGACCGGAAGGTCCTTGACTCCATACGGCGATCGGTGGAGTTCGTCCTCGGGAGACCGGGGAGGGCCCTCTCCTTCTATCTCGTGAACCTCGCGGTGGGACTCCTCGGCCTCTTCTTCGCCGTTTTCCTCTGGTCCTTCATCATCGCCGACCGGATCCAGCCCTTCATGGAGGCGAACCAGACGGCCCTCTTCCACAACATGACCGCCCCCGATCTTGTGAACCTCATCGGGGTCCCGGGCCTCGAGGCCGGGGCGGCCATCGGGTTTGCCGCCGTGGCCCTCGGGGCGACCCTCCTCCTGACCTTCAAGGCCTGCTACTTCCGGCGGGCGGTCTCCGCGGCGCCCTCCGCCCCGGCCGCCGGGGAATTCGATGAGAAGGGCCGGTGGTACCGGTACTGAGGGCGCCGGTACCAGTAAACCGGCATCGTGGCAGAGTGCCGGGGGAAAGATCTCGTTTTAACCGAGCAGGAGGAAGAGCCCCGCGGCGATGAGGCCGCCCGAGAGGGTTGCTACGAGATTCGTCCCGGCGTTCCCGATGACCCCCTGGTTCTCGAGGAGCGCCCCCACGAGGCTGTCCACGTTCGCCCCGAGGAAGCCGGCGAGGACTGCCGCGAGGAGGAGGGGGATGCTCCCGAGCCCGAGGAGGTACGCGGTGAGGGCGATGAGCGCCGACGCGGCAAGGGATGCCGCCTCCCCGAGGAGGGTGACCCCCCCGTTCGTTCCCTTCGGGACGGGTTTCAGGGTCGTGATGAGGACGGGCTCGTGCGAGGTCATGCCTATCTCGCCGCCCATGGTGTCCGCCGCCGCCGTGGCGACGCTCCCGAGGAAGAGGGCGAGGAAGAGGGGGTCCCCGCCGGAGAGGCCGTAGAGGACCGCCGCGACCATCCCCACGAGGCCGTTTGCAAAGACATTCACGTACCCCCGCATGCCCCCGTGGGTCTCAGCGATCCCCGCCTCTGCCTTCAGGTCGAACCGGTACCGGGTGGCCGCCGAGCCTATGACGAGGAAGGCGAGCATGACGACGAACCACCGCACGTCCCCCGTGAAGACGATGAGGAGGATTCCCACGAGGGCACCCGAGAAGAGGCCGCTCACGTCCGCGACCCGGAACCGGTACGCGAAGAAGGCGAAGGTGAAGGCGACGACGATGGCGGTAATGAGGAGCCGGTCCGGGACCGGGTAGTTCAGGTCCTGGAAGAGGTACATGGTCATGGCCACCCCGAGCCCTTCGATCATAAGGACATCGTTCCGCTCCCCCAGGACGGACTTGAGGAGCACCGCGACGACGACCCCGAGGAGGAGGAGGAGGGGGTCCCGGTTCCCCGTCCAGAGCATGGCGAGGGCCCCCCCGGCCGAGGCGGCGGCAAAGTAGGTGAGGTACCGGTGGTGGCCCCCCTTTGCCGCCCGGTACGCGATCTCCCCCATAGCGACGATCCCGAGGGTGGTCACGAAGATGAGGAGGGGGAGCCACCCGAGGCCGTAGAGGAGGGCGAGGATGATGGTGGAGATGGAGAGGGACCTTGTCCCCCGGATGAGGTACAGGATCCCCGAGAAGAGGATGACGAGGATGGAGAGGATGATGGGCGGCTGGATGTACGGGGCGGCACCGATGCATATCGCCGTGAAGAGGAGGGCCATGACGAGCCCGACCTGCCGCATGAACCGGTCCCGGAGCTCCGGGGCCCCGGCTCCTCCTCCCGTCGCCGGTGCGGTGTCCTCCGGGGGCTCCATCATTCTCTCAGGTCTCTCCGGCATGAGAATAATCCTTTTTGGTATCCGGGCAGCCCGTGACCTCGCAGGGAGCTGCTTCCGTGGAAAAAGAGGGGGGATTATTTCCTGAGTTCCGTGATGATCTGGTCCAGCATCTGGGGCGCCCGATCCTTCAGGCCGAACCCGAGGAGAATGGCGATGCCGGCACCGATGCCGATCCCGATCCCCCACGCGACTGGTGTCACGAAGGTGTACACGATGGTGAGGTCCATCCCCAGCTGGGAGAGGGCGAGGACGATGACCACGAAGTAGAGGAAGAGCCGGAGGCCGATGTTCACGAGGGAGAAGAGGGCCAGCTGCCCGTAGAGCTTCTCGAGCACCATGGAGAGGTAGTCGATGAGGATGAACCCCACGAGGAGGATGATGCCGAAGAGCACGAGGTTCGGCACGTAGCTCACCGCCTTCCCGATGAACTCGGTCAGGGCATTGATGCCAAGGATGTCCGCCGCGACCATGATGGCGAGGAGGTACACGAAGATCCGTACGATGATATCCGCGACGTACCCCAGGGTGATCCCGACCTTTTTGAAGCTCCCGCCAATCGGGGAGCTGAGGACATAGGCATCGATCCCGCTCTTCTCGAAGAGGACCCTGACGACCTTCCCGAGCACCCGGCCGATGACCCACCCGATGAGGAGGACGATGATGGCCGCGACGAGGTAGGGGAGGATGCCAAAGGTCGCCCGCGTCTGTTCCGTAAGAATCCCGACAAGATCCACCATAGGCTATCACAGGGAAAACCACGCCGACCTATAAAAACATGACGAAATCTCCCCGGGGTGGCTTTCCGGCCGAACCGGGCGTGGATCACCGTTTTTCCCCGACCGCCCCGCCGACCGGGGGGATGCCTGTCCTGGCCCGCCCAGGCACTGGGCGAGGGTCCGCCACGCCCGTCCGAACGCTCCCTCCGCCGGCGGGAAGGTCTCTCTTGCTCCGGTCCGACACGTCACCTCCGGCGACGGTGTCCCTTCGGGACAGCACATCACCTCCGGCGATAGAGTCCCTTCGGGACAGCGCATCACCTCCGGCGATAGAGTCCCTTCGGGACAGCACATCACCTCCGGTGATGGTGTCCCTTCGGGACAGAATGAAAGGTATTTTTTCCTTGAGATCCAAGAGAATTGGAACAAAGAGCGCGGACGGCGGAAATTGGCCCCTTCAAGCGAGATCCCCAAGCACTATGACTTCACCGAGGTCGAGGCCCGGTGGCAGAAGGCCTGGCGGGACGAGGAGAACTACTTCGACCGCCGGTCGGCCAAGCCCCAGTTCGTCATCGATACCCCGCCACCCTACCCGACGGGGAACTTTCACATCGGGAATGCCCTGAACTGGTGCTATATCGACTTCATCGCCCGGTACCGGCGGATGCAGGGGTACAATGTCATGTTCCCCCAGGGCTGGGACTGCCACGGCCTCCCCACCGAGGTGAAGGTGGAGGAGATCCATGGCATCACGAAGAACGATGTCTCCCGTGAGGAGTTCCGGCGGATGTGCCGGGAGCTCACCGAGAGGAACATCGGGCAGATGCGGACCACCCTCCGCCGGCTGGGCTTCTCCATCGACTGGTCCAACGAGTACATCACCATGCGTCCCGAGTACTTCGGGAAGACCCAGAAGTCCTTTCTCCGGATGTTCCACGACGGGTATATCTACCGGGCCGAGCACCCGGTGAACTTCTGCATCCGGTGCGGGACCGCCATCGCCTTCGCCGAGGTGACGTACCAGGAGCGGGAGACCACCCTCACCACCTTCCTCTTCGACGGGGTCGAGATCGCGACGACCCGGCCCGAGCTCCTCGCGGCCTGCGTCGCCGTGGCGGTCCACCCCGACGACGAGCGGTTCGCCCGGCTCAAGGGGAAGGAGCTTACCGTCCCTTTCTTCGGGCAACGGGTGCCGGTCATCCGGGACACGGCGGTGGACCCGAGCTTCGGGACGGGCGCCGTCATGATCTGCACCTTCGGGGACAAGCAGGACGTCCACTGGTGGAAGGAGTACGGCCTCCCACTGAGGAAGGCCATCGACCGGCGGGGGAGGATGACCGCCATCGCCGGGAAGTACGAGGGTATGGCCGTCGGGGAGGCGAGGGAGGCCATCGTCGCGGACATGGAGAAGGCAGGCCTCCTCGTCGGGGGGAAGCAGATCACCCAGCGGGTGGGGACCTGCTGGCGGTGCAAGACCCCCATTGAGATCCTCTCGGAGCGGCAGTGGTTCATCAGGGTGAAGCAGGACGAGATACTGGAGGCCGCCCGGGAAGTGACCTGGATACCCGAGCACATGAGGAGCCGGCTTGAGAACTGGGTCGCCACGATGGAGTGGGACTGGTGCATCTCCCGGCAGCGGATCTTTGCGACGCCCATCCCGGTCTGGTTCTGCGACGCCTGCGGCGAGATGATCCTCCCCACGCCCGAGGAGATTCCCGTGGATCCCACCCTCACGAAGCCGAAGGCCCCCTGCCCGATGTGCGGCGGGACGAAGTTCACCCCCGAGGAGGACGTCCTCGACACCTGGATGGACTCCTCCATCTCGGTCCTCCACGTCACCGGCTGGGACGGGACCACCACGCCGCCCCTCTTCCCCGCCCAGCTCCGGCCCCAGGGGCATGACATCATCCGGACCTGGGCCTGCTACACCATCCTCCGATCGGTGGCCCTCACCGGGCAGAAGCCCTGGGACAGCATCCTCGTGAACGGCATGGTCCTCGGCGAGGACGGCTTCAAGATGTCCAAGAGCCGGGGGAACATCATCCAGCCCGAGGAGATCCTGGGGAAGCACGGTGCCGACTCCTTCAGGCAGTGGGCCGCCTCGGGGGCCGCGACCGGCTCGGACATCATGTTCAACTGGAACGATGTCGTCGCCGCTTCCCGGCTCCAGACCAAGCTCTGGAACATCGTCCGGTTCATCCTCCCGAAGATCGAGGACCTGGAGTACCTGCCCGGGCAGGTCACCGCCCCCGCCGACCGCTGGGTCCTCGACCGGCTGTCGGGGACCGTCTCGGCGGTCACCGCCGCCATGGACTCCTCTGCCTTCGACCAGGCATTAAAAGCCATCCGGGAGTTCGCCTGGGATGTCCTCGCCGACGAGTACATCGAGCTCGTCAAGGGCCGCCTGTACGGCGAGGGGCCCGGGAGGGAGAGCGCCGCCGCGGCCCTCTCCATCACCCTCGACGCACTCCTCAGGATGCTCGCCCCCTTCCTCCCCCACTTCGCTGAGGAGTGCTACCACCTGCTAAGGGGGCGGTCAGTGCACAGGGAGCCCTGGGTCAGGTTCGAATATCTCGATGTCCCCGCACGGGAGCAGGGAGACCTCGTCGTCCGGATTGTCTCGGGCCTCAGGACCTGGAAGCACGACCATGGCATGGCCCTGAACGCCCCCTTCGGGAGGCTGACCGTGTACACGAAGGCGCCCGTGGAGGACGGCGGCGATGCCGCGAGGGCCCTCAACGCCAGCATCAGCTGGAGGGCGGAGGAGCCCCGGCTCGAGCGCCGGGCGGGGGAGGTGAAGTTCAACATGGGGGTCGTCGGACCTGCCTTCAAGGGAAAGGCCCGGGCCTTCATGGAGGCGATCAGGAGCCTCCCCCCCGAGTCCCTGGAGCACCCTCCCGCGACAATCGCCCTCGGCGGGGCGAAGGTCCCGGTGCCTGCCGGGGCCTTCACGACCTGCTTCTCCTATACCCTCGGGGGAAAGGACGTGGATGTCGTCACCTTCGGCGACGTGATCGTGGCCGTCGAGCGATCCGCCTGATCTCCTCCCCGACGAATTTCTGGATCTCCCCAGGCGGGAGGAGAGCGTCCACGGCGACGAACCGCTCCGGCTCGGATTCCGCGAGGGCGAGGTAGTTCCGGTGGACCTTCTCGAGGAAGGACCCGTCCTCGAAGTGGTCCCGCCGCTTCTCCGCGGGGAGCCTTCGGATCGCCTCCTCCACGGGGATGAGGAGGAGGAAGGTCCGGTCCGGGACGATGGTCCACCCCCCATGGACCGCCCGGAGCCACCCGAGGGGATCCGGGATCCGCCCCTCGAGCATGACCGCCTGGTACGCGTACCTGCTGTCGGTATACCGGTCCGAGATGACGAGCCGGCCCCTGTCAAGGGCCGGGCGCACGACGGTGGCCAGGTGAGCGGCATGGTCTGCCACGAAGAGGAGGGCCTCGGTGACTGGGTCCGCCCGCTCGGCGATGGCCCGCCTCACCGCCTCCCCGACCCAGGTGGAGCCCGGCTCCCTCGTGAAGACCGGGTCCAGGTCCTGCAGGGACTCCCTGAGGGCCGAGAGGAGGGTGCTCTTCCCGCTCCCGTCGATCCCCTCGATGGTGATCAGCAGAAGGATCCCCTCCTCACCCATTCAAGGGGGATGACGCCCCGGTGGACGCCGGTCGCCACGATGGCCCCGTCGAAGCCTGCCTCCCGGAGCCGTTCGAGGTCCTCCGCCGACCCGACCCCGCCGCCGTAGAAGAGGGTTTTCCCGTAGGCTTCCCGGATATCTCCGAGCCCGGCCGGGAGCCCCGCCCCCGTCCCCACCTGCCCGAGATTGAGGAGGATGCACCCCTCGAAGGCCCACAGACCTGCCTCCCCGAGGACCTCGAGGGGGTCCTCCCCCCGGGGGATGACCCTGCCGTCCCTTACGTCAACCGAGAGGAACCCGCCCGGGTAGCGGGAGAGGTCCGGGCCCCCGGTCTCGGTCCCGACGACGTTCACGACGTTCTCCCCGGCGAGGTAGTCCTCCGGCGACCGGATGCCCCGGTCGAGGAACACTCGTTCGGCCAGGCAAGCACAGGCACGGACAGGCCCGTCATGGTCCCCCCTTCCCATGATCCGGTCCAGGTCGGCGATATACAGGTACCGTGGCGAGATGGCGGAAACGACGGCCTCGGGTTCGGAGGAGGGCATCCCGGGAAGGAGGAGGGGCCGGTACTTCGCCCTCTCGCCCCTCGCGCCATGGACGACCTGCCCGCCCATGAGGTCCAGGGCGAGGACGATATCCATGGGAAGGGGTGCAGCTCAAAAGGATATAAGCGATGGGATTCCCCGGTGAGGCGTCCGGAGGGCATCAGCCCGAGGGAGAGAGCGAGGGAAAAAGCCCGAGCGAGAACCGCCAGGCCGGAGGACTGGTGGCGACCGACGATGAAGCCCCGGTGGTGAACCCGGATGGCGTGAGCCCGAGGATGACGCAGGGGCATGGGGGCGAGCGAGATTCCGGCGCGGGATCCCGGGCCCGACGGGTGGGAAACGATATAAGAGAGGAGATGGATACCCGGAGGTTTGACCATGCCATCCATGCCGGGAAAGGAGATCCTCTCCCTCGTCCTTGAGATCCTCTGCGGGGTGACCATGGGGTCCATCCTCATGGCGGTGAATAGGAACGCCATCAACCCCATCATCATCTTCATCATCATCATCGCGACCATCGTCGCCATCCTCGACTTCGCCGATTACCTCCCGGCCTTTTCCATCGCATACTTCACCGGGTACGTCGTGGAGTTCCTCTGGCCCTTCGCGTACGTCTTCGCGGGCCTGGAGATCCCTGCCCTCGTCCTCTCCCTCGTCGGGCTCGGCACGGTGGTGGCGATGAAGCTGCAGAGGGGAAGGGCCGGGGACGCGCTCTGAGTGGCCGGCCCCACCCTGCTCCCCCGGGCACGGGCCCCGCTCCACCGGGTCTTCGCCCCGGCGGTTCTCCCTCCGGGCTGATGCCCTCCGGGTCCCCACCGGGTCTTCGCCCCGGCGGTTCTCCCTCCGGGCTGATGCCCTCCGGGGAAACAGCAATCCCTATTAACCACGACGTACCACCATCTTCCATGTTCCTCCTTGTCAGCCCGTGCTCCATCGAGGAGGCGTCCCGATCCCTCGCCGCTGACATCATCGATGTGAAGAGGCCTGCCGAGGGCTCCCTCGGGGCTAACTTTCCCTGGGTCATCCGTGCCGTGAAGGGCATGACCGAGAAGCCCGTGAGCGCGGCCATCGGTGACTTCGATTGCCGGCCGGGGAGCGCGGCCCTCGCCGCCTACGGGGCCGCCTGTGCCGGCGCCGACTACATCAAGATCGGCCTTAAGTTCTCCGGGCGGGACCGGGCCCGGGAGGTCATCGCCGCGGTGGTCCGGGCGGTGAAGGAGGAGTTCCCCGAGAAGAACGTGGTCATCGCCGCGTATTCCGACTTCGTACGGCTCGGGACCATCCCCCCAGCCGAGGCGGCCTGCCTTGCCGCCGACTGCGGGGCCGACGTGGCCATGATCGACACCGGCCTCAAGGACGGGAAGAGCACCTTCGACTTCATGGACGAGCGGGCCCTCGCTGACTTCACCGACGCGAACCGGGACTCCGGCCTCCGCACCGCCCTCGCGGGCTCCCTCAGGTTCGAGGACATCGCGACCCTCAAGCGGATCAACCCCGATATCATCGGGGTCCGGGGGATGGTCTGCGGCGGTGACCGGTCGGCCACCATCGAGCCCGCCCTCGTGGAGAAAGCGCTCAGGATGATCGGGTGATACCATGTTCATCGAAAAGCTTGAAATGCCCCTTGCCATCACCTTCGACGATGTGCTCCTCGTGCCTGCCGCGTCCTCCATCGAGCCGGACCAGGCGGACGTCCGGTCCAGGTTCTCCCGCTCCCTCCCCCTGAACATCCCCCTCGTATCGGCGGCCATGGACACGGTCACCGAGGCCGGGGTGGCCATCGCCATGGCCCGGGCGGGGGGGATCGGGGTGATCCACCGGAACCTCCCCGCCCAGCGCGAGGTGGAGGAGGTCCGGGCCGTCAAGCATGCCGAGGACCTCATCCAGAGGAACGTCATCTCCGTCGGGACCGACGCGACCGTCGCCGATGTCGAGAGGCTCATGAACGAGCACCAGATCAGCGGGGTTCCCGTGATGAAGGGGAAACGCGTCATCGGCATCGTGAGCCGGCGGGATATCCGGGGCATCGCCAGGAAGAAGGGGACAGAGAATATCCAGCAGTTCATGACAAAAAGGCCCATCACGGCCAAGGAAAGCATCACCATGGAGGAGGCCCTGGGGGTTATGTACGACCGGAAGGTGGAGCGGCTCCCGGTCGTCGGGAAGGACGGGACCCTCTTCGGGATCATCACCATGCAGGACATCCTCCACAAGCACCAGTACCCGCAGGCGAACCGGGACCGGCAGGGGAACCTCAGGGTCGCGGCGGCGGTGGGGCCCTTCGACTTCCCCCGGGCCGGCATGCTCGCCGACGCGGGGGCCGACGGCCTCGTGGTGGACTGCGCCCATGGCCATAACCTGAAGGTCGTCCAGGCGGTGAAGGACATCCGGGAGAGCCTGGAGATCGACGTGGTGGCCGGGAACATCGCGACCCGGCAGGCGGCGGAGGACCTCGCCTCCCACGTGGACGGCCTGAAGGTCGGGATCGGCCCGGGCTCCATCTGCACGACGAGGATCGTGGCCGGCGTCGGGGTGCCGCAGGTCACGGCCGTTGCCGAGGTGGCCGAGGTGGCCCGGGAGCAGGGTGTCCCGGTCATCGCCGACGGGGGTATCCGGTACTCCGGGGACATCGCGAAGGCCATGGCCGCCGGGGCCGACAGCGTCATGATCGGATCCCTCTTCGCCGGGACCGACGAATCGCCCGGGAGGATCGTCGTCATGAAGGGCCGGCGGTTCAAGCAGTACCGGGGCATGGGGTCCATCGGGGTCATGAGCGGCGGGGAGTCCAGCGACCGGTACTTCCAGAAGCGGACGGCGGAGATCGGGAAGACGAAGTTCGTCCCCGAGGGGGTCGAGGGGGTCACCCCCTATGCCGGGCCCATCGCCGAGGTCATCTAC
>DATKMC010000086.1:0-7395 GCA_035542115.1 Methanomicrobiales archaeon | reverse complement strand
ATTCAACGTCCTCATCGGCGGGGACCGGTACGCGAACGTGACGAAGGAGGTGAGGGACTACCTCCACGGCCTCTATGGGAAGCCCCCCGGGCCGGTGAACGAGGAGGTACGGCGGAGGATCATCGGGGACGACGAGGTGGTGACCGTCCGGCCCGCCGATCTCCTTGAACCCATCTACGAGAGCATGAAGAAGGAGGCGGTGGCGGCCGGGCTCGTGAAGAAGGAGGAGGACGTCCTCACCTACATCATCTACCCGGCCGTGGCCCCGGCCTTCCTGAAGGGGGAGAAGAAGCCGGAGATCTTCCCCCGGAAGCAGGCGACGGCGGCCTCCTCCGCCCCCGAGATCCCCTCGGCCATGGAGGTCGAGGTGGACGGCGAGGTGTACTCCGTCCGGATCGTCTCCGTCGCCGGTACGGCCGTGGTCGCGAAGGGAGGCACCCCCGCCCCGAAGGCCCCGAAGGGCGAGATGGAGGGCGGGATCCGGTCGAACATGCAGGGCATGGTGTTAAAGGTCCTCGTCCGGGTGGGCGAGGCGGTGAAGAAGGGCGATCCCCTCATGGTCCTCGAGGCCATGAAGATGGAGAACCCCATCGCGAGCCCGAGGGACGGGCGGGTGACCGAGATCTTCGTGGATGCCGGGGACGTGGTCGCGAGCGGCGACGTGCTCCTGGTGGTCCGATGACCGACTTCGAGAAGATCCTCATCGCGAACCGGGGCGAGATCGCGATCCGGGTGATGCGGGCCTGCCGGGAGCTGGGCATCGAGACGGTGGCCATCTACTCGAAGCCGGACGAGAGCGCCCTCCACGTGAAGTACGCCGACGAGGCCTTCTGCGTCGGCGAGGCCCATCCCTCGAAGTCGTACCTGAACATGGAGCGGATCGTTGAGGTGGCGAAGAAGGCGGGGGCCGGGGCCATCCACCCGGGCTACGGATTCCTCGCCGAGAACTCGACCTTTGCGAAGCTCGTGGAGTCCGAGGGGCTCATCTTCATCGGGCCCCACTGGAAGACCATCGAGGCCATGGGGAGCAAGATCGGGTCCAAGCGGATGATGAGGAAGGCGGGGGTGCCCGTCCTCCCCGGGACCGAGGAAGGCACCACGGCGGAGAAGGCAGCGAGGGTGGCCGACGAGATCGGCTACCCGGTCATCGTGAAGGCCTCGGCAGGCGGCGGGGGGATCGGCATGCAGATCGTGAACACCCCCGCCGAGCTCGGGGCGGCCCTCTCCGGCTCCATGCGCATCGCCCAGTCGGCCTTCGGGGACGCCACGGTCTTCATCGAGAAGTACCTCGTCCGGCCCCGGCACATCGAGTTCCAGGTCCTCGCGGACTCCTCTGGGCACACCGTCCACCTCTACGACCGGGAGTGCTCCATCCAGCGCCGGCACCAGAAGCTCGTGGAGGAGGCCCCCTGCCCCATCATGACCCCCGAGCTCAGGGAGAAGATGTCGAGGTCCGCCCTCCGGGTGGCAAAGACCGCGGGGTACACGAACGCAGGCACGGTGGAGTTCCTCTACTCGGGCGGGAACTACTTCTTCATGGAGATGAACACCCGGCTCCAGGTGGAGCACACCATCACCGAGCAGATCACCGGGATCGACATCGTGAAGCAGCAGATCGCGATTGCCGCCGGCCATGACATCCCCTTCTCCCAGGACGAGGTCTCCATCCGGGGGCATGCCATCGAGTGCCGGATCAATGCCGAGGACCCCCTGAAGAACTTCCAGGCCGACCCGGGGAAGATCACCCGGTACCGGTCGCCGGGCGGGCCCGGTATCCGGCTCGACTCGGGGATCCACGCGGGGTACTCCATCCCCGTTCTCTACGACTCCCTCATCTCGAAGCTCACCGCCTTGGGCGGGGACCGGCCCGAGGCCATCCAGCGGATGCGTCGGGCCATCAACGAGTACGTCATCCTCGGCGTGAAGACCACGCTCCCGCTCCACTATGCCCTCATGCGCCACCCCCAGTTCGTGAAGGGGAACACCCATACCCACTTCCTCGCGGACGAGGGGGTGCTCGACACCCTCGAGCGGTATGTCCGGGAGGAGGAGACCCGGATGCAGACCCTCGCGGCCTCCCTCCGGGGCGGGAAGGAGGTCGCGGTCATCACCTCCGCGGTGAACGCCTACCTCGCGGGGCAGGCGAAGGGGAGGAACCCGGGGAAGTGAGGCCCGGGAGCTCATTCCCCGGAACAGGAGGATACCCCCGGGTAGGTGAACCGTGTCCCTCGCCCTCGACCTCGGCATCGTCCTTCTCCTTATCATAGCAAACGGCATTTTCTCCATGGCCGAGTTCGCCCTCCTCCTCCTCCTCATCGCCGCCGGGGTCTTCTGCTCCTGGCTCGTGAAGCGCCACCCTCCACTTTCTGAAACCCGGGGACAGGTATAAATAACCGGGCCTCCGGAAGTTCCTCGTTCACAGGACGTGATACCGATGAAGAACCTCTCGATGTTCCTCTGCCTCCTGCTCCTCGCGGGAGGCCTCCTCCTCGCGGGCTGCACCCAGCCGCAGGCCCCGCCTGCAACCCCGGTGCCCACGACGGTGCCGCCCACCATCGCAACGCCGACCCCGACGCCAATGCCGGTCACCTCCACCATCAAGCTCGTTTCGAACGCCCGGTACGGCCGGATCCTTACCGACTCGAACGGGATGACCCTCTACTACTTCCTGAAGGATACCCCCTATACAAAGACGAGCGCCTGTACCGGTTCCTGCATCAGCATCTGGCCCGCCTTCTCCGCGCCGACGGTCCAGGTCCCGGATCCGCTTATCGCGTCCAGCTTCGACGATTTCGTCCGTCCCGACGGAACGCAGCAGACCACCTTCATGGGGTGGCCCCTCTATTACTACTCGGCGGACACTGCCCCCGGTGACACGAAGGGGTACGGCTTCAACAACCTCTGGTACGTGGTGGGCTCCTCCGGGGTCGTGACCCTCGCACCGACAACGACGGTGTCGACCACGACCCCGCCGACCACCATGCCTACCACCCCCGTCTATTACGGCGGTGGGGGTTACTGAACTTCACTTTTTTTCTGCCCGCCCCTTTTCCTGCCCGAAAGACCGGTCTCCGATATTCATGGGGGAAAGGTTACAGGCCCCGGCATACAAGGTTCCCGCAGCCGGTCAGAGAGGGCATGGTGGTTCACCGTACTCCTGCGACACGGGTGCGTGGGACGTGATCTCCAGGCCCGGTGCCATCCCATCGACGGAGGATACCGTATGAGAACCTTTATCAAAACAGATTTCCTTTTCTATATGCTGCGGTGGCCTAGCCGGTTAGGGCGCCAGACTCATAGGGTTTTTGCGAACGTCGGAGCGCCATCATCTGGGATATCTGGAGATCGCGGGCTCGATCCCCGCCCGCAGCATTCTTCGGCCTGTTCCGCCGGCACCACATTTTTAAGGCACCTGCCACCGATTCTCCTCTCCGGTGAAACCCGAGCCCCTGCCCCCCGTTCCCCCTCCCCGCCCCCCGTACCACACGTACCCGGCGGGCCGGGTCCTCGAGGAGCTCGGGTCGGGCGAGAGGGGCCTCCCGCCGGAGGAGGCCCGGGTACGCCTGGCCCTTCACGGACCGAACCGGCTCCCTGAGGAGGCCGGGGAGAGCCCTCTCCGGCTCTTCGCCCGGCAGTTCACCGACCTCCTCATCGTGATCCTCGCCTTCGCCGCCGCCATCTCGGGGGCCCTCGGCGAGTGGCTGGACGCGGCGGCCATCGCGGCCATCATCCTTTTAAACGGCGTCATCGGCTTCCTCCAGGAATACCGGGCGGAGAAGGCCCTGGAGGCCCTGAAGAAGATGACCGCCCCCGTGGCACGGGTCATCCGCGGCGGAACCGAGGGGGCGATCGATGCCCGGGACCTTGTGCCCGGGGACGTTATCTTCATCCTGGAGGGGGACCGGGTGCCTGCCGACGGGAGGCTCCTGGAAACGGTGGCCCTCGAGGCGGACGAGGCCCCCCTTACCGGAGAATCTGTGCCGGTGCCCAAGGATGCAGGCATGGTCTGCGACCCAGAGGAGACCATCCACTGCCACGGGAACATGGTCTTCCTCGGCACGGTCATCACCCGCGGGAGGGGGAGGGCGGTGGTCACCGCTACCGGGATGCGCACGGAGCTCGGGAAGATCGCGAAGGTGGTGGCCGAGGAGCCGGAGGAGGCGACACCCCTCCAGGTGAAGCTCGCCTACCTCGGGAAGCAGCTTTCCGCCGCGGCCCTCGCCATGGTCGGTGTGATCTTCCTCGTTGGCCTTGCAAAGGGCCTCCCGGCCCTCGGGATGTTCCTTGTCGCGGTCTCCCTCGCCGTTGCAGCCATCCCCGAGGGCCTTCCGGCTGTCGTCACCATCACCCTCTCCCTGGGGGTGCAGCGGATGGCCGCAAAGCACGCCATCATCCGGCGGCTCCCCGCGGTAGAGACCCTCGGGGCCGCCACGGTTATCTGCACCGACAAGACCGGAACGCTCACCATGAACGAGATGACCACAAGAAGGGTCCTCGTGAACGGCACATTCCTCCGGGTTACGGGGGAAGGCTATGCAATCCGGGGAGATTTCATCCGGGAGCGGGACGGTGCCATCATCGTCCCCCGTGATATTCCCGGGTTGCAGGCCCTCCTGGAGACCGGGGTGCTCTGCAACAACAGCGGCCTTTCCGTAGATGGTGAGACCGGGAAGGCGGGGATCCTGGGCGATCCCACCGAGGCATGCCTCCTCGTCCTCGCCGCCAAGGCAGGGCTCACGCAGGGAAGCCTCCTTGCAGCCCACCCCTTCATCCGGGAGATCCCCTTCGACTCCGCACGGAAGATGATGACCGTGGTCCGAGTCGCGGATGGCCGCCGGCGTTCGTATACGAAGGGGGCTCCCGAAGTGCTCCTCCCCCGGTGCACCCGGATCCTCAGGGACAATGCAGAACGGGACCTCATTCCTTCTGAGCGGGAGTCCATTCTCTCTGAGAACGCGGAGATGGCCGCGGGATCCCTCCGGGTGCTCGGGTTCGCGTACCGGGACCTCCCGCCTGGGGAGGAGGAGGTCGAGCGGGATCTCGTCTTCACCGGCCTCGCGGGCATGATGGACCCCCCCCGCCCGGAGGCCGGGCCCGCGGTCAGGGCCTGCCAGGAGGCCGGGATCCGGGTGGTGATGGTCACCGGGGACAACCCCCTCACCGCCCTTGCGGTGGCCCGGGAGCTGGACCTCGGGCCCGGTGAGACCATGACCGGCGCCGAGCTGGACCGGGTCACGGATGACATCCTACGGGAGCGGGTTGCGGAGATCGGGATCTTCGCCCGGGTCGACCCCGGGCACAAGCTCCGCATCGTGGACGCCCTGAAGGCCCGGGGGGAGGTCGTGGCCATGACAGGCGACGGGGTGAACGACGCCCCCGCGCTTTCGCGGGCGGACATAGGGGTCGCCATGGGGATCGCCGGCACCGAGGTGGCGAAGGAGGCGAGCGACATGGTCATCACCGACGACAACTTCGCTTCCATCCAGCAGGCCGTCGGGGAGGGGAGGGTGATCTACGAGAACATCCTCAGGGCGGTGCGGTACCTCATCGCCTGCAACATCGGGGAGCTCATCACCATCTTCGCGGCCATCGTCGCCGGCCTCGCGAGCCCCCTCACGCCCCTCCAGATCCTCTGGATGAACATCGTGACCGACAGCCCCCCTGCCCTCGCCCTCGCCATGAACCCCCCGGACCCCGGCGTCATGAAGCGGCCGCCCCGGGACCCGGAGGAGAGGATCGTCACCCCGGGGACCGCGGGAGGGATGCTCGCGGTCGGGCTCCTCATGGCCGCCGTCACCCTGGCCGTCTTCACCAGGAACGGGGGCACGGGGGCGGTCGTCGCCGGGACCATGGCCTTCTCGGTCATCATCCTCTTCCAGAAATTCTACGCCCTCTCGTCAGGCGGATCGGGGGACGCGCCGGTCCTCGGACCCGGGCTCTTCCGGAACCGGTGGATCTGGGCAGCCTTTGCCTTCGGCCTCGGGTCCCAGTTCCTCATCACGGCCTGGGGGCCGGCCCGGGCGGTCTTCGACACCGTGCCCCTCGGCCCGGCAGAGTGGGGGATCGTGCTCCTCGCCTCCTCGACCGGGCTCCTCGTGCCCGACGCGGTGAGGTGGATCCGGAGGATATGGCGGGAGGAGACCCCACCCCCTGCCTGACCCGGCAGGTTTTTTTCCAGGGAAAGGGATTTCGTCCCGGAGGGAGAAGGCTTTGTAAGGATCATGGAAAACAAGCGCATCATCATCCTCGGGATCCTGCTCTTTTTCCTCTGCTGCCTCGTCTTCATGACGCTCTGGTTTGCAGGGCAGCTGAGTTAAGGGACGGCCTTTCCGCAGGTCTGGATGCACCTTTATCATCCCCGAAGGATACCTCCAGCTCAGGTGTCTCATGGATCTTGCAGACTGCGTCAAGTTCGCGAAGGAGAACCCCGTTACCTTTATCGGGACCGTTGATGGCGACCAGCCCCGGGTCCGTGCCTTTTCGATGTGGACTGCCGACCTGTCCGGCTTCTACTACCACACCGGCACGACGAAGGACGTGTACCGGCAGCTGAGGAGGAACCCGAAGGTAGAGCTCTGCTTCTGCACGCCCCCCGGTCCCGGCATGAAGATGATGCGGGTGGCCGGGAAGGTCGAGTTCCTGGCCGACCCATCCTTCGGGGAACGGCTCTACCGGGAACGCCCCTGGCTGAAGGATGCGATGAAGAACGCCCCCGAGAGCCGGCTCGCCGTCTTCCGGGTCCCCCACGGGGAGGCCTGGTTCTGGACCATGGAGGCGAACCTCCGGGAGAGGGAAGTCCCGAGGATCAGGTTCTGATTATTTCTTTTACCGGTACTCCACCGGATCCGCGATCCCCGCCTCCCTGAAGGCCTCCTGCCTCTCCGTGCAGGCCCCGCATTTCCCGCAAGGGCGGTCCTCGCCCCGGTAGCAGGTCCAGGTGAGGGAATAGTCGACCCCGAGGTTGATCCCGATCTTCACGATATCGGCCTTGGTGAGGTGGAGGTACGGGGCATGGAGGGTGAGGTCGTGCCAGTCGCAGAGGTGCAGTGCCGTCTCCATGGCGCTCACGAAGACCGGCCTGCAGTCCGGGTAGATGGCATGGTCCCCCGAGTGGGCCGCGTAGAAGAGGTGCGGGATGCCCCGCCCGATGGCATGGGCCGCCGCGAGGGAGAGGAAGATCATGTTCCGGTTCGGGACCACCGTCTGCTTCATCGACTCCTCGGTGTAGTGCCCCTCCGGAACCTTCCAATCCTTTCTTGTTAAGCTGGACGGGGCGAGCTCGTTGAGGATTTTTAAATCTAAGATTTTATGCGGTACTTTTAGCTTGATGCAGGTTTTTCGGGCGCACTCGATCTCTTTCTTGTGTTTTTGATTGTAGTCGAGGGTGACCGCCTC
>DATKMC010000085.1:0-3042 GCA_035542115.1 Methanomicrobiales archaeon | reverse complement strand
AGAAAAATCCACCTCCCGCTACCCATTTCTTACGAGCTGAATGATCAGGATCAGGTAGTACAGGTACGCCACGATCCCTATGAGAATGGCCGTCCCCAGCGTTACGTCGAAAAATCTTCTCTCCCCGCTTCGGATGTCGATGAAGAGCAACACCAGGAGGCCAGAGATGAATCCCCCGAAGTGCGCGATCCCGTTCGTCACCGCCCCGCCCGCGTCGATGAAAATCCCGGAGACGATCCCCATGAGGACGATCAGGACCAGGATGATGGCAAGCAGGAACCGGAGAACCACGAAACGTGCCTTTGTCCCGGGAAATTGTTCCGGGTGGTCGAATACCTCCGGCTTATCCTGAGTTCCCCAGACCACGAAGACGAACATGGCGTAGGCGAGGAGGGCGCCGACGATGGCAGAGAACCCCTGGCCGGTGGTGGTCCTGCCGAGCATTCCCCAGAAGATGATGGTGAGGAGGGAGGAGAGAAAGGGGACGGCCAGGAACGACCAGAGGGCCATGATGCGGAACCGGTTACGGTTGTTCTCGAAGGCGAAGATCATGAAAAGCACGACGAAGTAGAAGGCGAGGTTGCCGACCAGGTGCGGGTACAGCTGGGAATGGGTGTAGGAGCTCAGGAACCAAATCTGAAGCCGCCAGGGATTGACGGTGTTCAGGACGAACCAGTCGTCCTTTATTTCCTGCGGGAGGGCATAGATGAGGAATAGAATTGTTGGAATGATGATCCAGAAAAGGAGCCAGTCGAAGGTTTTCCAATTCTTCAGGTTGGATTTGACCTGGTCCAGCTTGGGAAGAAGATCGGGCCGGACCCATCCTGCCATAGTACCGCAATAATTCGAAAATGGGATAAATATGCCGATACGGGGCCGATCACCCTTCTTTATCCGCCGAGCACCCTCCGTATCCACGGGTACGCCACCTCGACCGCGTTCTGCGGGCAGAGTTCCTGGCAGCAGTAGCACCGGATGCAGTGCCGGTACCGGATCGAGGGGAGCTGGCCCTTGGTCCATCGGATGGCCTTCGGGGGGCAGGCCTCGGCGCACTTCCCGCAGGAGATACAACGGCTGCGGGAAATACTCGGCCGGGAGCCGACGAGGAAGCCAATCGCGTGGATGACCGAGGGGGGTACCCGTGCGAGGATCATGGTGCGGGGCTTCTCGAAGTCCGTCAACTGGACATTCCCGATGCTCTCCCCGAGGATCTCCACCTCGTTGGGGTCCTTCGGGCCGACACCCCGCTCGCCGGCCTTTCTCACCGTCGGAACCGCCGCCGGGTCGAACCCGATCACCGAGCATGCCACGAAGTCGAGGGCAGGGCAGGACTTGCTTGCGAGGACGAGGCCGATCTGCCGGGGGTTGCCGTTCGACGGGCCCTGCCCCTCCATCCCGACCACCGCATCCATGATGGAGAGGGTAGGCGGCAGGGCGCTGTGGAGGTCGAGGAGGAGGTCGGAGAAGGTTTCGGCGTCGGCCCCCGTGTGGAGGTGGTACTCGGCCTTGAGAAGCCCTGGGATGTAGCCGTACAGGATTTTGACCGCGCCGGTGTAGTAGGTGAGCTGGTGGGTCTTCAGTTTCGGGACGACGATGACTTTATCGGCCCCGGTCACGGCCTTTGCCACAGTGAACCGCCGGAAGGAATTCGCCTGCGGGGCCGGCACTTCCACGGAAGCATCGTCGAAGGAGACCAGCTCGCACCCGGTTGCCTCGGCAACCCCGGTCATCCCCGTCCGGTGCAGGAGACGCTCATAGGAATTGCCCAGGTTCCGGCCGCCGGGCGAGTCCCCGATGACCGGTTCTCCCCCGGCCCGCTGGACCTCCTCGACGACGGCCTGCATGATCGAGGGGTGCGTGGTCACTGCCTGTTCCGGGGAGCGGGAGGCGAGGAGGTTCGGCTTCACGAGGACCCTCTCACCCTTCCCGACGAACCGGCCCATTTCTCCCAAGGGGCCGAGCGAGGATGCGACGGCCGAACGGACCGCGTCAATATCATAGGTCCTGCACCGCGCAATCGATACCTGGTAGGTCATGTTATGGTCACCCCGGGAACCACCTCCATGACCATGACCGTAATGTCAGCCATCCGTTGTTCCTGCGTGTGACATCCGTTCATCATATCCCGCTTTCCGGGGGAGGGACACATGCCCTGTCCCCGAACCTCACCTTCATCGCGAGGATGGCCCCGACGAGAGCGATGCTGGCAAGGTTCGTGAAGATCAACGGGGAGGATCCCACCTGGATCCCGTAGACGGTCCAGAGGGAGAGGCCTACGAGGAACACGAGGAGCATGGCCCCCGAGATGTCCCGGGCAGACCGGGTCCTCGCCGTCCTCACCACCTGCGGGAGGAAAGATGCGGTGGTGAGCCCGCCGGCGAGGAATCCGATGAGGGTGATGGTATCCATGGACTGTTCCCCTGATTCAAACGAGCGCTCAGGTTAAAAAGGGAAGGGCATGGGCATGAAGCTGGCTGCAGGACGGGGGCATCAGAGCAGGGGTTCCGGCCCGCTCCCGGCAACGGGCAGCCGATCGAACTTCACGACGGCCGGTGCATCCGCCTCGCGTACCCTGGCAAGGATGATCTCCTTCCCTGCCCGGGTGAAGCCGAAGACCGGGATTCCCGTCCCCGCCTGGATGAGTGCCGTCTGGGCGAGTTCCCTCAGGTGCCGTGATGCGCATGCCGTTACGAGATCCGCGTGGGCAACGATCGTCTCCGACTCCTCCCGGGAAAGCCCCGTGGTATGGACCGCCACGATCATGGCCTTCGGATGGAGATGCCGGATCTCCCGTGCGGTTTCCGGATCGGCGACCGTTACGGCAACCTTCCGGTATCCGAGATCGTACGCGGCAACAGTACCCCGCACCTGGTCGATTCCCGCTCCCTCGGGGTCGATGACGTACCCGCCGGCAGATTTGATCCGCTGGATCACCTCGTGGATGGGTGAGGTGCTGACGAGGCCGGACATCCTTCCCCCGATCCCCTGGATGAGGGGCGCCGTGGTCGCGATGACCGTGCCCGCGCCATCGCAGGCAAGGAC
>DATKMC010000084.1:0-5207 GCA_035542115.1 Methanomicrobiales archaeon | reverse complement strand
CCCCTCCGGGGGGTGAGGAGGTGAAGGAGGGCGGCGTCTCGGAGGTGGTCGGCGCCATCATCCTCGTCTCCATCGCTGTCCTGGCGGTGGGCATCGCGGTCCTTGTCCTCTTCACCGGTCCCCTCCCGACGCAGATCCCCGCCTTCTCCGGCCTCATCTCGAACTCGGGGAAGACCGTCTACATCTCCCACGAGGGCGGGGACCCCCTCATCGTGGGGCAGTTCAAGATCCTCGTCGACGGCGTGGACCAGACCGCCAGATTCACGAGCTCCCTGAGCTCCGGCATCTTCTCCCTCGGGATGAAGATGAACGCCACGTTGCCGAAAACGCCGAGGCGGGTGGTGATGATCTCCAATACCTCGTGGGGCGGCGAGACCGTCCTCCTCGCCACAGACCTCACCCGGTGCATCCTTCAGGTTTCCCCCGCCTGGTACTCCACCGATTGGACCTACCGGAAGAGGATCACCATCGACCATACCAAAGTCTCCGGGTCCCTGACCGACTTTCCGGTCCTCATCAGCCTCCCCTCGGACTCGACCCTTTCCTCCTGCGCACTGCCTGATGGCCATGACATCCTCTTTACGGATGCGGCGGGGACGAAGCTCCCCCACGAGATCGAGAGCTACACGAGCAGTACCGGTGCCCTCGTCGCCTGGGTGAAGGCCCCGTCCATCTCCTCCTCGGACAACACCACCCTCTACCTGTACTACAACAACTCCGAGGCCCCGGACCAGCAGGATGCCACCCACGTCTGGGACTCGAACTACGTGGGCGTCTGGCACCTGAAGGAGCCGGCCGGCTCGAACTCGAACGACTCCACCTTAAATAGCCTCACCGGCACACCGGCGGGGTCGCCCGGGCAGACCTCCGGGCAGGTCGACGGGAGCCTCGGCTTTTCCGGGGGCAACTCCGTCTCCATGGGGAACAACGCCTCCTTCAACTTCGGGACCGGGGCCTTCACCGCATCATCCTGGGTGAGGGGCGGGGGAGCCAACCAGCAGATCCTCGGGAAATCCAACTGGGCCGGGAACGACAACGGGATCCAGGTATATACCAGTTCCAGCGGTGGATACACAACAGCCCCTCCGGTTACAGGTACCGCCGGTATCACGACGACAGGTACAAACAGCTACCCGGCTTACACAAATACCATTGGAGGAACCAGCTACTGGAATAATTTCTATGGAGATTACGTCAGCGCTTTTCCGGTTACCCTACCGGCAGGCACCGTCACCAGCATTGGTGTGTATTGGCTCGCTTCAGGGGGGTATATGCGTGTTGCCCTGTATAGTCCTGGTTCCGGGAAACCTGCCAATTTGCTGACCCAGAGCGCAAGCACAGCCATAGTCGCTGGATGGCAGGACGCTCCAGTCACACCCTACTATGTTACGGGCGGTACATATTGGATAGTTGTACAAACGAATCAGATCAAGTCGTTTTACTATATTACCACTGCAACAGGTCAGGAATACGCTAAAGCATACAGCGGAGGATTTGACGCTACCTGGAACTCTGGTTCATATCTGCTTAACTATCAATATTACATGCGGATCACGTATGTTAAAATTGAGGGCTACGCCAAGGCTACCAAGGTAACATTGTCTGATAACAACGCAAGTATTGATTCGGTGAGATTCTACTCCCATGCGACGGGCAATTTCCGCCTCGCAATCTACTCGGACTCGTCAGGGCCGGGCAGCAAACAATGGGAAAGCGCATCAACAGCGGCGACGGCAGGCGCCTGGAACACGGTCAGCATCGGTACAGGATCACCGGCAGGCCTCATGCTGAATGCCGGTACCTACTGGCTGGCATGGCAGTGGGACAGCGCCAACTCCGGGCCGTCCTACAACGCTGGAAGCAGTGGCGACGGCAACTACCGAGCACAAACATATGGTTCATACCCTTCATCCTGGACCGGTGGCACATCCTCAAGCGAGAAATGGAGTATATATCTAGCATATACTATTATCCAAATTGGGTCCAATGATGGCAATTGGCATTACCTCGCGGTGACGAGGGCAGGAACGGGCGCCGGCCAGCTTGTGACCTATTACGACGGGGTACCGGCAAGGACCGGCACAGATTCACGGACCCTCTCCAATACCGACAGTTTCAAGCTCGCCCTGTCAAACGACGGCTTGAACGGGTTCGGCGGGTACCTCGACGAGGTCCGCATCTCCAGCACGGCGAGAAGCCCGGACTGGATCAGGACCGAGTACAACAACCAGTACAGCCCCGGCACCTTCGCCTACTTGATCTCCTCAGAGCAGGGGACCTGTTAGGCTCTCGGATCCTCCATCGTGACCGGAGCCGAGACCACGCTCTCTTTCCCGGGACCTGGTACCGGCCAATCCTGTTTACCGGTGGTATCATGAGGAAGAATCACCGGGGACGGCTCCGGCAGTGACCAGGATCAGACGTCTTACAAGGGATACGATGGGGGTTCGAGACAGGCGGGGATCCTAGGGGGAGGGGGAAATGTGGTACGAATTTCCGAAGGATAAAAACAGGACTATCTCTTCTTCTTTTTCTCTCTGCCCTTCCCTTTCTTCTCCTTCTTCTCGTCCTTCTTCCCCATGGAGGGGATGTCCACGAGGTAGCTCGCGTCCTTGCCGACCCCCACCACCATTTCCCCCGTTTCGGCGAGCTTCTTTAGGTTCAGCTCATAGCTCCCCGGCGCGAGGATCCGGATGGACTCGACCCTGCCCCGGGGGTCGGCGGGGGTGCCCGGGATCTCCACGACCTCGAGGACCTCCTCCTTCGTCTCCTTCGCGATCTCGGTGATGGTCTTCTCCTCGAGGACGTCCCGGTGCCGGTGGGCCTCCCGGACGTAGAGAAACTTCTTGCTCCCGCAGCTCGGGCAGCCTTTCAGGATCTCCGTGGACCCGTCCTGGAATTCCCGTCCGCACTTCGTGCACTTGTGGGGCATTTCCTCTTACCGGGATGAGACCCAGGCGGAGATGAGGTCCTTCTCCTTCCGGATCATCTTGATCTGGTTCGCCGGCCCGATGACGGTGAGCCGGGACTCGGGGCGCTTCCCCATCATCCGGGAGAACATCCCTGCGAACCCCTCTGCCCCCTCCCTCGCCGGGTAGGTCTCCATCTCGATGCCCGTGAAGCCGTCGGGCATGATCTCCATCATGGTGATCTCGATGAGCTTGCTCGCCTCGTCGGGTTGGAGGCCCTTCTCGAGGACCACGATGTTCCCCTTTTTCACGTCGTCGAGAATGAGCCGGATCTTTTCCATGGGGGTGAGCCGGGCGAGGCGCTCCTCGGATATGAGGTCGATCTGTATCCCCTGCATGGCCGTCACCCGAACTTCTCCGTTATGAGCTCGTAGAGCTGTTCCACGTTCGAGCCGTCCAGGCTCGAGATGGGCACCACCGGGTGCTGGGGGAAGGCACTCCGGATCCGGTTCGGGGCCGCCTCGGGGAGGTCGATCTTGTTCGCGACGATGATAACGGGAAGCTTCCTCGACTCGATGATCCCGACCATCATGATGTTCACCTGCATGAAGGGATCGAGGGTCGAGTCGAGCATGTAGATGACCCCGTCGATGTCCTCCCGGAGCCAGTGCATGGCCTCGGCGACCCCCTCGGTGGCCTCCCGGGCCCGGGTCACCGCCTCCTCCTTGGGGAGCCCGAAGCTCATGAACTCCCGGTAGTCGATCTTCGTGGTGACCCCGGGGGTGTCCACTATGTCGATGTCCACCGAGTCCCCGTTCACCCCCGTGATGGTGATGTTCTCCTTCCGGAGGGCCCGCCTCGTCTCGTGGGGGATCTCGGAGACGGCACCCATGGTGTCCCCGGTCCAGTCCCTCACGATCCGGTTCGCCAGGGTGGTCTTCCCGGCATTCGGCGGGCCGTAGATCCCGATCCTCGCCCTGCGCTTCTTGAAGAAGATCTTCAGGAACCCCGAGAGCTTCTTCCTCGTCCTGACAAAGATGCTTACCATGTTCCCCCGGCCTCCCCGGTGATGGGGATGCTTAACAGGAAATGTCGCCCTTCCGGGATATTAAATCCACCCTGCGCTTCCCCTCTTTTTTCTCCCGTTCTCCCCCGTAACGGGCCCGTTTTCTCCCGGTGAGAAGAATTCTTTTATACTGCCTGCACCTAGTAAGAGTGAACCTTACGAAAGCCACGAACACCTTCGGTTCCTGGGAATCCCTATGACCCGGAAAAGGCCTACCATCCAGTTCGAGACTCGCGTCCCCCTCCGTGAGGTGATGCGATACCCCCCCACCACCATCAGCTCCGATGCCACGGTGGCACAGGCGTCCCTCGCCATGTGCCGCGACGAGGTGGGAAGCTGCATCGTCCTCGAGAACAATTTCCCCATCGGAATCATTACCGAAGAGGACATCAACTGCAAGGTGGTGGCCAAGGACAGGAAGCCCTCTGATGTCAATGTCATGGATGCCATGTCCTCCCCCCTCATCACCATCAGCGCGGGGAAGTCGGCCGGGGATGCCGCGAAGATGATGGTGCAGCACAAGGTGCGGAGGCTCCCCGTGGTCGAGGGACAGAAGGTCGTGGGCATCGTCACGGTGAGGGACATCCTCTCTGTTGCAAACGCCATGGAGGAGATCCTCGCCGAGCTCATCGACGTGAACCGGGAGGAGGTCCTCGAGATGGGGGTCTGCGACCGGTGCGGGACGATGTCCGACGACCTCCGCCGGAGCGAAAACGTGATGCTCTGCCCGGCCTGCCGGACGGAGGACCTCCTCGTATGAAAACCGCCGAGAGCGTCATGGTGAAGGTGCCGGTGGTCTCCCTCGCCGACCATGTCACCCGGGCACGGAAGATACTCAGGGACGACGAGTTCAGGGAGGTCTATGTCAAGGACGAGAAAAAGCACCTCGCGGGCTACGTGGACATCACCGATGCCCTCCGGATCACCGATACCCGCTCCAATGTCACGGTGGAGGGCTTCCTCAAGGACGCCGTGCGGGTCTCGCCGGCAGACCCCCTGGAGAAGGTGGCGATGGCGATCCGGGACGCGAGGACCGACAGCGCGGCCGTGGTCGACCCCCAGGGAACTATCCTCGGAGCAGTCCTCCTCTCGGAGATATTCCCCATCCTCATTACCCGGCACGAGCTCCGGGGCACGGTCGGCGACTGGATGAGCCGGCGGGTGGTCACCGCCGACCCCGGGGACCAGATCCAGAAGGTGTACACCCTGATCATGGAGAGCGGCTTCACCGC